>JANOJB010000200.1:0-49305 GCA_031407985.1 Pseudomonadota bacterium | reverse complement strand
ACCAGCGTCGCGCTGGCGCGGACCTTGGGTGCGGCGCTGGGAATCCCCTCGGCCGTGCTTGAGCCCGATTTGGCGGCCACCGCCGGCGCCAAGGTCGTCAACTCGACCCTGTCCGGCGTCACGGGCTAGGCTGGCGGGCCGACTGCAAGCGCCCCTATCGGGCGATCTTGACCTCTGATCCGTTGGCCAGACCGGCCGGGGGATCGACGATAACGGATTCGCCCACGCTGATGCCGCGCGCGATCAAGCCCAGATCGTCCACGACGGCGGCCAATTCCGCCACCCGGCTTTCGGCGATCGTGCCACCGCCTGAAACCACCCAGAAGCGGTCAGATCCGTCCAGGCGTGCCAGGGCTGACCGGGGGACTGGGAACACGCCATCGTAGCGGGCGCTGGCCAATCGAACCTGCGTCCCTGGCCGAGCGGCGTTGACACCGGCCAAGTCGACCGCCAGTTTGGTCGAATCGTCGGTGGCTCCCGTCGAGAACGAGCAATCGATGGCCCGGGCAATGGTCTCCCCGGCGCCACCATCCGCACCTCCGCCACTGCCGGGGATGGTTTCGATACGACAGAACCCCAGTGCCCGTGCCCGCGCGAGATCTTCTTGCGCCAGGGCGAAGGTGGCTCGGGGGCCGGTGGCCCGAACGCGAAACACGGGAGCGCCAGCTTTGATGAACGTGCCCTTGGCCACCAGCAGCTCCGCGATCTCACCGGCGACCTTTGGGTGGATCTCCAGCTCGGCCAGTGCCGTCTGGGCCGCGTTGAGCTCCTGCTTGCGGGTCACCAGTTTGGCCTCGGCCTGGCGGGCCGCGTTCTCGTTCCCCTCGGCGCGGCTGCTGTCGCGCAGCTGCTCGTAGTACGACACGCGCGCCCTCATGCGGTTTACCGCCAGTTCGCGCTCCGCGACGCCCACCAGCCGGGCGATGGCTTCACCGGCCCGGAACGTCGTTCGGGGCGCCATCGCGTCCTGTAGGCGACCACCGGTCGGAAACCCAAGCGTGTCGTCGCGTCCAGGCACAACGACCCCCACCGTCTGGAACCAGCGGTAAAACGTGGTGGGTTGGGGCGAGACAACGTGCACTGTCGGTGTCTCTGTTGACGAAACGGGGGTCTGTGGCCCGCCCCGTGGACGCAGAAGCCAGGCGGCGGCGGCGGTAGCACCCGCCAACAACAGCAGCACGAACAGGGCGGTGAACCGGCGGCGCGGCGGTGGCGTCGCCGCAGGCCCCTCGGCGATCGGAGGCATCACCACCACCTCTGGTCGCGGAGGCTGCCGGCGTTCGGCACGTGGTTGGTCCACCTCATCAGCGAGATCGGTCGCCCAAGAAGCAACATCCGGCGCGCTGGGAGCAGGCCCACTATCGTTCATCGCTGGCGGAGCTTCGATGGGCGTGCTCGGTGGTGCCGCATCGAGTGCTCCCATCGGCGCGGGTCCGCTTGATTCCGCGTCGATGAACTGAGTGATCGACGCCAACGGCGAATCGGGCGGAGCCCCCACATCCATTTCCATCACGACTGGCGGAGCGTGGGCAGCCGGTTCCTGAGCCACCGCTGGTTTCAGATCGGCGGCAACGGACACGGGCGGCAGGGGTCCCGCCAGAACCTCTAGGTGCGGTGGGACGGCCTCGGGTACCTGTCGCACCGGCGCGACCTCGAGCGCGGGCTCCACCCGAACCTGGTCCGTGCTTGGAACTTGGCCCTGGTCCTCGTCTCGGTCCTGGCCCCGGAGCTCGACTGGGTCCTCGCGTTGATCCTGGCTCCCGTGCTCGGTTCGGTGCTCGTCCTGTTCTTGTGTTCGTCCTCGCTCCCAAAGTCCGCTTGCGGACTCCTTCAGGCGGTATTCCGTCGCGTCACCGGAAATCAGTCCTTCGGGCGCGGCCGCGTGATCGGGGTTCGGCTGACTCTCGGCCCCATCGAAAGCACTCAACGGAGGAAGATCCATGACGGCAGCGCTATCCCCGACCACCGTGGCGGGCAATTCTCCAAACGGCTGCGAGCCCGATGAAGGCGAGAAGGGCGCCAGCGCGGCCGGCTGGGCACCGGAACTGCCGCCCACCAAAAAACCCAGTCCGGCCAGTTTCTCGATGAACTGATCCAGTGCTTCCGTCGACAGCTCGACTCCATAGGTCGACAAGGCCCAGGCGACGACCGTCTCAAGGGGCTGCCCGGTCAGTTGCTGCGCCAGAGCGTATTCGAAGTCGTAGAAGCGAAAGCCGCCTGACGTGAGAGGATCCGTCACCTCGACGCAACTAACTCCCTGCTCATCGACGATCGTGGCAACCAGATCCTTTCGCAGGCAGGGCGCCATGGCCAACCCAGCTTAACAAGGTGGCCGCGTCGGGCGCCAGAGCGCATACGGACCTCTGACGGATGTCTGGCGTCCGACGGGTGTCTTGCTCCGACGGGTGTCTTGCTCCGATGCGGTGGATGTCGAGCCATTATCCCGGTCCCACATCCCGGCGCCTTTTCCCGGTTGGCGCGAACTGGCCGGCACGCTCTGCGGACTCGCGGCGGACCGCACGCCGGCTTCACGTCGGCTGGTCACCCTTGGCAAGCCGGGCGGCGCCCTCTATAACCGGCGCGCGCATGGCGAAACGGGAGCACGGCGCGCGCCTGCGGTCGTTCCTCTTTCGGGGCGGGGCACGGATTGCGGGAACCATCATCGCCTGCGACGCGATTGGGGGCGGCGATCTGGTGTTCCTATCGAACGCCCGATCGCGCGATCCGCAGGGACGTCGCCAGGGGGTGGCGCGCTCGGGGCGCGCCCAGATCTTGACCACGGCCGAAACGCTAGCGTTGCTGGGGTCGGACGGCGATCGCTTGCGGTCCCGGGCCCTGATCGTCGCTTCTGGCCGGCCCTTCGTGCTGGGTGGTCTGCGTCTGGAGTTGCTTCCCTCGGGCCACCTGCCGGGTGCCGCGGCGTTGTTGTGCGACACGGGACAAAGGAGGATTTTATACGGGGGCGCGGCGCGCCTGGGAGCACCGTCACGAGGCGCGGCGCCTGGGGCGGTTCGCGCCGCCGATGCGCTGTGCATCGACGCGACCTTTGGTCACCCTCGCTTCGCTTTCATCTCGATGGACGAGGCCGCGGACGCGACCTGTCGATTCGCTCGCGCGGCACGGGAGGCGGGGTGCGCACCGGTGCTGCTGGTCGCTCCCCTGGGACCGGCACAAGACATCGCGCCGGCGCTGTCGGCCGCGGGCTGGAAGCTGCGTGGGCATCGCTCGATGGTTGCCGCGGCTGCGGCCTACCGCCGCGCGGGCGTGGCTGGCCCCTCCATCGCGCGCTTTTCCGGATCCCTCCGTCGCGATGAGATTCTGTTGTGGCCCGCGGTGGATCGGCAGGCCGGCCATCTCGCCAGGCTTGGTCCCGCGCGCGTGGCCTGGGTGTCGGGATCGGCGATCGACGCGACGGCGGTGGCGCGCCTGGCCGTCGATGAAGCCATCCCGTATTCCAGCCACGCCGACTTTGCCGGGCTGCTGGCGTACGTGACCGCTTCGGGCGCGCGCGAGGTCGCGGCCGTTCACGGCTTCGCCGAGGACTTCGCGGCCGCGTTGCGCGAGCGACAGATCGATGCCTATGCGCTGGGACCACCTCGGCAGATACCCCTTTTCAGCGCCGTTGATTGACCGGGGGACCGCCGGGCTGCCGCTCTGGGGGGCGATCGATCCTGGGGGCGATTCGACGGCGATCTTCCGACGCCATCGGACGTTCTTCCGACGTCCTTCCGACGGAGGGTGCTTCGCTTTTCTGGGGAAACGAGCTAGATTCGGATGCTTTGTTCAACCTCGGAATGGGCGAGATCACCATCGTCCTGTTGCTCGCCATGATCTTCTTGGGACCGAAGAAGTTGCCTGAACTGGCTTCGGGATTGGGCAAGCTTATCCGGGAGATCCGCAAGACGACGGCCGACGTGAAGAACGAGATCCAGCTGGACGAGGCGATCCGAAAACCGCTGGAGGAATTGCGTGACGCGGTAACCCTCCACCCTGACGAGCTGAAGCGCCGTGATCAGTTGCGACGGGACTTGGCGGACCTGCAAAAACGAGCTCAGGAAATGGACAGCGCGGCCACCGAGCCCGCGACCGATGAAGGCGCCACGTCCGGCGAGGCCGGTGAAGGCGCCACGTCCGGCGAGGGCGCCCGTGAAGGCGCCACGTCCGGCGAGGGCGCCGGTGAAGGCGCCACGTCGGACGGCAGCGCGACCCCGGGTCCCATCGCGGCGGCTGGGCCGACCGAGGTATCCGGCTCCGTCTTGGACCCGGTTCCAGCGGCCGCCGCCCAGTCCGGAAACGGCGCGACTTCGGGACCCGTGGCCGTGCCGGGTAGGGGCGCCGTATCGGGACCCGTGGCCGTGTCCGGGAAAAGCGTGACGTCGGGACCCGTAGCCGTGCCGGGCAGGGCCGTGTCGGGGCCCTTTGCGGGAGCGCGCGTCGGAACAGGCCCCGCGTTGGCGCCGCCCGATCAGGCGGCATCCATGGTTACCCCGCCTCCCCTGGCCGTGGTTCCGGCGATCCCGGGCGCCGCGCCCACTGGTACCGTCGCGCGTGAGCCGTCGGGACCGAGCGCGGCTCACCACGCGCCGCCGGCACCACCCTTGGCCGCGGTATTGGCGAAGGGATCTCCCCCTGTCGCCGGTGCTGAACGACGCCAGGCCGCGCCACCTAGCGGCTCGGATTTTCTGCGTTCCCTTCGCGCGGTTCCCGAGGGAAGAAGGACCATTCCGGGCCGCTCCATGGCTGAACCTGTCGGCGCGGCCGATCGAAGCAACACGACCCAGACGCTGACCGAGGCGGATCTCGCGGCGGTCACCGTGGGGCCGCCTCCGCCCCCCCCGCCCCAGGGACAGGGTTCCGGGCGAGTGGTCGCACCACCCCCGCCGCCGGCAAGGCTGCCGGGCGCCACGCCCCGCAAGAATCCCAATCGATAAATTCCAGAGGACCAGCCCCTTGCCCCCCATTGAAGAGACAGATCAGGCCACGGTCGACGATTCGCGCATGTCGTTTCTGGAGCACCTATCGGAGCTCCGCCTTCGGCTGCGGAACGCCTCGATTGTTTTCCTGGTGGCGGTGATTGTCTCGTTCGTATTCGTAAAGAAGTACTTTGAATTTCTGACCCGCCCGGCGCGGCGCGCGTGGGAGATGGCGCTTGAAGGACGCCCCGCGGTTTTCCATTTCGCCAGTCCCACCGAGCCGTTCTGGGTCTACACGAAGATCGCCATCATCGGCGCGCTGTTGGCTGCCAGCCCCTTCGTCATTTGGGAACTGTGGAAGTTCGTGGCGCCCGGTCTGTACCGCAAGGAACGGCGTCTGGTCATGGTGATTACCGGCGCCACGGCGGGTTGCTTCCTCGGCGGCGCGATCTTCGGTTACCTGGTGCTGTGCACGCCGGCACTGACGTACATGTTTTCGTTCGCCGAGAAATTCGCGGGTTTCGAGATCCAGCCCACGATCATGATGGACCACCTGGTCGGGTTCATGTTGGCGATGCTGCTGGGGACCGGCGTCGCGTTCGAGCTGCCCGTGGTGTTGGCGGTACTGGGATGGATCGGTCTGGTGTCGTCGCGGATGCTGTGGAAGTTCGACAAGTTTGCCCTGATTCTGTCGGCTCTGGTCGGGGGCGTTCTGACTCCGGGTCCCGATGTCCTGTCGCAGCTGCTGATGGCCGGCCCGCTGTTCGCGCTGTACAACCTTTCGATCTTGATCGTTCTTCTGATCGAGCGCGCGCGGAAGAAAAAGCTCGATGACATCGAGAAGGGCGATTCCGATCCCCCGCCCCCGTCGCAGGGTCTGGTTTCGAATCCGCCGAATCCCAGCGTCTGACCGAAGTGCCTTCAGGTCAGTTTTGTCCAGGCGGCGCCCGTCACGGCGGCCACTGCCATCCAGATCAGCAACGCCCGTCCGGCGCCACGGCGATGCATCGCATGGACCGCGGCGTCAAGGTCGTCAAAACGGGCCAGGGTGGTCTTCGTCGCCGGCAGCAGCGAGATCTCGGCCTGCTGCGCGCGTAGCGCGATGATGTCGTGGCGGTTGGACGTGCGCGCGTAGTACGCCGCCGACAAGAATCCCAAGATCAGCGCCAGCGCCAATCCCCAGAAGGCCCGACGGATCGGACTGTCCGCCAAACGTCCACGACGCTGTTCGGCCTCCTCCGTCGCCTCTTCCAGCTTGCGGGCCTGGGCACGTGCGGGCGCCAGGCAGCGAATGCAGCCGGAAGCCTGCCGCCGGTTGTAGACCAGACCGTGTATCGAACATCGCGCGGTGTCCGCCCCACGAACACCGGTCCGGCCGTCGGGCCCGGGCTCGGCGAAATCGATTGGCTCGGCCACATCCACCACGACAGCGGCGTGGGTGTCGGCCGATTTCAGCGTGATGCGGAAATCCTTTCGTGGAACGGACATCGAATCGTCGCTGGTGCGCGGATTCGCGGCAAGCGGCACGCCTGCGGGTGACAATCTTGTTACCGCGCCCAGCTCCAACAACGCGTCGACCAGGCCTTGCGCCTCCCGTCTGGGAAGCCGTTCGGCGACGCGGAAGGGGGTTCCCGCCAATGCAGCCGCAACCGCTGGCGCGGAAAGGCGATACCGCGCGGCGATGGTCGCCGTCATTCGCATCTGCGCCGACGGGCTCGCGTCTGTCGCGCCGGTGAGGTGCACATCGAAGGTCGGGTCCGTCATCGGTCGAATTATAGGTGCAAAAAATTGACGACGGTGCGGTCGGGCCCAAGATTGCCTCTGGGTGAAATTCGAGGCTCCATTCGAAGATGGCTGAAATCTCCGTAAAACCGAAATCCACATCCGGCGCGATTCTCCGTCGCCGACGAGGGGCCGTGGCCTCGTTCCGGCGCGACCGAAGAAACGACGATGGTCGCGTGGTTCCCGATTGGGGACGGATCGTCCTGCGTACCGCCAGCACAACCTTGCGCTGAGATCTCTTGGATGTTTCGGCTTATCAAGCTGCTGATCGGGTTGGCGGGGGTCGCGCTGTTCATTTGGTTTGGTGCCAACGTACCGCTGGGATCCCGAACGCTGTTCGAACACATGCAGGCGATTGGCCGGACGCGCGAAACCCAAGATCTGCTGGAAGGGACCCGCCAGTCGGCGAAGCCCATCGTGGACGGTGTTCGCAAGCGCCTGGGCAGTGGCCCTTCGGGAGACGACGAGCAAGGAAGGACAACGCCGGACGGTGGAGCCCGACCCGCCGACGAGATTTCGGAGGCCGATCGTCAGCGTCTACGAAAGCTTCTAGGGAACGGACAAGCAGCGCGCTAGGACGAGCAGCGCGCTAGGTGGTAGCGGGCGGGCGGGGGTCGCGCCCGCGCGGACGGGACAGCCGGTGAGCTCGCGTGGACCGGACCTGCAGCGCGGTCGCGGAGACGGGATCGGTGGTGCGTTAACCTGGGCGTGGACGGGACCTGCAGCGCGGTCGCGGGGACGGGATCGGTGGTGCGCTAACATGGACATCGTGAAGAATGTAGCCGCCGTCATCGTGTTGCTCGCTGGACCCGGTTGGTGGTCGCCCGCGGAAGCCGTCGAGCCCGCGCTGTGGACGACGGTGCCGCGGGGTCAAGGTGCTCGTTCCGGATCACTTGCCGACCTTGCGGATAGGGCGCGCCCGTCGGTCGTCCATGTCCGGGGCAACGCGCCCGAGGAAGGGGCCGGCGCGCGTCCGGGAGCCGAGGGTGAGCGGGTGTCGATAGGGACGGGGTTCGTCATCAACAAGGATGGGTTGGTGGTTACCAACGACCACGTGGTTCGCAACATGACCAACCTGCGTGTCCGACTCTTCGACGGCCGAGAATTTCCTGCTTGCGTGCTCGGCGCCGATGCTCCCACCGACATCGCGTTGCTGAAGGTCGTGACCAAACGCCCGTTGCCGGTACTTCCCCTCGGAGACTCCGACGCGGTTCGCGTAGGCGAGCCGGTGATCGCCATCGGCAACCCGTTTGGTTTTAACAACAGCGTCACCGCGGGGATCATTTCGGCCAAGGAGCGCGTGGTCGATAGGACGTCCACCAGCGCGCCGGCGACCGCTGACGCCTATTCGTTCTTCATACAGACCGACGCATCGATCAACATGGGCAATTCAGGCGGCCCGTTGATTGACGGACGGGGGCAGGTCATCGGCGTCAGCGCGGCGTTCTGGGCAGGTCATCCGTTGCAGCCGGCACAGGGCATCGGGTTCGCGATTCCGATCAACATGGCCAAGGCGCTGCTGCCGCGGTTGCGCGCCACGGGCGCGGCCCCACGGGCGTACCTGGGGGTGGATGCTCAGCCATTGGATGCATCGATGGCCGCCGCGTTGAACCTGCCGTCGACGCGGGGTGCGCTGCTGGCCAGCGTCGAAAAGGGTTCACCCGCCGAGGAAGCCGGCATCGAGCCAGGTGACGTGGTCCTGAGCTGGGGCCCGGCCTCGATCTCGACCAGCGAGGATCTGAAGATCAACGCGCAACTGAGCGTTCCTGGATCGCACGTGAGGATCGGGGTCTTCCGCGACGGAAAGCAGATCGAGCGGACCGTGACCTTGCGCGCCGCCTCGGTGCGCGGAACACCCGCGGTTCACCCATCCGCGTGCAGCCTGGCGGGCACGGTTGCTCCCGGGCGGCCGGAAGAGATCGCCGTGGTCGAATTGTCCCCGGAACGCGCGGCGCAGCTGCCTGGTGGGCGGGGTGTCGGGATCTCCGAGGTCCCCGCGCACAGCGCGGCGGCCGATGCGGGCCTGCGGGTGGGTGACGTGATCTTGCGCGTCGGGAAGGTCAGTATTCGAGCGGCGCGCGACATCGTGGTGGCGATCAATGGCTATTCGGGCGACGTCATCCCGGTGTTGATTCGTCGGGCCGGGTATGACTTCTGGGCGGCGCTGCGCCGACGTTAGCGCGGTCCTTGTGGGATTCCAGCTGGCCCTCCCGCCGGTGACGCGCATAATCAACCGCAAATGCTGGACGAGAAGAACTACCGCCGCCTGTTGGACGACACCCTGGAGCGCATAGACCGCGCGTTCGACGATGTCGATCCCGACCTGGCCGAAAGCAATCTGTCGCAAGGCGCCCTCAGCATCACCATGCGCGGGAAACAGCGTCTGGTGCTGTCACCACAGCCATCGCCGCGGCAGCTGTGGCTGGCCTTTCATGATCGCGCCTGGCATTTCGATTGGAACGAATCGCGGCGGTGCTGGCTGGACGATCGCGGGCAGGATATCGAAGCGGTGGCTCTGGTCGCGCGGCTGACCCGGGAAGCGGCCGGCGTCGAGCTGGTGTTTCGTCAGCACGCTCCTACCTAAGGGGGGTGCAAGTGGCGAAGGTTTCCCGTAGTGGCAAGATGAACGACAGAGCGTTGTCGCCATGATGGATCTTAACGAAGCCAAAAGGATCCTCGCGGCCCTCGAGCGAGAGAGGGTTGAATACGTTCTGGTCGGTTCCATGGCGATGGCCGCGCAGGGCCTGATTCGGGCGACCCGCGATCTTGATTTCTTCGTGTCCTCATCGGAAGCCAACACCGAGCGTCTGCGCCGCGCGCTGAGATCGCTGTACGACGATGATCCGAACATCGAGCAGATTCTGGCCGCCGACTTGGCAGGCGAGTATCCCGCTATCGAGTACTCGCCCCCGCACGGACACTATTCGATGGACATCTTGGCTCGTCTGGGTGAGGCGTTTCAGTATGAGACCGTGGAGAGCGAGGTGATTGTCCTCGACGGTATTCGCGTGTGCGTCGCGACACCTCGCATGCTTTACCGCATGAAGAAGGACACCGTGCGTCCCCAGGACCGCCTGGACGCCGAGACCCTGCGCCGGCAGTTTGGGCTGACGGAGGAATGATGGGCGTGCGTAAGTTCCGTTCTGTCGAAGATATGCCGGGTCCCCCGCCTCGTCGTCCCCTCGATCCCGACAATCTACGTCTGGCCTTTGGCCTGGTGTCCGCTACGACCGGTTTTCGTCCGTTCCGCCTGGTGCCCGGCGTCCGCCGGTACCGCTCGTGGGACGAGGCGCTGCTGGCGCGGGATACGCGCGTTACGACTCGGTAGCGAACGGCATCCCCCAGTTCGCTCGGTTGCCGCGCGCGGCCTTCATGCGCTTGCTCCGGGATGCACCAAAGAAAAAGGGCCCGCGGAGAAAACCCCGCGAGCCCTTTCATGCGATCGCTCAATCAGCGACCACGAAACGACCTAGAAGTCGTCGTCGTGTCCGCCGCCGCCGCCCATGCCGCCCATGCCGCCGCCGCCGCCGGCACTCGCGCTGCCCCCGCTCTTCTTCTTCGGCCGCTCGGCGACCAGCGCTTCGGTCGTCAGCATCAGGGATGCCACCGACGCCGCGTTCTGCAACGCCGCGCGGACAACCTTGGTCGGATCGATGACGCCGGCCTTCACCAGGTCCTCGTACTCCTCGGTCGCCGCGTTGAAGCCGAACGCGCCTTTGCCGTTCTTGACCTTCTCAACAACGATCGATCCGTCCACGCCCGCGTTGGCCGAGATCTGGCGCAAGGGCTCTTCCACCGCGCGGCGGATGATGTTGATCCCGTACTGGCGATCATCGCTGAACTTCAGGTTGTCGAGCGAAGCCAGGGCCCGAATCAGCGCCACGCCTCCACCGGGAACAATTCCCTCTTCGACGGCCGCACGGGTCGCGTGCAGGGCGTCTTCGACGCGGGCCTTTTTCTCCTTCATCTCGGACTCCGTCGCGGCGCCGACCTTGATAACCGCCACGCCGCCGACCAGTTTGGCCAGGCGCTCTTGCAGTTTCTCGCGGTCGTAGTCCGACGTCGTTTCCTCGGTCTGAACGCGGATCTGCTTCACCCGCGCCTCGATCTCGCTCTTCTTGCCCCCACCCTCGACGATGGTGGTGTTGTCCTTGTCGACGGTGATGCGCTTGGCGCGGCCCAGATCCTTCAGGGTGACGCCTTCCAGCTTCAACCCGCGATCTTCCGTGATGGCCAGGCCGCCAGTCAGCGTCGCGATGTCGATCAGCATCTCACGACGGCGATCGCCAAAGCCCGGCGCCTTGACGGCGCATACATGCAGGGTGCCACGCAGCTTGTTGACGACCAGAGTCGCCAAAGCCTCGCCCTCGATGTCCTCGGCCAGAATCAGGAACGGCTTGTTGGTCTTCGCGACCTGCTCCAACAGAGGGAGCAGATCCTTCATGTTCGACAACTTTTTCTCGTGGATGAGGATCAGGCAGTCCTCAAGCACCGCCTCCATGCGATCGGCGTCGGTCACGAAGTACGGCGACAGGTAGCCGCGGTCGAACTGCATGCCTTCGACAACCTCCAGCGTTGTCTCCATCGACTTGGCTTCCTCGACGGTGATCACGCCCTCTTTGCCGACCTTCTCCATGGCCTCGGCCAGGATGTCGCCGATGACGGATTCGCCGTTCGCGCTGATCGTCCCGACCTGGGCGATCTCGGTCTTGCCCTTGGTCGGCTTGGACTGGTCCTTCAAATGCTCGACGATCTTCGCGACCGCCGCGTCGACGCCGCGCTTGATGTCCATCGGGTTGTGACCCGCGGCCACCAGCTTCGATCCCTCGTTGTAGATGGCTTGCGCCAGCACGGTCGCCGTGGTGGTGCCGTCGCCCGCGATGTCAGAGGTCTTGGAAGCGACCTCCTTGACCATCTGCGCGCCCATGTTGGCCAGCTTGTCCTCAAGCTCGATTTCCTTGGCCACCGTGACGCCGTCCTTGGTGACGGTCGGCGATCCCCAGGACTTCTCAATGATCACGTTGCGGCCGCGCGGCCCCAGGGTCACCTTGACGGTGTTGGCCAGGATGTTGAGCCCGGTGGCGATGCTCGCCCGGGCGTGTTGTGCGAATACGATCTCTTTGGCTGCCATTTTCTTAGATCTCCAATCGGGGTTGATGAATCGAAAAACTCAGTCGATCACGGCAAGGACGTCGTCCTCGCGCAGAATCAGATGCTCGACACCGTCAATCTTGATGTCGCTGCCGGAGTACTTGGTGAACAGCACCTTGTCGCCGGTCTTGATCTCCAGCTTGCGCAAGGTTCCGTTCTCCTGGATCTTGCCGTTGCCGACGGCAACAACGACGGCCTCCATCGGCTTCTCCTTGGCGGTGTCGGGGATGTAGAGGCCGCCCGCGGTCTTGCCCTGCTCCTCGAGGCGCTTAACGAGAATACGATCGTAAAGGGGTCGAATCTTCATAGCTCATGCTCCTTGGTGTCAGTTCCGAATGGTTGTCCGGATGGTTGGTTATTCCCGCGTCGCGTTTAGGCGGCGCGGGTTTCAGATTTTTTTGGACTGTTACTCTTTCCAGCGTCCTTGCTGGTGGTCTTGGTCGTGGTCTTGGCTTCCTTCTTGGCGGCTCCCGATCCCGATTCCGCGCTCTTGCTCCCGCTCTCGTTTTTGTTCCCGCCCTCGCTGGCGCCGTCACTCTTGCCGCCGCTCTCGCTCTTGCCGCCGCTCTCGCCCTTGCTCCCGCCATCGGCGCTCTTGGAGTCGCCACCCCCGTCCTTGTCTTTGCCGCCGCCTTTGGAGGACGAATAGAGATCCGCGTACCAGCCCCCGCCCTTCAACTGAAAGGCGGTCTGGCTGATCAGCTTTTCAACCTTCTTCTTCTTGCACTTGGGACACGTTCGAACCGGGGCGTCCGACATTTTCTGCCACGCTTCGAACTTGTGGTCACAAGCAGCACAGGCGTATTCGTAGATGGGCATTGGGGTTTGGGGTGACTACCATAAGCACGACCGGAAAGCTGTCAAGCGAACGTGGAGAGTGCCAGGAAAATATTGTAACTATTAGTAATAACAACTAGTTAACTTGGTCTCTTAGGGCTGGCAGTTGGCCTGGGAGAGTGCAAATCAACGGACCCGGCAGTGGTGGTGGTCCTTCGATGAGAGCCCAGGGCCGACCTTGGTCCTCGGCCCGCGACGGGTCACTTCAGGCTGCGACGGGTGACTTGACGCCGGCTCCCGGCGGATAGAGGAATAGGAATGCGAGATTCCCAGTGAACGAGGGCGGCTGGACGGCAGAGACAGTTGCGACACCCAGGGGCTTCAAGGTGGAGGTGTCGGACGGCGTCGCGACCCTGACCCTGGACCGCGCGGAAACCTTGAACGCGCTGACGTTGAACACCTACCGCGAGCTGCGGGACACCTTCAACGCCCTGCAGGACGATCCCCTGGCGGCGGGACCCACGGCCGAACGTGCGGCCTCCGTGCGGGCCGTGATTCTGACCGGGGCGGGGGCCGGGTTCTGCTCGGGCGCCGACATCGATGAACTGATCGCGCAGCTGACCCGTATGGGAACAGCGGACATCCTGGCGTACGCGCGTTTGTGCGGCGAAACCGTCCTGGCCATGCGGCGCTTGCGCAAGCCGATCATCGCCGCGATCAATGGGGTCGCGGTCGGCGCGGGGGCGGCGCTGGCGATCGCCGCCGACATTCGCGTCGCGTCGGATCTGGCCCGGTTCGGCTTCATCTTTCCCCGCATGGGGCTGTCAGGGGCGGAGATGGGGAGCACATGGTTGTTGCCCCGCATCATCGGCCTCGGCCGCGCGACCGAGCTGTTGTTGACCGGCGACATCATCGACGTCTACGCCGCCGAGCGCAGCGGACTGGTCAGCCGCGTGGTTCCCGGCGAACAGCTGATGCCGGTCGCCCGCGAGCTGGCGACGCGCCTGGCGGCGGGTCCGACGTTTGCCCACGGCATGACCAAGGAAATGCTGGAACGCGAGGCTCACCTGGATCTGGCATCAGCACTGGCGGCGGAGGCCCACGCGCAGTTGATCTGTACGCAGAGCCTGGACTTCCGCGAGGCCTACCGGGCCATCGTTCGGCAGCGCCGCCCGCGCTTTCAGGGACGCTGAGAGATAGCGGGGGTACGGACCGTGCAACGAGTATGACCGTTGCCCGCAGGGGTGCCCACCCTGTCGGTAGGTGGTCAACGTGGACGTGACGGGCGGCGCGAGCGGGCCAGCCCCAGGAGCCCCATCAGGGAGATCCCGAGCAACGCGGTTCTTTCGAAAGGAAGCCAGACCGGCCCAGGTTCGCGCCGTCAAGGCCTTGGTTGCCGATGACCTGCGCGTTGCCCGTCCGGGGTGGCTTCACGCCGTTGACTGTGGGGTCCGACAGTCTCGGCACGTGGGGTCCGACAGTCTCGGCACATTGAAACTTAGAGCCTAACACTCTACATTTCCATGAGTGAGCCATCGGCGCATCGCACAGGCGCGGCTACTTGCCGTAGCCCGCCAGTTCCCGGCGGTCGCCATCGTGGGGGCTCGTCAGGTCGGCAAGTCGACGCTGGCTCGGCTTGCGTTTCCGAAACACCACACCATCGATCTCGAGAATCCGGTGGACTTTGATCGCATGAAAGCCGACCCGCTCCTGGTTCTGACGGAGCACCCGCGCCTCGTGGTCGACGAAGCCCAACGCCTCCCCGAGCTCTTTCCCATTCTCCGTGCCTTCCTGGACGGCCACGTCCGCCATCGGGTCGTTTTGCTCGGCTCGGCGTCCCCATCCCTCGTGAAGGGAATCGCGGAATCCTTGGCCGGCCGCATCGGCTTTCTCGACCTCGATGGTCTCTCGGTCCTGGAGCAACCGCAGGAGGCGCTGTGGCTTGCGGGTGGATTCCCTCGGGTCCACTGGAGCCGCCCGAGGACCCGACCCGTAGAGTGGTATCCGGCCTACCTACGCACGTGTCTCGAGCAGGACATCCCGCAACTCGGGTTCGCCGTGCCGGCCCTCCGAATGAGGAACCTCGTGACGATGCTCGCTCATTCGCAGGGTGGCATCTGCAACCTCAGCGGCCTCGGCGCGTCGCTCGGCGTGAACTATCACGCCGTTTCACACATGATCGATATCCTCGAAGGTGTCTTTCTCATCCGACGCCTGCAGCCCTACCTCGCCAACGTTCGCAAGCGCCTCGTCAAAGCTCCCAAGGTTTATGTGCGCGATACGGGCCTTCTGCACTCCCTGTTGGGGATCGGCTTTACGCGGACCGCTCTGCTCGCACATCCGAAGGCCGGTGCAAGCTTCGAGACGTTCTGCGTCGAGCAGATCGTCTCGCATGCTCGCCTTCGCGATCCCGCGGCCGAGGCGTTCTACTACCGCACCCACACGGGCGTGGAGGTCGATTTGGTCCTCGCCCTCCGTGGCGAGCGCATCCCGATCGAGGTGAAACTTGGGCTCGGGGTTCCCGATGTTCGGTCCCTGATGATCGGCATGGCCGACATCGGTGCGAAACGGGGTTATGTGGTCAATGCCGGTACGGGCGCGACCAAGATCCGATCGGGCGTCGTACTCTGCGGGCTGCGTCACTTGCTCGGAGAGTTGGACATCCTGCCGCCGAAGGCGTGACGGTCGCGTCCAGGAAATCCTCCACAATGACGCTGTCGTGTACGGGCCGCTACCGCGGCAGCCCGACAAGGACGACACCGCTCGGTTTCGGCACCGCGGCGGACGTTCCCACCGGCGTCAGCATGCCCGTGTTTTGATTGATCGTGAACGCCTGGACCTGATCGGAATCCAGATTGCCGACCAGCATGATTCGGCCGGCGGCATCCATCGCGAAGTTACGCGGTCCCCTGCCTCCCGACGAAGGAAAGTTTACAGGCGCAAGGCTGCCGGTGTTGGCATCGACGGTGAACGTTCCGATGGTGGCGTTCCCGCGATTCGATACGTATAGAAATTTCCCATTTGGGTGCAGACGCATGTCGGCGGGGGCGCTGCTGGGTGCACCCGCTGGCAACGAGCTGATCGACATCAGGCGCGTCAGTGTGCCGGCGGACGAATCGAAACGATACGACGTCAACGTCGACGTGGTTTCGTCATCGACGAATGCGAAAGCAAAGTTCGGATGAAAATCGATGTGGCGCGGCCCGGCACCGGGGGAACTGGCGACCGAGGCCGGCGTATTGGCGGTAAGTTTGCCGGCCGCGGCATCGAATACGTATTGCGAGATCGTGTTGCCGGTGCGGTTCGGAACAAAAACAAAGTGGTTGGTCGGATCGGTGCGGATCGCGTGCGGATACGCCATCGCGCCCTGGACCCGCGTGTCGGACACCGCACCCAGGCTGCCGTCAGTCTTGATCTCCAGGACCGAAACGCTGTGGCTTGCGTAGTTCGCCTGCAACAACCAGCGCCCGGTGGCATCGATCGACATGTGCGCCGAGCCGTTGGCCCCGGATGCGACCTGATTCAGCTTGGTCAATCTGCCTGTCGACGAATCGATGGCATATGCCGCCGCGGCGGTCGGTGTGCCTTCGATGTTGGCGTACAACACCTTGCCGTTCGGGTGAACAGCGAAGAAGCTCGGCGACGCGTCCGACGACAGCCGTTGCACCTCCGTTAGTGCGCCGCTGGCCGGGTCCAGGGTGAACACCACGATGGCGTTTGGTGTGCTGAAGAAGCCGCTGCCGACGTAGGCCATCAGCGGTCCCGGGTTGGCGCCGGCATCGACGCCACCATCGGGGAGCGCGCCGCCGGTGCCGCTGCCCCCCGCCGCGTTCCCTCCGCCCGAACTTGCCCCCACACCACCAGTCCCGTTGCCTCCACTACCGCTGCCTCCACTACCGCTGCCTCCGCTACCGCTGCCTCCGCTACCGCTGCCTCCACTACCGCTGCGCCCACCCGCGCCACCGCCCGATCCCGGCTGCGACGATCCCCCGGTCGTTGTGCCGGATCCGGCCGCGCCGCCTGATCCTGGTTCTGCTCCTCCCGTCGCGTTGGCCCCGCGGCCGCCGGTCCCAGTCGTCGCGGACGGTCCGCCCGAACAGGCAAGAACCCACAGGATCGCGCACAGGTGGCAACGGCGCACAGTCGTGTTGTCGAAGGTGGTCAGCATCAGGAAATCGACGGCTTAGCCCTACTGTACCTGTGTAACCCCCCAAAGGGTCAGACCCCACCCACTCAAAAGAAGGCAACCAAACGGAGCCAGCCTCGCGCGTCACGGTCATCACGACGTTGCGCGAGTTCGCGCCGTTGTGCCAAGCTGCCCGCGTGATTGGTAGGCGTGGTGGTTCCGTCATCGTTGTCGGCGTCCTTGTGATGGGTGCGGCTGGATGCGGCGGTAAGGCGACGGTCTTGACGGACACTGGTGTGGTTTCTGACGGCTCCGTGGTCTCCGACGCTTCGACGACCGACATCTCGGGTTGGTATCAGGTCTCGTCTTATCTGGCGGGGGCGTGCGGCATGACGATGCCTTCCGCGTTGCTGGCCCCTGACTACCTGTGGGTCGAGCATCAGATGATCAGGTACGTCTTCCGCGTCTGTTCGGGAACGACCGCATCGACCTGTACGGGGACGGCCTTCTACGACTTCACGCAGCCCATCGAAAGCGGCTGGCGGGCCCAGGGGGGCACAGCCTTTTTCAGTGCGGGCTGCACGCTGAACTGGGAACGGACCGACGCAACCCTGGTCGGGAGCGAGCTGCGCGCGAACTCCCTCAAGTATTCCATCAACAAAGACATCCCCCAGGCCCAATGCACGCTGGCGGCGGCGGCCCCGCTGACCGAGCCGTGCACCTATCAGGTTGATCTGGTCGCCACCCGTCTGTGAAGTACGAGGTGCGCGGTGTCAGCGGTTGCGGCCGGTCAGCAGCGTCTGGCACTCCATTGGATCTAGCTGAGCGTTGCTGCGCCAGCATCGCCGCCGATCAGACCCTCCGCACATCCACCCCGTAGCGTCGGATCACTCGATCCGCTGTAAGCACCGGCATCCCTTCGACCAGCGCCTGGGCGACGATCATCCGATCGAACGGATCGCGGTGATGATCGGGCAGGTCCGCGATGCGCAAGGCGTGGGCAGCGGAAATGTCGAGGACGTCGGTCCTGGTCAAAACCAGACGCGATGGTACGAAATCACCCGGCGCCACCGGCAGGGGGAGTTTTCCGAGTCCGTGCTTGATCACGATCTCCCACACACTCGCCGCCGACAGCAGTCGCTCAGTCTCCGGATCGGCAAGCTCGGCGAGAGTGGCCTTCGAAAACCGTTCCGGTTCCGCGCACAGCCAGAGCCAGCAGTGCGTGTCGAGCAGAATTCTCAACGGCGACGGCCTTCGAACGAAGCAAGTACGCTGTCGGGCAGCGGGGCGTCGAAGTCATCGGGAATGATCAGCTTGCCGCGATCGGCGCCGAACACGGGCACTGGGCGAGCGACCTCGTGCGGAACCAGACGCGCAACTGGCTTACCCGCGCGGGAGATCAGCACCTCCTGTCCCTTCTCCACCCGCGCCAGGAGCTTGGAAAAATGCGTCTTCGCCTCGTGCACATTCACGGACTTCATAGTCTCAATTGTAGACTAACTAGTGGACTAAGGCAACGTTCACCAGTTGCTCGCGCGCAGCACGCGCTCGCCTGCCGGCCACCCAGCGGGCCCGGACGACGTGCCCACTATCTCGGAAAAACCTGTCAGGGCGTCTGCCCGTTCTGACGGAGTCTAGAACCTGCGTCATTATGTGTTACATGAAGACGGCGACGATCCGGAAGGTGCAACACAACCTGCCCGCCGTGGGACTGACTTGTCCCGCAGTTTGAACGTTGCTCGTAAAGTATGAACAGTGCCCCTTTCGCTGGTGCGTGTTCAAGGTCCCCTGCCCGGAACGCGCGACGCGCGTCCTGATTCAGCGTCAGCCGGCTTCGACGACCGCGCGCAGGCGGCCGACCAGCGTGTCGATGCGATCGCCGTACAGTTTGGCGGCCGCGCGACCAACGCAGATCCGCGCGCTCACCTCCAGGATCGTTTCGACCTCGCGCAGGTGGTGCTGTCGCAGGGTTTCCCCCGACGACACCAGATCGACGATGCGATCGGCAAGGCCCACCAGCGGCGCGATTTCGATCGAACCGTAAAGCTTGATGATTTCGGCGACGATTCCACGTTCCTGGAGATGGCGTCGCGTGATCTCGGGGAACTTGGTCGCGTAGCGCAGGTGAACCTGCGCCGATTCGTCGACCGGGCGGCCTTCGGGTTCGGCGACCACCATGCGGCAGCGGCCGATGCCGAGATCGAGCGGCTCGTACAGATCGCGCCCCTGTTCGTCCAGCACGTCGCGTCCGGCAATCCCCAAGTCGGCGGCGCCGCCTTCCACGTAGGCGGGTACGTCGATGTCGCGCACGATCAAGACACGCAGTCCCGCCGATTCGACGGGGATGATCAGGCGGCGACCCGCGCGGGATTTTTCGACGGCACTCAGATCGTATCCAGCGCGGCGAAACAGCGGCAAAGCGTCTTCGAGGATCCGCCCCCGGGGCAGTGCCAGCGTCAGCAGACGCGTCGGTCGTGAGATCGATCCTGAAGGCCCCTCGACGGCCGGAACCTTCCTGGTGGCCCCGACGCTGCGCGTGCCGGCGGAACGTTTCGTGGCCTTGCGCGCGGTCTTCACAGGTCTCCCTTCAGGCGGCGCACATCGGCACCCAGAGAACGCAGTTTCTTGTCCAGGCGATCGTAGCCCCGATCTAGGTGATAGATGCGGCGAACCTCGGTTTTTCCCTCGGCGATCAGGCCGGCCAGCACCAGCGACGCCGAGGCCCGCAGATCGGTCGCCATCACCTGCGCGCCGGTCAGTTTGGTCGGGCCACGCACGATCACCGTTCGTCCTTCGACCTGGATGTCGGCACCCATGCGCTGCAGCTCGGGAACGTGCATGAACCGGTTCTCGAAGATGGTTTCCGTCAACACCGACTGACCCTTGGCGCGGGTCATCAAGACCATGAACTGCGCCTGCATGTCGGTGGGGAAACCGGGAAACGGCTGCGTCGAAATGTCCGTCGGTTTCAACGCGGCCTTCGCGCGCACGCGCAGGCCACCCTCCTCGGCGGTGATCTCGACGCCCGCGGCGCGCAATTTGGCGACGATGGCCTCCATGTGTTCGGGAAGGCAGTCGCGCACCAGAACGTTGCCGCGCGTGATGGCCGCCGCGACCATCAGCGTTCCCGCCTCGATGCGATCGGGGATCACCGCGTGTTCCACCGGGTGCAACTCGGCGACGCCGTCGATCGTGATCAGGGGCGTTCCGGCGCCCCGGATGCGGGCGCCCATCTTGTTCAGCACGCGCGCCAGTTCCTCGACCTCGGGTTCGCGGGCGGCGTTTTCCAACGTGGTGTGTCCATCGGCCAGCGCCGCCGCCATCATCAGGTTTTCCGTGCCGGTGACGGTCACCATGTCGAAGACGATTGTCGCGCCGTGCAGACGCTTGGCCCGCGTGGTGACGTAACCGTGCGCCAGTTCAATCTTGGCGCCCATGGCCGCCAGGCCCTTCAGATGTTGATCGATCGGACGGGCGCCGATGGCGCAGCCGCCTGGCAGCGAGACCCGGGCGTGTCCGTGACGTGCCGTCAGCGGTCCCAGGACCACCACCGACGCGCGCATCGTCTTGACCAGATCGTAGGGGGCCTCGACGTTGTTGACGCCCGCGGTGTCGACGATCGTTCGGCCGTCCGGGTGCGCCGACACACGTGCCCCCAGATCGCCCAGCAAACGCTGCATGGTTCGCACGTCGCCCAGCGCAGGTACGTTCCGGTAAATGGAACGCCCCGCGCACAGAAGCGACGAGGCCAGGATCGGCAGCGCGGCGTTCTTGGCTCCGGAAACCCGCACTTCACCCGACAGCCGGGCGCCGCCCTTGATGACGATGTTTTGCACGAGGACGACGGCGCGCCGGAAGGCGCTTTAGGAAGCGGCGGCGGCGGGCTGGGCGGCAGCGCCCTTGCCGGAATGCTCCAAGCACAGACTACCGAACGCGCGCTGCTTTCGGCAGGCTTCCTTGGTGCAAATCTTGTACTGGTGGTGCGCGCCAAGCTTGCCCCGGCGCCACGCCATGAAGTGTTTGCGGCAGTAACCCTTTGCGCGCAGGGCACGCTGGCACTTGTCGGCCGTACACGCGCCGCGTGTCGAGACGGGCGCGGCCTTTTTGGCGGGAGCCGCCTCCGACTTGGCTTTCGCCTTTGCCTTGGGAGCCGACGACTTTGCAGGTGCTTTCTTTTCAGGCATTTCGGGCAACAGGATAGGCGGACCTGGACCCGAGTCAAGCGCGCGGTGATCTTGAGCAAGGCGGGTGGTCTTGAACGGAGTCAGACGACGGTGCATCGTCTGGCAATGCTTGTTCGGGCAGCGCGTCCAGGAAGACTTCCTTTGCTGTTGGCGATCGTAGCCGGTTTGTCGGTCGGCTGCCGCCAGGACAAGTCGCAGGAAAGGTCGCAGGAAAGATCGCAGGAAAGGTCCAATGCACCCAACGGGTCCGGCGATGCTGGCAAACCGCCTTCTCTGGCGGTGGCGCCCGAACAGAATGGCCCCGGCGATGGCGCAACGACCAAGGAAGCCCCGATACCAGGAGATGCCGGGATGCCCCGGGATGCCACGATACCAGCGGACGGCACGGTCTTGGCGGACACCGCCGAGGAAGGGCCCGTTTCAACGCTGGGACTTTGGATGGAGGGGAATATCTACCGCCTGAAGGTGGAGGACGTCAGACGTTGTCAGGTGGACGTCGACGCAGCCGGCTCCGTGCCCAGGCAGATGCGACTTGGTGTGCGGGTCCAGATCACGTCCAAGTTCGATTCCCTGCTGGTCGCGCCGCGGGATCTGACGCTGGAAAGCGAGGGCGTCATCATTCAAGCCAAGCTGGCCGACAAGCCGATCGCGGGGTGCGCGCCGCTGCTGGGAATCAAGGAGCTTCGGCGGGGCAAAAGCGCCACTGGGATCGCCGTATTCGAGCTGCCCGCTGACTTCAAGTTCGACGTCCGGGGACCGACCCTGGGCTATCAACCCACGCGCTGGGGCGGCGCCAAGCGAACCGAGGTCAGGCTGCCCGCCTGCTTCCCCGACTGTGGCAAAGCTGAGAAGCCAGGCGCCAAACGCCGCTGACAGCGGTGGATTTCAAAGCGGGTTTGGGCTGTTTGTAACGGTGCCCGCGCTCTTTGCCGGGTCGGGATCGACGGGCGCGGGCTGGCCTTGTGCTTGTGCCTGAATTTGGGCCTCACCCGGTTGTGGCTGAGCTTGGGCCGACGGCTGCTGCTGAGCGTGCTGTGCCTGCACCTGAGCCTGTGCCGCTTGCGCCTGAGCTGCTTGCTCCGCCTGCGCTTGTGCCTGCGCCTCTCTGGCGTTCGCTCGGGCACTCTCCCTGACGCTGTCCTGGATCGCTAGTTTGTGCTCGCGGTTGATCTCCAACGCATCGTCGGAATCGAGACCCTTGCCCAGCAGAACATCCGCCGCGTCGCCTGCGCCGATTTTTCGCAACGCCGTCACGACGTCTGGTTGCTGAGCGGGCGGAAGTTTTTGATAAAAATCGATCAGGTGGTTGGTCAGGAGCTGCCTCTGGTCGGACGTCATCACCCGTGCGCGGTCGGAACTGGCCAGGGTCGTGAACGAAGCGACGACCGCACGGTGCGCCCGCGGGCGCGACTCGGCGACGATCAGATCCAGGCCCCATGTCATGGTGTCGGCCGTCCACAGCGACGATATTCCCCGGACCAGCTCTGGCCACATGGGATCCTGCTCGGGGGGCGTGGGGTTTTCCGCGACGGCCGTCAACACCAGACCCAGTCTGGCGGCGGCGTCATCGCCCGAAAAAAGGACGCTGACAAGATCAGAATTCGCCGCGGTCGTCTCCTCCGGTGTGGGGCGACTTCGTCGTAGCAAATCCATCGCATGACCAAGGCTAGCCGCCCGATTCGGCGGTACAGCCGGTTCGGTGGAGGCCTGCTGGTCGTCACCGTCACCGCCCCCGGGAACAAGCGCCCAGATGGCGCCCGCTGCCAGGGGCAGTGCAATGACGACCCACGCAAGTCGATTGAACCTACGTGGGGTTGCCGACATCTATTCCCGGTCGGCGGGGTTGTTGAACAACGGCGTCAGCGCGATCGCGCCGTGACCGTTCTGCGGGAAGTTCGCCGCCGTGGGAACGATCGGCGACAGATTCGATGCCGTGTCATCCGGTGCGAACAGGACCAGGCTGTTCAGGAATGACAACACCAGGTTCTTGTTGGCCCGGGACAACGCGACGAATGCGTTGCGGGAGGTCTGGGCCTCGCCGCCGTGACGTACGATCACCTCTTCCAGGTTCGAGCTGCGGCCGTCGTGTCCGTAGGGACCCGTGGTTGCAACGCCCCACAGGGGCTCGGTCATGATCTGCTTTTGCAGGGTGCCGTCGAAATTGCGCTCCCAGAAGTTCGGCCCCAGATCGTGCCGCTTCAGATCGGCGAAGAAGTTGTTCACCACGAACGTTCCCAGGCTGGGGTTCTTCAGCACGGGTTCCGGACCGGGATCGTCCACCGCGATGAATCGGGTGGCGCCGGTGGCGAACAGCCGGTTGATCGGGTTTCCGTCGGTGGCGAAGCCGTCGGCCAGGTTGAAATCGCTGAACACCGTCTCGACGTCGGCGACCCGGCGATCGCGGTTGATCGTCAAGGAAGCGATATGGCAGGTGGCGCATCCTGCGGTGGTGAACAGGGTTCGGCCGGTGCTGACCTCGGTGGCGCGATCGGGAAGGATGCTGGTGCCGGGCTTAAAGTAGTTCAGCAGGTAGAACTCCATGAAGTCCACCAGACTCTGCGGCATCTCGTTCGAGAATCCGTCGCCATCGGGATCAATTCCGTTGCTCCCGGTCACGGGAGGCCCTTCGATGCTGTCCAGCGCGCCGTTTAGCACCATGCCCGAGGGCGTGGTGACGGTCTGCAGGTTGATCGCGGAGGCAATCAGATCCGGATCGTTGGACTGCAAGCCCATCTCGGCGTTGAACGCGCCGACGGCGAATTCACGAATCGAAATGGTTCCGCCCTGAATGAAGAACGGACGGACACGCAGATCGGCGTTGACGCCCACGACGCCCGCGGTGTTCACGGTTCCGTTGGTGTTGGCGATCAGCGAGCCGTAGTTGATTCCCTTGGACGTCAGCGTCCGGGTCTGGGCGGATCCGGAGGACTGGGCGGCGGCGATGGCCGATGCCTTGATGGCGCGCAGATCAGTGGTGATCTCGTCGCCAAGCATTTCTTGCAGACCAAGGCCGAACAGGTGGGGCGCATCCCGGCTGTCCGGGCGCGTGAAAACGTCGCCGCCGAATCCCGCCGATCCACGGGGACGCCCGTGGCAGCCAGCGCAAGAATCGACGACGCCCGCGCCGATCGAGGCATCAATGGCGATGTTGCCGGCACGATCCCGGCCGTTGAATCCCTGCGTCGGCAGGAATTTGCGCTGAAACAACTGCCGTCCGCGACGAATCGCGCGGAAGGGGTCGCGTTTGATGATGTACATCGACGTGCCCTGGGTCGCGATGTTGCCGCGACCGCCGCCAATCTGTTCGGGCAGATTCTTCTGGATACCCTCGTTGACGGTGTTGCCGGAGATCTTCTCCTTGACGTCCCTCAACTGTGCGTTCGCCTCCGAAGCGGCCAGGGCGCTGCTCAGTGCCACGACTCCGGCCAGGACGATGCGCGTGCCTTTCAAGGGTGGACTGGTGGGAATGCTGCGGGGGTCTGGGTGTCTTGTCATGGGGTGCTACTCCTCTTTCCGATGAAGACCCAGCCGGACGAAAATGCGGCCGACTTGGGCGTTGTGTTCGGGATGACGGAAGCGAACCGAGACGAAAAGAACCACGGGAAGGGAATCACGGGGCGGATGCGATGGTTGCGACAGATGCGTGACTGTTGTGCGCTCATGATGAGGTTCTGAAGAACGCGCGACTCTCCGTGCCCAGTCCTGACCGCCACCGTCCCTCGCAACGGCTCGTGAAGGCGCAACGCCCGGAGAGCAATCAATGTGCCGGAGAATTCGCGGTCTTTTGGAATCAGGACACACGAACGAAATCAGCAAGTTCTGGCTTTCTAAATTTGGATTATGGGGGCGCGACCGTATCTCTGAGATACGCCATTGGTATCCAGATACTGACGGCGATACGTATTAGAGCCCGTCTCTGCGAGTTCCCGATGCGACGGGATCTGCGGCACGCTGCCATGCGCATCGCTTCCGTCGATCACGGTCGATAACGGCTTTCGTCCTAGTCGGTCTTCGGTTCCAGGACGGCCAGGCCCGCGTTGATGACCTGGACGATCCGGTCGACGTCATACACGCAACCGCCCCAGGTGCCGCCGCTGGCCTGTTGCAGGGCCGCCCATAGGCGCGTGTCGTCGGGCAATCGTGCGTGGGCGGCAAGGCCGGCGTGTGTGGGACGCGCCGCCAGCAACTGAGCGCCCTGCGACGGATCGAGATCGCGACCGTCGGCGGCAACGAGATTCAGGAGGCCGGTCAGGTTCTGGCGATCGACGACGATCTCGATGAGGTCGCCGTCGCGAAGCTTGCCGATCGGTCCGCCGGCCAACGCTTCGGGGCCGACATGACCGATGCACGCACCGGTCGACACACCCGAAAAGCGCGCATCGGTCACGAGTGCGACGGTCTTGCCCCAGGGCACGTACTTCAGCGCGGAGGTGAGCTGATAGGTCTCCTCCATTCCGGTTCCCAGCGGTCCGGCGCCGATCAAGACCACGACATCGTTCGTCTTCACGGGGTTGTCGGTCAGTCCCTTGATCGCGGCGATCGCGTCGGTCTCCGACAGGAACACACGCGCGGGTCCGCGATGACGGTAGACCTGATCGTCACCAACGACGGACGAATCGATTGCGGTGGCCTTCACGACCGATCCCTGGGGCGCGATATTGCCCGCCGGGAAAACCACCGTGCTGGTCAATCCGACCTTGCGGGCCGCATCCGCGTTCATGATCACATCGGCGGGGTCGATACCGTCGGCTTCCTTCAGGCGCGCGCGGGAGATACGCCGTCGGTCGGACGATTCCCACCAGTCCAGCACGGTCGAGAGTTTCTCACCCGTCACCGTCAAGACATCCAGATTCAAAAGCCCCATCTTGCGCAAATGCAACATCACCTCGGGGACGCCGCCGGCCATGAAGACCTGCACGGTGGGATGGTTGCGCGGGCCGTTGGGCAGCGCATCCACAAGACGAGGCGTCGAACGGTTGATGCGGTTCCAGTCGTCGACGGTGGGGCGGGGCAGGCCCGCGGCGTGCGCCAGCGCCGGAATGTGCAGCAGCAGATTCGTGGATCCGCCAAATGCGGCGTGCAACAACATCGCGTTCTCCAGCGCGTGCGGGGTCAAGATCGCGGACAGCGGGATCTTGTTCTGGGAAAGCCGCAACAGCGCGCGCGCCGACCGTCGCGCCATGTCCAGCCACACCGGCTCGCCCGATGGTGCCAGCGCGCTGTGGGGCAACGTCAGACCGAACGCCTCGGCGACGACCTGCGCCGTGGCGGCCGTGCCCAGGAACTGACATCCGCCACCGGGCGTACCGCAGGCGCGGCAGCCCATGGTCGCCGCCTCGTCGCGCGTGATCAGGCCGTGCGCGAAGCGGGCGCCGATCGATTGAATCTTGCCCGCGTCTTCGCCATCGATCGCCGGCAGGGTCACGCCGCCCGGTACGACGATGCCGGGCAAGTCGCGGCAGCCTGCCAGTGCCAGCAGAGTCGCGGGCAGGCCCTTGTCACAGGTGGCGATGCCCATGACGCCCGATCGCCGCGGCAACGATCGAATCAGACGCCGCATCGTGATGGCCGCGTCGTTGCGATACGGCAAGCTGTCGAACATGCCGACGGTGCCCTGTGTACGGCCATCGCACGGATCGCTGCAATAGGCGGCAAACGGCAGCACACCCTCGGCGCGGAAGGTCTCGGCGGCGGCCTTGACCAGCAATCCGATTTCCCAGTGGCCGGTGTGATACCCCAGCGCGATCGGGCTTCCATCGGTGTCGCGCAATCCCCCCTGCGTGCTGATGATCAAGAACTGCGCGCGTCCGACCTCGGCGGGAGTCCAGCCCATGCCGGCGTCTTGGGTCATGCCGAACAGGTTGCCGCTCGGCTCTTTCAACAACATTTCGGGCGTGATCGGCAATTGTCCCGCGGGTCCCCTGGCCCTGGTGCGGCCGCCTACCAGCAGGTCTCCTCCACCCAGAAGTTCGTCGAGTGAGACTGTCATTCAGCGACGTCCCGTTGTGACCATTCTCCGTCGACAACGCGCCACATCTTGCCAGTGGGATTTTTGTTGGCGAGCTCGGCGGGCAGGCGATGCGGCCGTACGTTGTCGTAGCAGTGCAGCGCCGCGAAGCGCGGCAGCGATCCCGGAATGCCGACCGCCGTGAACCCGGGGTGGCCGGTGGCGGGGAACGGACCGCCGTGATTCATCGCGGGCGATACCGCGACGCCGGTGGGCATTTTGTCGTTCAGCAAGCGGCCGACCTTCTGGCGCAGCACGGGCGCGAGACGCGCGTAGGCGTCGTCGTCCTTGCCGGTGGTGTCGCTGTAGATGGAACCGGTCAGGTTGCCTTCAAGCGCGGCGGCGATGTCGGCCATCTGCTCCATATCCCTGGCCAGCACCACAGTGTTGACCGTGCCGAACGCCTCGGTCTGCAGGGCGTGGGGGTTGGCCAGGAACCCGTCGCCCGACACGCGCAGCAAGGTGTTGGCGAAACTGAAGCGCGGGCCATCGACCGCGTAACCGCCCACGACGATTTCCGCGCCGTGTTTGCGAAGTAGGTCCAGGCCGCTTGAAATTCCCGCCAGGCCCGAGGCGCCCAGCAACGTGCCTGGCGTCCCCTTTTCGAACAGTGACGCGACTTCGGTGACAAACGCTTCCCCCCGCGTGTCCTGCTGGACGACGGTGATTCCGGGGCGGGTACAAAATTGCCCGGCTCCCAGCGCGCACGAATCGAACAGTTCCTTGGCGAGAGCCGCCTGGCGTTCCCCAAGGGCGCCCGGCAGGACGAAGATCGGATTGACGCTGGACATCTCCAGATAGATGGGCTTGCCGGCGCGATCGGCTGCTTCTTTCAACTGCAGGCCCGCGTGCTTGCTGCCCGTGAAGCCCGTCGCGCCAACGATGGGGTGCGACACCAGTTGCAGCCCGATATCGGGCGGGGTTCGGTAGATCAACTGCACCATCGCAGGCGGCAGGCCGCAGATGCGCGCGGCTTCCAGCGCCATCGCGGCCAGCAGTTCGCTGGTGCCCGGGTGTCCCGTGTTCGCCTTGCCGATGACGGGATTGCCCGCCGCGATCGCCGCGACGAAATCGCCGCCCGCGACCGAGTTGAACGCGAAAGGAAAGTTATTCGGTCCGAACACCACCACCGGTCCGCCCAGCGCGCCCAGGTTGGATCGCAAGTTCGCCTTGGTGTCGATGGTCGCGTGACACCACGACCGATCCCGCGCGGCGGCGGCGCCCTGACGCAACTGGTTCGTCGTGCGCGGCAGCTCGACGGCTTTCAGGCGCGGGGTCACGGGGTATCCGGTCTCGCGGGTCGCCATTGCGCACAACACGTCGCCGCCGGCTTCGATGCGGGCGGCGTAGTCCTCCAGAAAACGCGCGATGCTGTCGGCGGGCGCCGGCATTGATCTCAGTGCAACGACGGCGGCCAGGCCCGCCTGCAGGGCCTGCTTCACATCGTCGATGCCCGAGACGGGAAAGTTATCCGGCAGCGGTGTCCTGGTGGACGGATCGACCGCGGTGAATGTTCCAATGGGATTCTTGGCCTGGCGCCATTCACCGGCGATCAGTATGGGCTTGGTGGTCACAACATGTCTCCTGATGCTCAGTCCTGTGGCTTGACTTGGTTCTCAAGTGTCAGCTCACCGATGGTGATCCGAACCGAATCGCCCCGCTGCATCGAAAAATCGTGGGGCGGGACGATCCCGGTGCCTGTCATCAAGAACGCACCGCGCGGAAAATCCAGCTCCATGCCCAGATACCCGACCAGTTCCTCGAGTGGACGCTTGATCTGCGACGTGCGGGTCGCGCCCTCGAACACCGCGTGGCCGTCGCGAATCAATGAAATCTGGATCGGCAAATCCTTCAGGCGATCGACATCGCCAAGCGCGATCCCCGGCCCGACGGCGCAGGAGCCGTTGTAGACCTTGGCCTGCGGCAGGTACAGCGGGTTTTCGCCTTCGATGTCCCGCGACGATACGTCGTTGCCCACGCAGTAGCCGACGATCTCGCCGCGCGCATTGACGACCAGGGTCAGCTCGGGCTCGGGCACGTTCCAGGCGCTGTCGTCGCGCACGCGGATCGGCATCTGGTGGCCGACCACGCGCCAACCGATGGCCTTCCAGAACAGCTCGGGGCGCTTGGCCTCGTAGACCCGCGCGTACACGTCCTTGACCGTCGATTCGGCCTCGCGCGCCTCGCGGCTGCGCAGGTAGGTCACGCCGCACGCCCACACCTCGTGGTTCGCCTCGACGGGCGGCAGCAGCGATCCGCGCGCGGCCTCGGTGCGCGGGATGGCTTGCAGGAACCCCGCGATCGCGGCACGTGGAAGTTGCAGCAGCAATCCCAGGTCGAACCCCGCGGGCAGGAATTTGTCGTCAAGCGCCCAGCGCGGTCCCGCCTCGGTTTGGTGTCGGGTCAAGTACATCGTGCCCACAGGCTACTACAGGAGCGCGGGGACGCCGTCGCCGCGCCCGGCCAGACCCGCGCGTCTACGGGACGGCGGCCAGCGGCACCATGCGCTTGGCGGCCTTGGCGTCGCCTTTGACGTCGCCATCGAGGACGGTCACCGGCACGGGCGGCGTCAGCTTGAAACGGTAGCCCTTGCTTTCGCTTTCGAGGGCCACCTTCTGGCCCTTGTATTCGAGGTTCCGCACGTAATCCTCGGGCACGATGCCGTCGCGCACGTGCTCCCGGTGCCTCACCAGGAAGCCCGACAGGCGCAGGGCCAGGTAGTTGTGCAGCCGGTGGCAGCCGTTGCTCTCGCCGCGCTTGACCGATCGGTACGCGGGCGTGCCGTGCGTCCGGATGCGCAGATCCATCAGCTGCGGTTCGCCCTTGTCGTTACGCTCCATGATCTGGTGGTGCACGATCGCCACCAGCCCGTAGGCCGCGCGGTAGCCCGGGCCGATGATCTCGGTCTTCGGCTCGAACGTGTCGCCGCGCTTGATCAGCAACTTGCGGATCGGCATGCCCGGCGCCGGGTGCCAGCTTGGCGTGGCCAGAACCTCGGGCCACAAGGCGTCGCCCGTGACGGACTCCTTGTACTTCAGCGCCATGGTGCCGTCCTTCTTCTCGAACATCTTCCACCCGCCGATGGTGGTCGGCCAGCGGGAGAGCGCCACGTCGTGATCGCCGGCGCGCGCGTACAGCGTCAGCGTCGGACGGTCGGAGACCGGAGGCTTCCACTTCTTTTTTCCATCCTTGTCGAGTTTCGGGCGCGACAGGACCACCTCGCCACGGTCTATCTCAGCGCGCAGCTCCATCTTGGGACCGTGGTAGGCCGGCAGCGGCGGCAGGCGGAGCGCGACGGCCGTGGGCAGCGGTGCTGGCCCTTTGCGCGCCGCCGTTTTGCGCGGCTTCTTCGATCCAGGAGTCGGCGCGGGCGCGGCCAACGTGCTGGCGAGGACGGCCTCGGGGGAAGTCCAGCCGAGCGCCTGGCTGGCGGCCTGCGTGGCCGCGGCGATCAGATCGGAGGCTGGGGTGATCTTGACTGACGAGTCGGCAGCGACCGCGGGCTTCGCTGGTGCGGGCGACGTTTGCGCCGCGGGCGCTTCGGGCGCGGACGTCTGGGCCGCCGCGGGTGCCTTATCTGTCGGTACGGCCAGCGGCCGAAATTCGTCGCTGTCCAGGATGCGCCCCTGCACCTCGCCCTGCACACCCAGCGCGGAGCCATCCTCAAGCAGCCCTGTCGCGTCGACGACGCGCTCGCGCAGACCGCGCAGAATCGCCCGGAAGTCGTGCTCGCGGCTGTCTCCGCCAAGCACGGTGCGCGTCTCGAGATCGTTCTTCGCGCTGTCCGCCATCATGTGCAGCCGCTGGTAGACCTTCAGGCCCTCGACGGTCCGGCGATCCATCCGGCCGGCGGTCGCCTTGCCGGACAGCAGATCTTCGCAGCGCAGGTGGGCCTGCATCGCGCTCACGGCCCGCTTTTCCAGCGCGGTCAACGGTCGCGGCGAGACTGTTCGCCCGGTGGTCACCATCGGCGTTTCCTTGACCGTCGCGGGATCGGGGTTCGGGACCTTCTCCGCCTCTTCGGGCGGGATCACGTTCTTCTGCGACAGCTCCTCGAGCACCGCGTCCTTCACGCGATCGTGGCAGGCGTGGCGCTTCTTGTCCGCCAGCCGTCGCCGCAAGAGGTTCAGACTCGGGAAAATCCCGAACGCCTCGAAGAAACGGTCCTCGCGTGGGCGCGCGTAGCTCTTGTCCCCTCGCATCCGACCGTTGGCCAGGTCCAGCAAAAACGGTCGCAGCGGCTGCGGCTTCTCGGGCGTCTCCGAAAACACGAACGGCAGCCAGTCGTCCGACAGATCGACCACGGTCAGGCCGTCCTTGCGCGCGCTCTCGGGCGTCGTCTGGCCCGCGGCGCGCCCTCCGTCGACGACCATGATCTCGCTGGCCGGCGCAGCCTGGGCCTGGGCTACCGGAGCCTTTTTTGCCTTGGGCGCCGGCGTCGTCGCCTGCGTGGTTTGTCCGCTACCGGCCAAAAGACCGGCCAGCGCCAACGCGGTCGCGCGCGCACCCGCCTTCCGGCCGGTCGGGGAACGTCTTGGCGCCGGGCGCCGTGGGTACCTGTCCAACACTGGGCACCAGCGTAGAAGCTTGGCCCGCGTCATTCAAGGCTCGTTGGCCACAATGCCGGGTGACCGACCGGCGCATGCTGACGATACTCTTCCTTCGTGCCCATCGTCGTTACCGATTCGGATCGGATAGTCGCTGGCGTTTGGGCGTGCGCGCGATTTGGTGGCTGGATCCTCCTACTCCTGGTGTCGGCCGTTGGCGGGGGCTGTGGCGGCAAGGCTGGAGTGACCGGGGGCGGTTCAGACGGATCGGCTGACGCGGGTCTGTTGGAGGCCGGCGCCGGGACCGGCGGACGTGGCGCCTCCGGCGGTGCGGTTGGGTCGGGTGGCGCGGTTGGATCCGGTGGCGCGGTTGGATCCGGTGGCGTGGTCGGCAGCGGCGGCGCTGCCCCCCGGGACGCGGGTGCCGGCGACGCCGGGCAACCAGACTCTTCGTCCGACTCTTCGTCCGACTCTTCGTCCGACTCTTCGTCCGACTCTTCGTCCGACTCTTCGTCCGACTCTTCGTCCGACTCTTCGTCCGACTCTTCGTCCGACTCTTCGTCCGACACCAGCTCGGATGCTGGCGGCGCGGGATCGTGGCAGCTGCTGGCGCCGATGCCGGCTGGTACCAGACAAGAACATGGAGTCGCCGCGCTGGGAGGGCTGGTCTACGTCGTCGGAGCTTTCGGAACCGGCGCCGCCGCCGTCCGCCTGGAGGCGTACAACCCCATCACGAATCAGTGGATGACCCGGGCGACGTTGCCGTTCGCGGCCGATCACCCGAACCTGGCGGCGACGGCCGACAAGCTGTACATCCTGGGCGCGACCGGCACGACCATGGCCGCCACGTATGATCCCGTCGCCAACGCCTGGACCATGAGACGGGCGATTCCGACCCAGCGCGCGGCGGCGGCCGCGGCGACAATCGGGACCAAGATCTACGTCGCCGGCGGTTCAATGGGCTCGAACGGCGCGGTGGCAGGCCCGACGGTGCGGGACTTCGCCGCGTACGACACGGTGGCCGACGCATGGGAGATGCTGGATGCGATTCCCGCACCCGAGAGAAACCATGGCCCGGGCGCCGCGGTCGACGGGATCTTCTACCTTCTCGGTGGCCGCACCAACGGTCCCGCCGATGGGCTCCAAAGCCGCGTGGACACCTACGATCCCGTCACCCGGCAGTGGACGCAGAAGATGTCCATGCCGCGGGCGCGCGGCGGTACCGCGGCCGGCGTCGTGAATGGATTGATCATCGTCGTGGGCGGCGAGGGGAACAACCGCACCGCCAACGCCAACGGCGTGTTTCCCCAAACCGACGCCTACGATCCCCGGACAAATACCTGGCGAACCCTGGCCGACATGCGAACGCCCCGTCACGGCATGGGCGCCGCCGTCGTCGACGGCAAGCTGTATGTACCGGGAGGCGCGACCGCGCAGGGCGGCGGAACGGCCGTCGCCATCCTGGAAGTCTTCACGCCTTGAGCCCGCGCATCCCGGCGCGAAACCCCTTTTGCGGGCGTGGTGTGGTCAGGTGGCGTCGTTCAGATGCCGGCAGGATCCAGGGTGTAGTCGAATCCGTAGCGGTGGTTTCCGTCGACGATCTCGATGATCATCTGGCCCGCAAGGCCTTTGAGATCGTCCGTACCTGAGTCCGGAACCACACCCACTGTCAATGCCGACTGGCCCCGCGTCATCGTGCCGCTGTGTTGCAAGATGAAGCTGCCCGAGCGGCCCTGCAGTTGACCGACCACCCGCTCGATAGCCACGTACCCGGCCGACCCTTTCACGGATGTCCCGGCGCTAAGCATCTGGACGATGCTGGATGCTTCGAGATCGCCATGGAACTGCTTGGTGAACGACAGCCGGCCCAGGACGATGCCGCCGTCAACGGCCTGGTGAAACGGTTCGGGGTTCATGGTGACATCGAAGGTGCCGGCGGCGCGCGCGTTCATCGGGCCAGCTTAGATCAACGGCGACGTTCGGTGTCCGCTCACCGGCACCCGCCTCCTGCAACCCCGTGATACCCTCCCCGCCCGGGAGAGGAGACATTGATGACACCATCGGCCCCAGGGGAACGCAGTCGCGAAGTGCGCATCGGACTGGTCATGTATGGCGGTGTTTCGTTGGCGGTCTACATGAACGGGGTCGCGAACGAGATGTTTCGAGCCGTGCGCGGCCGGGGCGTCTACAAGCTGTTCAAGGTCCTCACTGATTCGGATGTCGTCGTCGATGTCGTCAGCGGGGCGTCGGCCGGCGGTATCAACGGAATGTTTCTGGCGTACGCGCTGTGCAACGGGCGCGAGTTTTCGAGCTGCGCCAACCTGTGGCGGGAGCAGGGGGGCATCATGCAGCTTCTGCGTCGCCCCGATTCGCCGCCCGAATCGCAGACATCCTTGCTGGACAGCGAGGGGTACTACGAACCGCAGTTGGTCGGTGCGTTTCGCACGATTTGGGAAGCGACCCTTGAAGATCCGGGCGATCTGCCGAGCCCCGTGAAGGAGTTGGATCTCTTCGTCGTGGGCACGGATTTCAACGGACGGTTGTCCACCACGGTTGATTCCGCCGCGCACATCATCGACATCAAGGAGCACCGGAGTTTGTTCTGGTTGAAGCATCGCCAGAAACGGAAGCACCAGATGGACCCCACGGCCAACGAGTTGGGGCGCGGGGGAACGCAAATGCCCTCCACGTCGACGGCTTCCCCCAGCGGCGAGGCACAGGCCCGAACAACGCTCGAAGCCGGATTCGCCGCGTTCGCCAAGCTGGCCCGGATCACGTCGTGTTTCCCGGCGGCGTTCGCGCCGGTGCGGATCGACGTGCCTCCCGCTCGAAACGAGGGCGAAGAAATGCCCCCCTCGGAACAGGAAACGGTGGCTCGCAAACTGGGGCTCTGGGGATCCCTGTCACCCGGCCCGTACTACTTTCTGGACGGCGGCATCCTGGACAACAAGCCGTTCACCAGCACGATCGAAGCGATCTTCTATCGAATGGCGTCGAAGCCCGTGCAACGCCACCTGATCTATGTCGAACCCGATCCCGAGCGCTTCGTGCGCCAGGTTCCGATGGCTCCGACGTTCGTGTCAGCGGCGGTCGATTCCCTGACCCGACTGCCGGCCTATGAAAGCATTGCAGGAGATCTGCGCTTGATTGCGCAGCACAACGAGGCCATCGAGCGGTACCGGCGCACGTGCGCCGAACTTCGTCAGTGGGTGATGAGGGGGCAGCCCGCGTCCGCAACAGGGACCGCGGGAACGTCGGTGGCAACCGCGGCAGAGAAGACCGCGGGGACGCCTTTGGGGGCGAAGAGGGCGGCCGACGCGATCTATGAACGCGCGCGGTTACAAGAACTGGGCGAGATGGCGGCGGATCTGATCTTGAACGTCGAGGAAAAGACCGCCACGACTTCGGATGCCGACAAGCAACAAATGGCCGACGTGCGCCGCGCCTTCGACCGCGCGCTTCACGAGCAGGTCGGCGATCCGCAACGACTCTTCTCGCAGGTTGACGTTCATCTTCGCCTGCGGCGTCTGATGCACCTGACCTACGTCCTGGTGCGCGACGATTCCGTGGATCCCGACGTAACGTTCCCGGCAGACTCAGCGACGTTTCCGGTGCCGGCGGTGTTGGTGTCGGCGGATGACGTGAAACGGGCTCTCTTGGGAATCGGACGCCGCATCGAACTCCTGGAGGTCATCGAAGCCCAGATGGTGCGGGCTATCGAGACCAGGGCGACGGAGTTGAGGGGGTTGGACCCCGACGCTGTTTGGCCACGGATCGCCGAGATGCTGGCGGCGTTGCTGGACGTCCAGGGCCTGCCGGGAATCCTGCGGACACGAATCGAGAGCGGCGAGGACCTGATCGACGCCGATCTGGAGGCGATCAGTATCTTCCTGTCCGTGCGTGTGAAAGCGGCAGGTGCGTCGGTCGCGACGACCACTTCAAGTGTGTCGCCCCCATCGGATACGTCTGGATCAGGAACGCCGCTCGGATATGGCGAATCCCTGTTGCAGCTGTCGGATCGGGGCGAGGCGCGCTTGGTCGAAAGGTTTACCCGTGATCCAAGCGCAAAGAACCACCCCGGGCTCGCGATCCCGGACCGACCCATCCAGCACGAATACGATCGTTTTGGAGAACTGGATCGCATCCTGTTTCCGATCCAGTTTGTCGGCGGCCTAAAGGAACAAGACGTCATTCGCGTGGTGCGCGTCAGCGCCCACGATGCCCAGCGCGGGTTGTCGAAGGGGAACTTCGCCGACAAGGTCACCGGTGAAACCCTGGGCCATTTCGGCGCCTTCATGAAGAAGTCGTGGCGGTCCAACGACATTCTGTGCGGGCGCCTTGATGGCGCCTGTCAACTGATCGAAACGCTTTTGAACGAGGGTTGGCTGCGGGCGTCGTTGGGGAGTTCGGCACAGAGGGACAGCGTGTTGCTGCGCATGTTCACGGACGTTGACATGGATCCCGCAGGCGCGGCGGATAGCACCGTTCGAAAGGCGGCGATCGTCCGCTGGCTGGAGAAGAATGCGATCTTCCCGAGCGCGGGAGCGAAGGCCGTTGACGGCGTTGCCCGCGCGCTGACCGCGTTGCTGTCGCCGCATGCGACGAAGGCTGCGTTTCAAGACCACGTTCATGGATCGGCCTTGGGGGAGCTTCACGATGTCTTGGTGGAGGCTACCCATCTGGACATACTGGCCACCGACTACAGCGTCGTCATCCGGGACTCTGTCGCGGAACAGTTGGAGTGGCAGACCGGGGTTGTCGCCAAGGTCGTCGCCAAAGTCGTCGCCAGGAAGGACACCGCTACCGACGCCTTCGACACGAAGTCGGACCAGCTACCCACGTTTGATCCCGAAACCCGCGCCTTCGACATGGAGCTGGACGATCTGGCCGTCGCGGCCGCGGCGCGCCAGTTCGCGAACAACGCGCTGGTCGGAAAGCAGGATCCCGCCGAGCTCAAGGAGCTGTACCGCGCCTACCGCGTGGGAGCGGAGAACATCGCCGATAACATTCCCCGCACGGTCCTGCTGGAAATCGTGGCCCAGACCCTTCTGGTTGTGCGCAACTGCGTGCTGAACAGTTTTGGGGAGGATCGGGCCGAGGCGGTGCGCGGTAGTCGCATCTACAAATTATTCGTGGATTGGCCGTTGCGGGTTTTCCATGCGCTGGCCGTGCGGATGAGAAAGCGGCCCGGGCAGTCCGGTATCCTCCTGGTGCTGCTGGGATATTTCTTGGTGGGTTTGTTGGCAAACGTGGTGACTTATCCCAAGGCGATCGGGGATGCGAACGGATGGCGCGGTTCGCTGGGAACCGTGTTGTTCGTGGCGCTACCGCTCGTTTGCCTTGTTTTCCTTCTGGCCTTGCTGTCGGGGAGCGAGCACGGGCGTCGTGGCCCGGGGGCGGCTCTCGCGGCGGCGACGCGCATGGTGTTGAAGGTCGTGGGCCTGGCGGTGGGAGCGGCAGCGGTGCTGGCGCCGATATATTTTGCCAGCGTATACGCGGAGCCTCTCGTCAGAGGATGGCTGACACCCGCGTTGTGCGCGGCGGATGCTCCCCCTGGGGACGCCTGCACTCACGCCGCGCGGGTACTGGTGCTGCTGGTGGCACTGGGTGTGGGATGTGTCGTTGGCGTGCGCATCGCAGGCCGTCAGTTGCTGCTTTATCGGCGCCTGGCAAGACTGCTGGCCAGCAACCACTTCGATGGCGACATTGACGTGCTGGCCGTCAGCGTCGTCGGCGGCGTTTCCGCCGGTGCGCGTGTGCCCACGGTCAAGGCGCGCAAGAAGACGCTCTTGAAGGTGGCCAGGAAGAAACACCTCCTCCGCCAGCTGGAACGAGAGATGCGCGGACTGCATCCCAACCTGTTCTGATTGATTCCCGCGGTTGGCGTTCCTCTCCCATGAGATGACCTGCGTGGTGAAGCATTCCAGCTACGCGAAGGCGGCCGAGGAACTGCTGCTCAGTCCTTCGGGGGTCAGCCGGATCGTGACCCGACTTGAGGAACGGTCTGGGAGCGCGCCTGCTTCAGCGCACGACCAGAAAATTATCGCTGACCGAGGCCGGCGCGGCTTTCCACGCCCGCAGCGCCCAGATCTTGGTCGACCTGGCGGACGCTGAAGCCGAGGTGAAGAAGACCGCCCTGCATCCGCGCGGCACGCTGCGCATGAGCGCGTCGGTGTTTTTCGGGCGGCGGTACCTGTCGCCGATGCTTGGGCAGCTGACCGCCCTGTTCCCGCAGGTGTCGTTCGAGCTGACACTGACCGCTTCCTGGATCTGGTGGACGAGGGCATCGACCTTGCCATCCGCATCGGCGCGCTGGCGGATTCGCGCTTGATCGCGCGCCGCTTGTGCACAAACCGCCGCATCACTTGTGGCGTCCCGGGGCTATTTGGCCGCGCGCGGTGTCCCGCGGCATCCGTCCGACCTGGCCGGGCACGACTGCGTGATCTTCACGGGTTTCGCCCGCTCACGGGAATGGAAACTGATCGGTCCCGACGGGCCGATCACCGTCGAGATCTCCGGTCGCATCACCTCGAACGATATCGATGTCATGACGGACGCGGCCAAGCAGGGCCTGGGAATCATGGTGGGGGCGACTCTCGCGGTGGGATCCGCGCTGGTGTCCGGCGATCTGGTGCCGGTGCTCAGCGACTACGCGTTCGAACCAACCGCGATCTTCGCGGTGTACCCATCGGCGCGCCAGCTTTCGACCAAGGTGCGCGCCGTCGTGGACTTCCTGGCGGAGGCGCTGCCGGAACCGCCGCTCTGGGATCGCGAGCTGGCCGGTAAGATCCCGGGGTTCTAGCGGGGGCGAGCACGGTTTCGTGGCGGGCGTCGGCTACGCGCGCCCGTGTCGTTTCTGGATCGGCGCCTGAGGGAGGCAACTATGCGTCGATGAAACGAATCGACCACGCGATCCCGAGAAGAACTTGATGAATCATCTCTTCGGACAGGGCCCCCCAGCGATCACGCAGAAAAGCGGTGCGCACCGGCTGCACCAGATGTGTCACGGCGACCGAGTCCTCCCTGAGTCCGCCGGTGCCAGCGGTCAGAGAGACATAGTTCCGGTAGCGTCGCCGCTCCGTCACGCGAGACGATGTCGTTGGAACCGCGAGAAAAAGCCCGCCGCGGTTGAGTTGCTCGCGGGAGACGATCACGACGGGACGAACGCCGCCCTCAAAGATGTCGGCGAGATACACCTCCCCAGGCTGGGGCGTCACCGGAGATCGTCTTCGCTGGCGGTGCGCAGAACATCGCGTCTCGGCGCGAATTCCGCTGCGTCTTGCTCGAGGAGATCAAGCGGGGGTACCTCGTCGATATCGGCCGTTCCGGCATTTGCTGTCGGAATATCCAAGAGTTGCAACACTGCCCGGAGCCGGCGATCCATGTGTTCCGTCCTCACGTCGATCGAACCGACCAACTCCTTAATTAGAGCCAGGCGTTCGGATGAGGAAAGCTCAACAACCTCGTCGAGCAGCTTCTGGACGCGGGGAGACATTGGCTTCGGATCATAGCACTGCGTTCCGATCGGAAAGATCAGGCTCATTCTCATCTATCGGACGCGGGTCCGATCTGTTGCTTTTCCGTCCGCCCGGCGTAGGCGGATGTAGATGCGGGTCCTGGTAGAGATGCGGGTGCGGGTGGTGACACGGTGCTGACCAATCGCGCATCATCGAGACGGTAAAACCTGGGCAGGTAGGGCTTACGCGAAGCCCTGATAGGATGGAAGTTCATGGCCAAGACACGACCTGCGACGGATGGTCTCCGAGTACGACGATAAGGCCACTCGGTCGCTAAAATTACTGGAGGCTTTGGTGATCGCCGAGGAGGAGGGCGTTCCCGCGTCGTTGTGCGCCGAAATCCGTCACGAACTGGCCGAGCGCGTCCGCAAGCTTCGCGCCGCGTGACGGCGTCAGTGGTACGAAACGAACGCGCCGCCGTTTTGGCGCGCGAGTTCCTTCAAGAAGCCGAAGTCCTGATCGTTGCCGACACCCACCGTCGAGATCACGAGCGCGCGGCTCGCGTTTTCGCGGGCGACGTTATCCAGAATTGCCGGGGCGAGGCGTCCGTCGGCAACCCGTCGGTCAGCACGATGACGTGGCCACCCCCGGCGTGCAGCCCAGCGCCAATCGCCGAGCCGAGACTGGTCGAGCCTTGTGCCTCCAGGCGCGAGACAAACGTGCTCACCAGACCGACGCTGGCCGGCGTTCTCGACGGCGCTGCCCAACCGCTCGCGCATCGATTCCGACAGATCCAGAACATAGACCACGATTTCCGCGGCACGCAGATCGTGTCCGAAGAAGTATCCGGGTTGAACGCTGACGCTCCCCTGCACGGCGCACGCGAGCGTGGCCGCAAACACAAGAATGCGAACGCTGACATGAATCGGATTCGTGGACGTTCCGTGCCTCCCCCTCGGTAGCGGATCACCAACAGGATGCGACTAGTTCACCTGCGCTCGGCGCCCGAAATAGCGCCACGGACACTTCACCCGCGAACGATCGTCACGAATCGCAGACGGGTATCAATGCTCAGGGAACGACCGAAGATGGTCCGCACGTACGGTCGCCGTCTTGGCGCCAGGCCCAGACGTCGCCCGGGCCGGTGATCAGAACCAGCGCGCTCTCCAACGGCACCAGCAGGGGACGGCCATTCCCCTTCTCGGGGAGCAGCACGACGTCGGGGTGGCCCTTCTTGTCGATGGGACCGCGCGCGAAGTCGAGGTCCATGCGTCCGACGGGGCCGCGCGCGGCATCGACGACCACGACGCCGACGTGACCTGGCTGGTTTGCGGCACCTTCGACGACGTGAGCCAGCAAGGTGCGTTCGTCGCGGAACGTTACCGCGTACACGACGCCGGGTAGGGCGAAGGTCCGCGCGAGGTCGCCGCGCAAACGCACGCGGAGCGTGCTGTGACGGTGAGTGCTTTCGAAGTCGGCCACGGTTCCGCGCGGGTGCAACACGGACGAAGACATCCAGTGATATCCAGCCGGCTCGCGAGGCGGCGGGGCGGCAGCGGTTTCGTTGCAGCGGGTTTGGATCTCGTCCGGACCGGTCGACTGGGAGAACAACATGCTGTCGCAGACATCGTCGCTGGCGCAGCGAAAGGGAACCGCGCGCTCGATCACAGGGGAAACAGGTGGAAGGGTCGCGGTGTGGACGGGACCAAGAACCTGCCGTGGGGTGGCGCCCGGGCCCGCTGCGTTGTCGACCCAGGCCCAGATACCGCCGCTCGCGGGTGTCGAGCCGGCGCAGAGTCGCGTCATGGATCCGCCCGCGCCGGGCTGCCACGCCGATTGCGGCAACATGGCCAGCGCGCCGCCTTTGCGTAGGTTCGCGACGGCCAGCGTGTCGTGTTCGAGATCGAAGCGCTCGTCGCCGCCAACCTGGGTCACTGGTCGCACGAAGAGGATCGACTGTCCGCGACCGTCGGTCGCAAGCACCGACGCGCTGCCGCGATAGGTTCGGGCGACCAGCGCCAGACGCGCACCGTCGGCGTACACCTCGGCCGCCATGGTCTGGAACCCGCGCGAGCTGGTCACCACCAGCGACCGCGGCGCGATCGCAAGATCACCCGCGATCTCCTGTGACGGCCCCTCCCAGAAAGGCAGGCTGCCCAGGTGCTGTCCGGCGGCAAACAGGCACGCACCCAGCGCGACCCGTTCCGGCGCGGCGGTCCGGCAAGCTGACAACCCGAGGGTCAGCAGCAACGTGAACAACAGGCGCGTCACGGTCCGCGGACGCGCGTGCGCCGCCAAGGGGACTGGGGGTGCGGACGGGAGCACGTTCATGGTGGGACCCCCGGGGGGGCGCTCACATGATAGTGCGGCAACGTCCTTCACGTGAAGGTTTAACCCCGTCATTCGGTTGTCCCCGCGGTCCCCTCCGTGGGAACATGCACTGGTGAGACGCGCGCGCTTGTCCTTCGTCCCCGAAGTGATCGTCCTCTCGTGTATTTTCTCGCTGGGCGGTTGCGGTGGTGAGAAGGCGACGGCCACGCCGACCGACGCGGGCAGCGGCGACGCCACACCTGCCGACGCGGGCAGCGGCAACGACGACGCACCACCGGATCCCAGGTTCGGGCTGTGTTCATCGGGGGGGTGGTGCTGGGCCAGCCCGACGCCTCAGGGAAATTCCCTTTCCGGTATGTGGGGCAGCGGCCCCGACGACGTCTGGGCGGTCGGGGCTGGCACGATCCTGCACTGGAACGGCAGCGTCTGGTCCCCGGCCGCGATCGACCGATCGATCACCCTCGCGGCTGTGTGGGGCAGCGGCCCCAACGACGTTTGGGCTGTCGGCACCGAAGGAAACATTCTTCACTGGAACGGCACCGCGTGGACCAGCTCGCCCAGCGGCACCAGCCAGATCCTCACGCACGTGTGGGGCAGCGGTCCCGACGACGTTTGGGCCGTCGGCAACGCCGGCCAGGCGGTTCACTGGACCGGCGGCGCGTGGTCACCCGTACCGACCGGCACGGTCGCCGATCTCACCGGCGTGTGGGGCAGCGGTCCCGATGATGTCTGGGCCGTCGGCGCTTTCTTCAACGGACCTGGAGCCATTCTTCATTGGGATGGTGCCGTCTGGTCGGTCGCGGCCGACAACGCCAGCGCGCACCTGTACGCGGTGTGGGGCAGCGGCCCGAACGACGTCTGGGCCATTGGTACTCCTCTTTTTCAACGTCAGGGAACCATCCTTCATTGGGACGGCGCCGCGTGGTCATCTCTCACTGACTTCTCCGAATTCCTGTATTGCGTGTGGGGCAGCGGTCCCAACGACGTTTGGGCGATGGGCTTCTACCAGGACATCGACACGCAGAAGACCGGTGCAACCGGCCAGCGCGTCATGCACTGGGATGGCACGTCGTGGTCCGTCGCGACGATCGGTACGGGACCGACCCCAAGGGCAATCTGGGGCAGCGGTCGCAACGACGTGTGGGTCGTCGGCGCGGAGGGCCTCCTGGTTCATTCGAACGGCACCAACTGGAACATCGTTTCAAAGCCCCGCATCAGGGCCCTTGGTCTCTCGGGTGTGTGGGGCAGCGGCCCGGACGACGTGTGGGCCGTCGGTGCCGCACTCTTCAAGGACGGCAATATTTTTCACTGGGACGGCGCGGCCTGGTCCGCTGCCGGGACCAGCGCCACATCCGTCCTCAAAAGCGTGTGGGGCAGCGGTCCCAACGACGTGTGGGCCGTCGGTTTCGGCGGTGTCACGGTGCATTGGGACGGGGCGTCCTGGTCCCAGGTTCCAAGCGGAACCCCCGAACCACTGGTTGCTGTGTGGGGTAGCGGCCCCGACGATGTCTGGGCCGTCGGGGGCCAGCTCAAGCTTTCCACCAGGGTGATCATCCATTGGGATGGCGCCGCATGGTCCGTCGCCGCGACCGGGAAAACCCCCCTGCACGGCGTCTGGGGCAGCGGCCCCCGCGATGTTTGGGCCGTCGGTGACGCAGCCGTCTTGCACTGGGATGGAGCGACCTGGTCCGACACAGGCGCGGTTGGCGCCGGCATGTCGATCGCCGCCGTGTGGGGCAGTGGGGAAAAAGACGTCTGGGCGGTGACCGGTGTTCACGAGGGCACTGCGGGCGGATCGACCGGCCTCACGCTCCACTGGAACGGTATCGCCTGGTCCAGCGCGCCCGTCGGTGTTCCCGGCTTCCTGACCAGCGTGTGGGGCAGCGGCCCCCGCGACGTCTGGGCGGCCAGCACCGCCGGGGCGACGGCACATTGGGATGGCAGCGCGTGGACAAACGTGGAAACCGGGGCGACGGTGGGACTGAATGTCGTGTGGGGGACCCAGGGTCAGGTTTGGGCGGTGGGCGGATATGGCGCGATCCTGCATCGGTGAACCGGCCGGCGACTTGCCCGCGCTCGGCCGATCAAGGCACGACGCAAGTCCAAGTACATTCCGTGGCGTGAGCTGGAAAGTCGAGGAAAGCCAGGAGGCCGTCCTTGTCTTCCTTCAGCCCGGGATCAGTGCCAGGGGCGAATGACGCCCGAGACGCAGCACGCGGACTTGCTGGCAATCGGAATGTTGTGCTTGAGGCTGCATTGAGCGACGCCGTGGCTGGCTTGCTCCGGTTTGACGTAGTCGTACGCGTAACAGGCAGGCTCTTTCTCGCACGCGTCTGCGCAACCTTCCGGGCCACCATTCGGTAGATTGAACGTGCGGAGATCCCCGCCGGGACGCCAGGTATTGTCTTCGAACCGCGGTCCCGCAGGGGGCGCCGCCGCGCTTGCCGGTGGTGGCCCGGAGGCCCCCGTCGGTCCCGTTACGATCGTGCAGGCGCCGAGCCCAATGGCGAAGAACACACCGAGGAATTCAAGGCGGTGACACGAGCGGGTAATCATGTTGCGAATGGTAGTGGGGACACGCGCGGCTCGTCCAGAGGACAGCTATCGGTCCATGATTCGACTTGGTCCGGGTTGAGTCTGGTAAAGGTCGACTGTCCGTCCTTCCGGTCGACGACCACGACATCATCGGGATCGAACTGATTCATCAGAGTCACCGATTGCGTGGCGACCAACAACTGCGTTCGTGTTGCGGCGCTCTTCAGAAGTGCGGCGAGGAGTGTCACCGCATAGGGATGCAGGCCCAATTCGGGCTCGTCGATCAGGATGAGCGACGGGAGGTCGGGTTGAAGAAGCAGGGTCGCAAGACAGATGAAGCGCAGTGTTCCATCAGAAAGGGAGTGGCCGTTGAAATAGGTGTCGGAATCGCGTTCGAACCATTCGATCTGGATGTCGTCGGGACGCGAGCGGTCCGGCTTCAGATCGAAGCGGTCGAAGAAAGGGGCGACTTGCCTCACCGCGCCGACGATCTGACGATATGAATCCCCGTCGGTTTCCTGAAGCCGGAGAAGAAACGCGGCCAGATTACCGGCGTCGGATCGAAGGCGAAGGTTGTCGTCGACCGGCCCCTTGCGCTTCACGGCGCTCTCACGGCTCGTGTCGTCGAAATGGTAGACAATGCAGGAACGGAGGATATCGCGGACTTCCTTCTCCACGCGATTCGGTTTCACCGTGTCGTGGAAGCCGGACTCTTTGTGACCTTTTCCGAGGGGTACGAACTGACCAGCGCCGCTGTCATGAGGTCGGGAGTCGCAGGTTTCCTTGGCGAAAAACAGCGTTTCGTCCTGGGTGCGCTCCAGCCAGGCCTCGTATTCGTTCTCGCTGAACTCCAGTCTCAGGCGTATCTGCTCGGTATGCTTCGGGCCATTGTGCAAGAGCGTGTTCGCACCGCCGACCTTGGTTACCCACGACTGCAAACGACCTTCCACAATCTGGTTCAGCAAGGTGAACGCGGCCACCAGATTGCTTTTCCCCGCGCCATTCGCGCCAATCAGCAGGTTTAGGGGTCGCAGTTCCAGGGTCGCGTGACGGATCGACTTGAATCCACTGATATGCACCCGGACCAGTCTGGTTTGTGAGGAAGGCATGTCTACCGGCCCGGAATGAAGCACCGGTACGCAGTAGCTTACACGGACCCTGAACCAGGCCGACAACCGTTTTGGACGGGCGTGCTTCAGTAGGTGGGAGTCAGATAGAAGGTCACCGAGCCCACCACACTGAAATTGAAAAAGGTGTAGTCCATACGAAAGGTACGAAAGAAGGCTGCCTGAGCGCCCAATCCCAGCGCCCATCTGCGCGCGAAGTACCATTCTCTTCTGGCAACGGCGTTGACGGCCAGACCTTCGTCCTTTTTGGTGCCCGTGGCCTCCCACCAATTGTGGGCGAAAGCCACCTGACCGTACCCTGCCGCAACGCTCACTAGGGCGCTGTGTGGCAGAAACACGGTCCCCCCCAGGACGAAACCATCCAGGTTCAAGTAGTCGAACTCGCCAACTCTGCGGCGGACCAGCGCCCCACACTCGGCCAGTTGCACGGCGAATTTATCCGTGATGCCCCAGCCAATCGCATGATCCTTGGCTGCCAGTGCGAGCCCGGCTCCGTTGATGGCGCCCGTCTCCACCGCAAGTCCCGGACCTAGGCCGAGCCGTAGGAACAGGCCCTCCCGCGCTTCCGCCGATGTCGGCGCCAGGAGCAAGAGAAGGGGCAACAACACGTCCGTGCCACGCATCATTTCTACTCGCCTCCCTGGAATGTGATTCGCGAAGTCACACGAGAGGAGAATTCCATGGCTCGAAAGCACTCTACCGAGATCCTCCACGTCCTCAAATCGCGGCTGCGCGTGTTGCCCGGTGACAAAGTGCAGCTGAAGCGGCCGTGGTCGGACGGCACCAAATCGGTCGTGCTGCCCGGCTCGCGTCCCTTCCCATGGCTGCCCCATGGCCGCCAAGAGCGGCCCGTTCGCAAGGATGTTTGCCGCCGTGGCCCCCGCGTCGCCTGCCATGTGATCAAGGTCAACCTACGTCGCTTGGCCGACGCTGGTGCGCGGGAACCGGCGGAGCGATCGCGACCGGTGGGGCGCTGGGCAATCCGCGGGACTTGAGATAGAAGCCGCATCGAAATGGCGTACGCCCGGCTCGTGGTGGTGTGGCGGTGGGGGCTGCGCGTGGCCGCGGTCGGTTATCCGCTAGCCCTGATCGCGGTGATCGCCGCCTTCCGCCTCGTCGGCGACGACTGGTGGGTAACGATCACGGCCCTCTATCTTCCGCGCCTGGGGTGGGCGATCCCCCTCCCGTTCCTGACCGCCGCGCTCATGATCGACCGGTCATGGCGTTGGCTCTCGACCCAGGTCGTCGCGCTCGCGCTGATCGTGTTTCCGCTTATGGGCCTCCACTTGTCGTTCGAGCGCGCCGCGATTCCAGGCGGGCGGCCGATCAGGATTCTCACCTTCAACATCGAATTCGCGCGAGCGGGGATCGACAACGTCATGGCCCGCATCCGCGAGGCTGACGCGGACCTCATTGTGATTCAGGAGTCCGGCCACGAGGACACGGGCGCTTGGCGCGCCGGCCTGCCCGGATACAACGTCGACAAGAACGGCCAGTTCGTGCTGGCCAGCCGGTTCCCCATCGAGGAGCGGTTCGACCCGCCGCACGTCATCCATCGTGGGCTTCCCCGAACCCCTCACTTCGAACGCTACCGCATCGCGACCCCGGGCGGCCCGATCCATCTCTACAACGTTCACCCGATCTCGCCGCGCGACTCGTTCGGCACCCTCCGCGGCGAGGGGCTGCGGTACGAGATCATGAGCGGGCGGATCTTGCGGCCGGCGACCGACGACGTGATGAGCAGCGCCGCCCTCCGCGGCGCTCAGCTTCAGGCGGTGGTCGCGGATGCCGCGCGCTCCCCGTATCCCGTCATCATCGCTGGCGATACGAATCTTCCCGGGCAGAGCCGCACGCTGACCCGCGTGTTCCACGGTTATCGAGACGCGTTCGCCGACGTGGGCTTTGGATTCGGATACACGTTTCCGACGACAAAAGGCGCCCCCTGGGTCCGGATCGATCGGATCATGGCCGGCCCGCGCTTTCGTTTCCTCGCCTGTCGGGTGATCGGGGGCGCGGTCTCCGATCACCTGCCCGTCTTCGCTGAAGTCGAGCTGCTCCCAGCGCCGGGCTGAGGCTCGGGGGCCGAGCCGACCGATGCCCGCCGCCCGCCCACCGGGGATCTGGCCAGAAGGCGTACCTGGGTCGTTCGCAACTTGGGTCGTTCGCAACTGAAGTGGACCCCGTCTTCAGGACCACGCGTTGCTTGCGTGGCCGCCAACCGCGCTACCGGGAGGCGGTGGTCGTCAGATCCTTGCGGACCAGTTCCAGTTCCAGGGTGACCTTGACGGCATCGGACACCAACACGCCACCGGCCTCCAGCGCGACGTTCCAGTTCAATCCGAAGTCCTTCCGGTTGATGGTGGTGGTCGCGACCGCGCCGCGCTTGACGTTGCCGTAGGGATCCTTGACCTCGTTGGCGGGGGACTCGACGGCCAGCACGACCGCCTTGGTCACGCCGTGCAGGGTCAGGTTGCCGGTCACGGCATACGTTCCCGCGCCGGTCTTCTTGACCGCGGTCGACTTGAAAACGACCTTGGGGAACTTGGCGACGTCGAAGAAGTCGGCGCTGCGCAGGTGGGCGTCACGTTTTTCGACGCGGGTGTTGATGGTTCCGGCGTCAAAGGTCGCCTCAATGCTGGATTGTTTCAGATTCTTGTCGTCGATGTTGACGACCCCCGACAGCATCGTGAACTCCCCGCGCACGGTCGCGACCATCATGTGTTTGACGGCAAACTGCGCGGTCGAGTGATCGGCATCGATCTCGTACCGGGCGGCCTGGGCGGCGACGGGAAGTGAAAAGGCGGCGCCCGAGAGGGCGGCGACGGCGGCTGTTCTTGAGAGGTTCATGGCAGGGCTCCTGTTTGTCGTTTGTTTGTCTTCTGTTTTGCGGGCGGCGGCATGTCGCCCGTCGTGTGCCTCCAATATGGGACTGTTGCCCAAGGTGGACTAGTCATGTTTTCTGGACATGTCTGTTGCATAATAAGCACCAATGAATCTGAATCTTTTGCACCTGTTCGTCATCGTGGCCGAGACCACCACCTTCTCGGACGCGGCCCGGAGACTGAGGCTGCCGCGTTCGTCGGTCAGCCGCGGCGTGGCCGATCTGGAACGATCGCTGGGCGTGCAGCTTTTCAATCGCACCACGCGCCAGGTCGCGCTGACTACCGCGGGCGCGTCGCTGTACGCGCGCGTGGGACCGCAACTGGCCGAGTTACAGAAGTCGCTGGGCACCCTTCCCGAGCGCGACGAAAAGCCATCGGGATCGTTGCGGCTGACAGCGCCCACCGACATGGGCGTCAGCTTCCTGCCTGAGATGCTGGCCGGCTTTGGACTGCGCTATCCGGATGTCAGCGTGGATGTCCAACTGTCGACCCGGCTGACGGATCTGGTCGCCGAGGGATTCGATTTCGCGTTGCGGATAGCCATGGGACGACTGGCCGATTCTTCGCTGATCGCGCGACGTCTGTGCGACGTCACGATGGAACTGTTCGCGGCGCCGGTCTATCTGGCGCGCGTCGGCACGCCCCGGAACCTCAAAGATACGGTCGCCCACGATTGGGTCGCGTTCCGCGGTAAACCCCCGCCGCCACCATTCCCGAAACCCCAGCGCCCGCCACGCCTGGGCGGCGACGACATGCTGTTCGTGTACCAGGCGGTGCGCGCCGGGTCGGGACTGGGACTGTTGCCGACGTTTGTGGCGACGGGCGATGTTGCCGCCGGTCACCTGGTGCGTCTGTTGCCCCGCCACGGGTTGCGCACCGGCACCCTGTACTTCGTGCACCCCAAGTCGACCAGCGTCCCCAAAAAGGTGACCGCGTTCCGGGACTACCTGATCGAGTACTTGGCCGCGCACCCCCTGACGCCGCGTGGGGCGTGATGCGGGACCCCGGAATTCTCACCCAACCGCCAGAGCCTCCGCTCCGCCTATTCCGGGATCTCCGCCTCGACCAGCTTCGCCAGCAACGTCAGCGATTCTTGCCAGCCCAGACAACAAGCCTCAACGGGGATCACGTCGGGGATTCCTTCCTGAACGATGCTCAGGTCCGTCCCGCAAAACACCTTCTTCAGGACGATCGTGACCTGCATTGCACCGGGCAGATTCGGATCGTCAAAGACGTCCGTGTGTCGGATCCGTTCATGCGGGACAAGTTCCAGGTATGTGCCGCCGAAGGAGTGGCTGTTGCCGGTGGTGAAGTTGGTGAACGACATCTTGTACGTGCCGCCGACCTTGGCATCCATGTGATGAACCTTGCCGGTGAACCCGTTCGGCGGCAGCCATTTGACCACAGCGTCAGCGTCCAGGAATGCCCGGTAGACCCTCTCGGGCGTCGCACGCAGGACGCGGTGAAAACGGACGGTATTCGGCAT
>JANOJB010000148.1:0-12371 GCA_031407985.1 Pseudomonadota bacterium | reverse complement strand
ACCGCGTGGCGTCTCCCCACGGTCGATCAGGATCGACAGCAGCATGTCGCTGAGCACGTTCGTCACCGACCGCGCGCGACCCAGGATCCAGTCGACGGTCAGCAGCAGCGGCAAAATTTCGATCGGAAGCCCCACCGTGTTCAGCACCAGGGCCAGCGAGATGATCCCCGCCTCGGGCACACCGGCGACACCCATGGCCGCCACCAGGCACGCTCCGGCGGCCAGCAACTGGTGGGCAAGGTCCAGTTGCAGACCGTGGGCCTGCGCGACGAACAGCACCGCCATGCCTTCGTACAAGATGATCCCGTCGTTGTTGAAGTTGGTCCCCACGCAGGCGCCCAGGGTGGATGACGAGCGCGAGACGCCCAGCCGATCCAACGCCCGCAGCGTCAGGGGCAACGTCGCCAGGCTGCTGTTGGCGCCCATGGCGTAGACCACCGGCTCTTTTGCCTCGCCCCAAAACCTGCGCAGACCAATGCGCGAGACCAGCGCTATCCACAACTGATAGGTCAGGCCGATGTGCAGAGCCAACCCCAACAGCCCCACCCCCAGGTAGACCCCCAGGCCCTTCACGGGGGCAAACCCATGCTCACCGACGGTCTTGGCGACCACGCCGAATACAGCAACGGGGATCAGGCGAATCACCCACCCCAAGACAATCTCCGTCACGCGCAACAGGGCGGCGACCACCGCCTCGATTGTCTGGACGCCGCCCACCGCCGTGCTGTCGCCCACCGTGCTGTCGCCCCCCACCGTGCCGCCGCTTCCCGCGCCCTGCTCCCGGCGCAGGGCGCGTAACGCGAATCCAAACAAGAGCGCCAGTAGGACCACCGAGATGATGAGGTTCTCGGCGAAGGGCTGTATCAGGTTGGACGGGATGTAGCCGGACAAGGTCTTGATCACGTCGATCTTCTTGTCGGCGAGGGCGGTGGGGACGGCCGGCGCTAACCCTTTCCCCGTGGTCGCCAGCGCGTGCAACGAGCGCCCCGGCTGCAGGACGTTCGACAACACCAGCCCGATACCCAGCGCGATGGTGGCGTTGACGACCGCCAAACCCAGCATCCGCAGACCGGCGCGGCCCCTGATCTCCGTGTTCAGGATCGCGTTGACGACGGCGAAGAACAGCAGCGGCGTCGCCGCCGCCTTGATCAACTGGATGACCAGCTTGCCCAGTTCACCCAGCGGCGCCGCCCGCTGACCCAACACCGGGCCGGCAACCAACCCGATCACCATCCCAACGATGATCTGAACGTAAAGAGGCACGCGTCGGGATCTCAAGGTCGGATCATCCTATACGTGGGCTTCGCGACGGTGAATCAGAAGTAGCTGGTGTGCAGCACGTCGGCCAGCAGGTTGCAAAGCGCGTGAAATGTGGCTCCCGCGGCGATTGATCCGGTGCGTGCGCGCATCCAGCCGAACACAAGGCCGGGGAAAAAGACCGCCAGCCGCTGCGGGTTGAAATCGACCAGGAAATGTCCCAGCGCGAACAGCAGCGACGACACCAGCAACGCGCGCCCCACCGGGGCACCCCACAGGCGGCGCCCGGGCGGCCAGCGATCCGCCAGGCGACCCTGCAGATAGCCGCGGAAGAACAGCTCTTCAGGAAGCGCGATCACCAGGATCTGGTTCAGCGCCAACAACGCGAAGTCCGGCGGCAAACTCAGGTGGCCCCCGGCAAATCCCATCCATCCGGATCCCGGGCACAGGCGGTCCAGCCCGGTTGCCAGCACCGTGCGGCTGCAAACGATCTCGTAAAATCCGAAGAACGCGACGACGAACAACGGGAACGCCACGCCGACCGCCACGCCCAGCACCGCCGCGTTCGTGCGCAGGGGGTCCATCCGTAGGCCCGCCTCGCGAAAATCGAATGGGCGTTTGACCAGCCGTCCGGCGACGACCGGGGCGTAAAAGAAGATCACCGCAATCAGCGCGTGCAGGTTCCGGTGAACCGCAGGAACCGCCTTGCCCAACCAGAACAGCGCGGACGCCAACCCGATCGTCGCCAGGAAGGTCAGCAGCGGCTCTCGCGGCGACGGAGACACGGGAGGATTCTACCCGGAGGCCCCGCGGGCGGTGCCTGGCCGCCGGGTGATCACACGTCCGCCAGGCGATCCATCGCGACGCCGGCACGCCGGGTCGCCAGGGCAAGGCGATCGGCCGCGTCCGGAGCGGGCCGCCCCTTCGGAGAGCGAACGGCCGCCAACAGCGCATCCAGCTGACGCTGAATATCGCCAAGCGCTTCGCGGCTGGCACGCAACGCCTCACCCATCCGAGCCGAATGGCCCAGCGGCGGGACCGACGCGGCCGAACGGAACGTCAGGCGAGAAACCGAATCCACAGCGCGCGCGCGCGGTCTCCCTGTGGAGCGCCGAACAGCCCGCGCGGATCGCATTGACCACCAGGATCGGCGATCGGCGGATTCTGTCAACTTTCTCATCAGTTTCTTGATTTGCCTTTGCGCGGGGTCAGCAACAGGCGACGCGTGGGATCAACGACAATCCCCGGGCCCAAGGCGGTTCGGCCGATCAACATCGGATACACCATGTCACCGCGGTTCGTCAGGGTGACCCGAATCTTCCGTTCCAACGTCCCAAGGCGCAGCGTGGTTTCGATGACCGGTCGCCGCTCGCTGCGCCCCGAGGTGTCCTTGACCTGGACGTGGTCTCGCACCTGGACACGGACCACGATGGGCCGGGCGCCGCGCCGCGATCCCCCCGGCAGCGTCAGTTCCAGAATCGACCGGCGGTGGGGCGCGTCCGTCGTGCCCACCGTCGTCATACGGGTGACGTGCAACGCCGACGTGCGGGCGCCGGTGTCGATCTTGGCCCGCAACCGATCCACTCCCAGGCCTGGCAGGGAAACCGATTCCACCCAACCGACGTGTTGGGGATGCGCATGATCTCCGGTCCGCGGAAGATCGGCGACCGACCCGTGACCGACGGACGCGGCGTTGTGGATCGGTTCCAGCGGGCGTTTGACCCAGGCGTGGGGCACGCGTCCCAGGAAACACAAAGGGGCCCGGGCACGAACCCCGGCGCGGGTTCCGGCCTCCAACACCAACGCATCGTGGGGCGCGCGGATCTCGACGGCGCGACCGGCAAGGGGCGGCGTTATTCGTGCCAGCACGGCACCGCGCGGAACGATCTGCCCGGCGGAGATCACGTCGTGCAAAAAGCCACCGATCGACGCCCGCACCAGGGTCAACGTCGTCACCGCCGGGACCGACCGGGACGCCGACGGTGCAAGGTGGTGAGAAGGCAGGCTGCCCGACGCATCCAGCAGCCCCCGCAAGGCTGAATGCAAATCGTCGTCGCCTGTCGTCTCGGACGGGGCACAAATTTCCAGGACGGCGCTGCCCATCTGCGCCGCCGCCGCCGCCAAGGTGCCGATCCTGGGTTTCTCGTCCAGGGCGACGGCCGTGCCCGCGGCTGCGGCCAGACGACGCGTACGCGAATCGGACCAATCCCCGCGAACCGTCAAGACCGCCGTACGCCCCGGATCGGGCGCCGTCAGGACGACCAACAACGTCGATCCCACCGCCAGCTCCGAGAATAGGCCGAACGCCTCGCGCGCCCGACGGTTTCCCCCCGGATCACCGGGAAACCGCCAGGATGCGCCGGCCCGAACCGGGCGTCCATGTGCCGCGAAACGACCGCCCGGCCGCATCACCGGCACGACCACGATGCCTCCGTTAAGAACGGCGGGATCAACGACCGCGCTCAGCCCCGCCGCGACGCGCGCGGCGACGATTTCAAAGCCCCGCGGGGCCCCGATGATGGTCACCCGTGGGCCGGGACGCGCGCCGGCGGCAACCCAGACGGCGATCGCCTCCGCGGGATCGGTGCCGCCGGCCGGACACAGGTGCACCACGCGCGCACGACCAGGCGACACGGTCTGACCGCCGACGCGAATCGCGCGCGCCGCCCCCGGTGCGACCGGAAATCGCCCCACGGCGCCGGCGACGTCAATTCCCTGCAATCTCACTCGATCACGCACGGTCAACCGTTACGCGGAACTCATTTCGGCGGTGCCAGCTTGCCGACCTCGGCGCGCAATCGGGCGATGCTGTCCTTGTCCGCGTCGACCAGCCGAATTCCCACCCGCAGTTCCTGTTTGGCGACCACCTTTCCCTTGCAGGCGACCACGACGTGCCCGGCGTCGTCCACGATATCCAGCTGGAAGCCGGTTCCCAGCGGAACGTCCTCCTCGGCCGGAATGAAGAACCCGCCCGACTTCACGTTCAGCAAGGGGTTCTGGGTGAAATGGTGAACCGTCAAAGGGCCGAGCACGATCCGAAGACTGCGACCGTCGAACACAATCGGTCGCGCGCTGGGAACCACGGGCGGGGCTTCGACAATCGGCATACTGCCCAGCGTGGCGGCCCGTGAAAAATCGAAGTTCAAGGTCGAATTTCGCCCTTCCTCTTCGTTGACGGCGACAATCCGGGAGATCAACTTCCGGTTCGTGTCGTCCAGGTCCACGAACCGAACGCCCATACCATTGACGGCGCCACCGGTCGCAACCCGCACGACCTCCGCCGACCCCTTCAGCATGGTGAACCCGTCGCCGATGATGAACTCAAAATCGATCCGACTGCCGATGGGGGCGGGCGCGTCGGTCATGATGAACATGCCCGCGTGGCTGATGTTCATCGACTGCGTCTCGACGAAATCCAGCACGCTGTCGTAGCGGCAGCGCACCGGTAGGGCCAGCTTGACGCGCGAGCCGGTGCGGCGCTCGACGGGCGGCGCGGCCGCGATGGGCGTTTCGGTCTTCTTGTCGCGGCTCATCGTTTTGGTCTGGGTGTGCGCCTACGTCTAGCCCTTTGGTACCGTCGAGGGCAACAAACCGATTCGGGTGCGAAGGGAACTTCCTACAATACGCTCGACCGGACCCCGGCGCTCGCCCGACGAAGCCGGGCGTGGCAGATTCGCGCCCATGCCGGACAAGGGGGTCGACAAGGCCGAACCGCGAGCGGTGATCTTCGATCTGGACGGCACCCTGACGCGTCCGCTGCTGGACTTCGAAGCCATTCGCCGCGAAATCGGCATCGCGCCGGGGTTGCCGATTCTGGAGGCGCTGACCGGTCACGATCGGGAATTTCGCCGACGGGCCGAGGAGATCCTGCGTCGTCATGAACTTGACGCCATCGACCAGGCAAGTCTGGCGGACGGTTGCGTGGATCTCCTGGCGCTACTCGGGTCGCGGGGGATCCCGACCGCGATCTTGACCCGCAACATGCGCGACGCCGTGGACGCCTTCCTGCACCGGTTCGATCTTTCGTTTCAGGCCATCTACACGCGCGAAGACGGTCCGCCCAAGCCGTCACCACATGGCGCGCGGGTGCTGTGTCAAAGCCTGGGCTTCACCCCCGCCGACACGCTGGCGGTGGGCGATTACAAATTCGACATCATCGCCGCGCGCCACGCCGGCTGTCGTACGGTGCTGGTTCGGCACCCTCCGCCCGATGATCTGGACGCGTGGGGATCACCCGATCTGGTCGTGGAGTCGTTGCGCGACCTGCTTCCGTTGTGGGAATGACCGGCGGCGGGGCAAGCCTGGGTTTGGCGCCCACCCATGCCCGCGCCGCCGTCCATGACTACGCCGCCTGCCGCCAGGGCTGCACGGGCACCGCCGGAATCGACGTCCGACGCGGCATTGTCGGACGGGCGCGCAACAGGGGCGCGAAGGCCTCGCGATGTGTCCATGCCAAGAACAGCTCGGCGCCAAGGACCAGTGCGACGACCGGATAGTTCCCCGGCGCCAGGAACAGGTGGAACGCCACGATGTTCACGATGACGGGAGCCAGAAGCGTCAGTGCAAGCGGAACGAACAAGCCGGTTAGCAGCAGCAGGCCGCCTAGCACCTCGGTCGCCTTCAGAAGCACCAACAGATAGCCGCTGGCGTGAAGGGCGCCCATGAAAGCGGCGGGTGCGCCCGTCATCGGAGGCTGGGGAATGAAGTGCAAGAATCCATTCAGGCCGAAGACGAAGAAGACCAGTCCTAGGACGATACGGGCGGCCACCGGAAGTTTGTGCGCGAGAGATTTCATTGTGAGTTCCTTTCGTTTGCGAAGACACCCCCACCCTAGCCGCGATGACCACCGTTGTTTAGACCGCAACTTTGCAACTCTTTGTTGCTATGCTGGCAACAATGGACTTGAACCACATCAGCACCTTCGTGCGCGTCGTCGAAACGGGAACCTTCACCGCCGCCGCGACCGCGCTGGGATTGCCCAAGTCATCGGTCAGCCGGGGTGTGGCTCAGCTTGAGGATTCCCTGGGCGTCCGCCTTCTGCAGCGGACCACACGCAAGCTGAACCTGACCGAAGCGGGTCGGCGCTATTTCCAGCAGGTTCGGGCGGCGCTTGGGGGCCTGGAACAGGCCAACGGTGCGGTGGCGGACATGGGGACCGAGCCGCGTGGGATCGTCCGCCTGACCGCGCCGGGGGATTTCAGCGGTGGTCTGCTGTCCGACGTGATCGGCACATTCGTGCGCACGTATCCCCTGATTCACGTCGACGTAACCCTGACGGGCCGATGGGTGAACCTGATCGAGGAGGGCTTCGACCTGGCCCTGCGCGCCGGCAAATTGCGCGATTCATCCTTGGTGGCGCGCAAGATCGCCGTCACGGAACTGGGCCTGTACGCGTCGCCCGCGTACCTGAAACGGCGCGGACCGCCCAAGCGGCTCGCCGATTTGGCGAATCACGACTGCCTGCTTCATCGCTCCGGACAGGGCATCATTCCCTGGCGCCTCACCGGACCACGTGGCGCCGAATTGGTGGCGGTGACGGGTCCCGTCACCGCGGACAGCCTTGGTTTTATCCAGGGTCTGGCGGTCAAGGGCGCCGGGATCGGCTTGCTTCCCGAACTGGGATGCGAAGCAGAGGTTTCCCGGGGCGCGCTGGTACGCATCCTTCCCGCGTACGCGATCCGCGGCGGCGCGCTGCACGTCGTGTCACCACCGTTGCGTCACGTCCCCGCGCGGGTGGCCCTGCTCCGCGAATGTTTGATCAAGGAACTGCCGCGCCGTATGGGCCTGCCGGCGTGACCGCCCAAGATGGCCCTTGATCGCGGAGCGATGATCCAGTGCTTTCAGGCGCGCTTGCCCAGCTTTGACGCCAGCGCCTGCATCACGGCCTGGGTCTCCGTTCCGAACCAAGAGTCGACGATCGAGTCCAGCAGGGCGGGTGTCACGGTGTCGAAGGCGTCCTGGAGCGGACGGCGCGCCAGACGCCGCGTCGCCGCCATTGCGATCGCCGGCCGTGCCAGCAATGCGGTCGTCCACGCGACGGCACGCGGAATCACGTCGTCAGGTGGTGCTACCTCATCGACCAAGCCAACGTGCAACGCTTCCGCCGGACCCAGCAGCAGTCCAGCCACAGCCAGCCGTTCTGCCTGCCGCGCGCCGACGACCCGCACCAACGCCCGATACAACACCTCCGGCACGGGCAGTCCGACCTGCACTTCGTTGAGGCCCACCAGAAACGGTCCGTCCGCCAGCACGCGGTAGTCCGCGAAGATCGCCAGCACAGTGCCGCCCGCGGGACTGTGGCCCGTCATCGCCGCGGCGATCGGAATGTCAGAAGCGGCGATGTCCTTCATCAGGGCGAAGAACAACTCCCACGTATCACGCATCTCGGCACGGCCGATTCGCAACAGTTCCGGCACGTCCAATCCGCCCGAAAATCGCCCCGGCGCGCCCGACAACACGATCCCCCCGGCCTCTTCACGCGACGCCCGCGAAAAGGCTTCGCGCAGGGCCGTCATCAGGGCCGGGTTCAGCGCGTTCACCGGTGGCCGTGCCAGCCGCAGTTCGCGCACACGCCCGTGATCGATCGTGGTGATCATGACAGCCAAGGGTACCGCAGTCTCATCACGAACCTCCCACGTCAGGGTCAACTGAACTGCGGCGCGCCGCCGACACGTTCCACCACGTCGGCGGGTGCGTCGACGGGCAACGGAACATCCGCGCGGGAAAGGCGCGACAGCCAGCGGCGATCGAGCGGCCGCGCCAGATCGCTTGCGCGAACCGCGGCGGCCGTGGTCGCGGCCTTGTCGCCGATCGCGTCGCCAACCCCCACGGACCATCCGGCCAGAAGCAACGCCACGCGAACCGCCGTCGACGCGCTGTACGTGAACAACGTGCACCCAGATCCAGCGACGCGACGAATGGCGGTGAAGGCAGCGACCGTCCATAGCGACGGGTTGGCGCGCGGCGAGAACGGATCCCAAAGGACGATGTCCGCGCGACTGGTCTCGCGCGCCAACGCGTCCAGCACGTCACCCCACGCCAGCCGCCAGCGTGTGCGCGCGCTGTCGTGATATCCGCGATCAAGCAGAGCGCGCGCCGCTTCGCCGTTTTCGCCGTCCAACCCGAAAACGTCGGCGTGCTTCAACGCGAACCGCAGGGCGCTTGGATCGCGTTCGAAGCTGACCAGTTCCAATCGCGCCGCATGCGCGGGGGCGCGTTCGGATACCGCACGTGTCGCCACGGCATTCGACCCGGCACCCATGCCGATGTCGAAAACGACCAATGTCGCACCGCCCGTCTCCCGCAGCCGGTCCTCCAACCGCGACTGCCGCACGTACAAGAATTCGGCCTCGACCAGCGGTCCCACGCCCGGGTGCATGACCTCGCCGGTTGCCAGATCGCGTACCGCCACGGCGCCCGTGCGCAGACGACACAATTCGTGGCTCATGCCCGCGCCTTGCCATGTTCGTGCCGGTCCATCTCGGACAGCTTTTGGAGCGCGAAGGCCGCGTAGGTACCCGTGCCTATGGCCTCACGCGCCTGGCGCATCAGGTCTAGGTAATAGTGCAGGTTGTGAATGGTCAGCAGCCGCGGACCCAGCGGCTCGCTGCACTTCATCAGGTGGTGCAGATACGCCCGGGTGAAACCCCCGCACGTCGAACACGCGCAGGCCGCATCCAGGGGTTCGTCCGACACTTGATTGATCCCGCGGGTCAACCGCACACGCCCCGTCGACGTGAACGCCGTCCCTTGCCACGCCAGCCGCGTCGGGATCACGCAATCGAACATGTCGACGCCGCAGCCGATCGCAATCAGTAAATCAGGCGGCGTCCCGACGCCCATCAGGTAGCGCGGAAAAGCCGACGGCAACAGATCCGCCGCGAACGCCGTCATCTCTTCGCGTTGCGCGCGCGTGTCCCCCACGGCCAGGCCGCCGATCGCGAAACCGTCGAACGGATGTTCCGCCAGAAACCCCGCCGACGCCCGTCGCAGCGACGGATGCAGTCCCCCCTGCACGATGGCGAACAACGCCTGTTCCGGATTCGTCCGCGCCGCCAGACTGCGCAGCGCCCAGCGATGCGTGCGTTCCATGGCCGCCCGCGCGACGGCCTCGTCCGCCGTGGCTTCGATGCATTCGTCAAGGACCATCATGATGTCCGAGCCGATCGCCGTCTGCATCTGGATCGACCCCTCGGGCGTCAAATGATGAATGCGCCCGTCGACGTAGCTGGCGAAACGCGCGCCGTTCTCGGACAGCGTCCGCTCGGACGGAAGGGAATAGATCTGGTATCCGCCCGAATCGGTCAGCACCGGACCCGGCCAGCGCATGAACGAATGGATCCCCCCGACGCGCCGAAACAGCTCGGGCCCCGGGCGCAGCAACAGGTGATACGTGTTGGCCAACAAAATCGGCGCGCCCAGCGCCAGGAGCTCGTCCGGCGTCACCCCTGTCACGCTGGCCCGCGTGCCGACCGGCATGAACGCCGGGGTCTCCACCACCCCGCGCGCCGTGTGCAGCGCCCCGCGCCGCGCGCGCGATCCCGCATCACGCGCGTGGAGCGAGAACGAAAAGGCCATGGCTCAACCTACGATGGGAGTGCTTCGATGCGCCATCGGCGAACATGCTCGTGGCAGCCGAGGCGATCGTCGGCACCTATGCCGCCAGCGGTGATACCAGCGCCGCCAGCGACCGACGGCACCTAGGCCGCCGACGGTGATACCAGCGCCGCCAACAACTTGGGCAACGCCGTCGCGAACTGGCCCTTGGCCATCACCTGGCCGCAACCGCGCGCGCGCGCGTCGTCCATGGCATCGGTTCGTTCGTGATCGATGAATCCCACCGACGGAACCGCGGCCGCCGCCGGGAGGGCGCCCAGCGCGGTCAGCGCCTCCAGCGCCGCCGGCAACCGCAGATCGACGATCACCAGTTTCGCCCCGGCCGCCGCGGCCGCCGCCAGCGCCGCCGGATCGCGCGTGCCCTGCAACGTCAGGCCAAACGTCTTCGCGGTTTCGCGGATCTTCGACGAGAAGAGCATGTCCGTTACCAGATAGACGACATCAGCCATGCGTACTTTCCCCGAAGGTGAATAATGTCCCGAGCACCCGGTTGGCCGGTTACCGTTGCTCCCTTCCGGGCCTGGCGGGGTTCGCCAGCGTTCCGCCGCTCGGGACGCGGATCTTTTGGCACAATCGGGCGCCGACCGCCACTGGAGAAGATCGTCGAACTAGATAATCGCGCGCAAGCGTCGCTTGGCCGCATGTTCGTGCCGCACCAGGATTTCCACGCGCACCCCGGCGGACAGGCAACCAAGGCCGGCCAGACCATCTTGGGAGACGTCCTCGGTGCCGATCGTACTTGCCTCGACCCGGGTGACTTGCTCCGCCGCATCCACGAGGGCCGCGCGGACCGGGGCGCCCCCACGGGCAAGTGTCCACGCGATGACGTCCCAGGCCAACGCGGCATGACCCGCCTCGTCGGTCGCAATGCTCCCCTGCGCCATGCGCACGAAGGGCGATGTGGCTTCCGCCGCCTCCGCGGTGGCCCAGGCCGCGGCAGCTTCCTCACCGATGCAGCCATCTTGAAAGCTTTCCACGGCCAGTCGCTGGAGACCCGCGCGCCCGGTCACGACCGGCCGCGGTGCCAAGGCCGATGGCACGATTTCCAGCCCCGATCCCCCGAGCGCGGACGCGATCGTCGCGGACAACACCGCGTGCCGGCTTTCCTCCATCGCGGCGGAGCACGCTCGTTCCACCAGCCCGCGTGGCGCGCCGTTCACGGCCAGGTGTTCCGCAAGCTCCAGGAAGGCAGGCACGGACGCCCACTCCGCCGACGCGCGGCCCGCCCAAATCCTGGCCGCGCGACCTTCGCCCGAATCTGGCTCTGGGTGTGTTCGATCGCCAGCGACGAACACCGCCCGCGGCAAGGGCGCTCGAACCTCTCCGCGACGCAAGGGTCTTCCGGGAACGCCACAACTGACGGCGCCCGGCTGAGACGGAAACCCCGCACCTAGTCCGACGGATCCATCACCACCAGGTACGTATGCCAATCGGGCGAAGGCCGCATTTGCCACCGCTCCCTCCACGCCCAGATGCAGCAGCGCACCTGGTTCACGAAGTAGGCGGTATCCAGCAGCCACCTCCCCACCCGCGCCGACGGCCCGGGATTCCATTCCCGCCCTCACGCCGACCGTCAGACGGAGCTCATTCCAACCCAAGACCGCGATCCGCTGGACCATGCCGTAAGAACCAGCCGGCGAGTTGTCGTCGCACCAGTACGTGCGTCTCGCATGTAGCTGTCGCATTTCGAGGCTCAGCCCAATCCGGCCTGGAAGCCCACCGCCAAAGTGATACGACAGAAAAGCCCCACCTTCGATCTGCCAGGCAGACTGGGCCTGAACCACCGAAGGCGTGGCCGCCAGTGCGAAACCGCCCGCTGCCATCGCGATGCCGCGGCGATACGCCGATGTCGTTCGTTTTGTCCGGGTCGGTTTTTGCATGATGCGTTCGTGAAAATGCATCCATCGTGCCTGGCGCGCGCCCCTGGCTTCGGGGCGCGGCCGCCGGTCGATCGCGATCTGGCAACGACGGACTCGCGACAACAATGTCAGACGGGAATCACAAGGTCTTGACCGCGCCGATGACGATCGGACTCCCTTTTGATCTTGGCCGCATCGTCGCGGCCAGACAGACCGGACAAAACTCGGGATCAGGTCCCAGGTGGCCACACACCCGGCATTCGTGGACGGGCGGCGCCCCGCGGTTTTCGCGAACCGGCTGCTCGCGCGCCTTGCGATGTTCGGCGGCCGTGTCGCGCGCGGCCACCGGATCGACCAGCTTCTTCAGCGACTCGACGATCGACACGACGCAAGTCTACGCGATTGAGGAGAGAGAGGGATTCGAACCCTCGGTACCTTTCGGTACACACGATTTCCAATCGTGCCCCTTCGGCCACTCGGGCACCTCTCCAGTCTATATGCTTCAGAGGAGAGGGTGGGAGTCGAACCCACGTTGGACTTGCGCCCAAACCTGATTTCGAATCAGGCGCCTTCGGCCACTCGGCCACCTCTCCGGAACAGGCGGGATCGTTTATCACCGCGGACGTGTGGAGTCGACAG
>JANOJB010000143.1:0-14815 GCA_031407985.1 Pseudomonadota bacterium | reverse complement strand
GTGCCACTGGGGGTCACCGCGGTGTTCACCTTGGCGCAGCCGACGCCGATGGCTGAACAAAACATCACAACCATAATTATCTTGCGACCGGTTATTTGCATGTTTGCCACCATGTTCCGATGCGTTGAGGCGACCTGCCGGGGAGTAGGTTCACAGACATCCAAGGGTGTCCGCACGCTTACGAGATCAATGACAGCCGGAGCGATCCAAACGGGCACCCGGAATATTCCCCAGCGCTGCGGGGGAGAATGCCACAAGCGTTGGCCCTGTTACCGGGATTTCGGCACAAAACGCCAGGGCAGTCTCTTCCTTGAGCGCCAACAGACCGCCCGTGGAGGCGCGGAAGGAGGCACGGAAGGAGGCACGGAAGGAGGCACGGAAGGGGGCGCGGAAGGAGGCGCGGAAGGAGGCGCCGGGCGGTCCTTCGGTGCCATGGGTCACAGGCCGCGCGGCGTCGACGACCGTTTTCCTGGCCCAGCGACCATCGGCCCTCCCGCCTTCAGCCTCGCGCCCGGACCGGCTCCGATTCGGGCGAATCAGTCGTAGTACTCGGCGCCCAGGTGGGTAATTAGATCCTCGCCGCGCAGGTACCGCAGCGTGTTCTTCAACTTCATCAACTGAATGAAGAGATCGTGCTCTGGATAAAGCCCCTCGGCCGTCATGGGGCTCTTCCAGTAGAACGATAGCCATTCCTGAATGCCGCTCATGCCACAGCGATGCGCCAGGTCCATGAACAACGCCAGATCAAGCACGATGGGCGCCGCCAAGATCGAATCCCGGCACAGGAAATCGATCTTGATCTGCATCTTGTAGCCCATCCACCCGAAGATATCGATGTTGTCCCAGCCCTCTTTGTTGTCGCCCCGGGGCGGGTAGTAATTGATGCGCACCACGTGATGCATGTTCCCGTAAAGCTCGGGATACAAGTGCGGCTGCAAGATGTGCTCAAGCGATCCCAGCTTGGAGACCTCCTTGCTCTTGAACGATTCCGGATCGTCCAGCACCTCGCCGTCGCGGTTGCCGAGAATGTTGGTCGAGTACCAGCCCTCGACCCCCAGAAGGCGCGCCTTGAACCCGGGCGCCAGGATCGTCTTCATCAACGTCTGGCCGGTCTTGAAATCCTTCCCGGTCACCGGCACGCGGTTCTGCTTTGCCAGCTCCAGCAAGGCCGGCGTGTCGACGGTCAGATTCGGGGCGCCATTGGCATAGGGAACGCCGCACTTTAGTGCGGCGTAGGCGTAGATCTGCGACGGCGCGATATCGGGATCGCTTTCCTCCAGACCCTTTTCGAACGCGGCCAGCGACGCGTGTACGGCACTGGCACTGCGGTAGACCTCGGTCGATCCACACCAGACCATGACCAGGCGATCGCAACCCTTGTCCTTCTTAAAATTCTTAATGTCCTCAATCACCTGCTCGGCCAGATCGCGTTTCGACTTTCCGGTTTTGGCGTGGGTCGCGGTCAGCTTCTTCACGTAGCCTTGATCGAAGACCGCCGTCATCGGGCGAATCTCGGAAAGGAAATCTTTCAGAGGATCGAGGTGCTCCTTCGAAAGCACTCCTGCCTCCTTGGCCGCCTCGTAGGCGTTGTCCGGAAACAGATCCCATCCCCCGAATACAATGTCTTCCAGGGCGGCCAGCGGAACAAAATCCTTGATCAGGGGCGATCGGCCGTCCGTCCGTTTGCCCAGGCGAATGGTCCCCTTCTGCGTCAGCGAACCAATCGGCACCGAAATCCCCCGGCGAATGGCCTCCACGCCCGCGATGACCGTGGTCGCGACCGCGCCCATCCCGGGCAAAAGGATTCCCAATTTGCCCTTGGCGGGGCGGATATCGACGACTTTTCCTGCTGTGTTTGGCATTGGCGGCTCCTTCTATAGCGCACGAATCGGAACGGCAAACTTCTGTGCTGGCGCCAGCTTGCAACCCCGGTGCCTGGCCCGAACCGGGCCCGGGTGGGCCTAACCCCGCGAATTTGCGTGGCGGGGTGTCAGAAGCGGTGGTAAAAAACGCACCCTTTCAAACACCACACGCCCACCGAGGGGGTCGTGCGTGCCCGCGCCGGCGATGGTCGCTGACGCGGGTTTCGGCCCCCGATGACGTGAGCGGAGGACAAACGCGAGGATCTGTCACATGGAAACAACAACCGAAGCCCAGACCCAAATTCAACCGTTGCCCACAGGTATGCAATCCGCCGAGGCCGTCCCCTCGCTGGATCAGCCGATCACCATCCGCGAGATGATGGAGGCGGGCGTCCACTTCGGGCACCAGACCCGACGCTGGAATCCGAAGATGAAGACGTTCATTTTCGGCGCCCGCAACGGCATCCACATCATCGATTTGCAGCAGACTGTCCGCGCGTTCACGCGTGCGTACAACTTCCTGGTCCAGACTGTCGCCTCCGGCCGTCCGGTGCTGTTCGTCGGGACCAAGAAGCAGGCCCAGGAGGTGATTCGCGACGAAGCCTCCCGAGGCGGGCAGTTTCACGTGACCAACCGATGGCTGGGCGGGACGCTGACCAATTTCCACACCGTCAAGGGATCGATCGATCGCCTGCACGGCATCGAGAAGATGGCGGCCGACGGCACCTTCGACCGCATGACCAAGAAAGAGGTCCTGGGCATCACCCGCGAGCGCGAGAACCTGGAGAAGGCGCTGGGCGGAATCAAGGAGATGAGCGAGCTTCCGGGCGCCGTGTTCATCATCGATGTCGTTAAGGAACACATCGCCGTGACCGAGGCGCGGCGATTGGAGATTCCGATCGTCGCCGTGGTCGACACGAACTGCAATCCCGATCTCATCAACTACCCCATCCCGGGCAACGACGACGCCATCCGTTCGATCAAGTTGTTCGCGTCCAAGGTCGCGGATGCCTGCATCCTGGGCCAGCGACTGGGACGTGAGCGGGCGACCCAGGCCCGCAGCCGCAGTGTCGAAAGCGAAGGCGAGAGTCAGACGATCCGCGTTTCGTCGGGCGGAGAGGGCCCCCGGGTGGAGGTCGTCTCGCGCCGGCGCGGCGATTTGCCCGAGCCCGAAGCGGCCGCCAGCCCGGAAGACGAAGCGTCCTAGGGACAGCGGGGTCCGGGAACGCGAGGGTGTTTCACCTTCGCGGGCCGGCCCCTTTTTGCTACTTTTCGGCTCTTTTTTGCCCCTCCTTAGCGGCACGCCGTTGCGGCAAAGCCGCCTACCAATCACGCGCCCGACAGGGCTATCGCTCAGCAACACATAGAAACGCACATGACAACGAGGAACCAGGACGATGGCTGAAGTAACGACACACATGATCAAGGAACTGCGCGAGCGCACCAGCGCGGGTATGGCGGATTGCAAGAAGGCGCTGACCGAGACGGGCGCCGATATGGAAAAGGCGATCGAGTACCTGCGCAAGAAGGGGATTGCATCGGCGGCCAAGAAGGCAGCCCGCGTCGCCTCAGAGGGAACCGTGGTCAGTTACCTGCACGGCAGCCGCATTGGCGTGATGGTCGAGGTGAATTGCGAAACCGATTTCGTGGCCCGCAATCCGGACTTCATCGGTTTCGCGAAGGAGCTGGCGATGCAGGTCGCGGCCATGAGCCCGCAATACGTGTCGCAGGACGAAATCCCGACGACCATGATCGAAAACGAAAAGGCCATCCGCATGGAGGTGGCCAAGAAATCCGGAAAACCCGACGCGGTCATTCCCAAAATCGTCGATGGACAGATCGCGAAGTGGGCCAAGGAGGTTTGCCTCCTCGATCAAACCTGGGTCAAGGATCCAGAAGGCAAGAAGGACATCCGGAGCCTGTTGACCGATCTGATCGCCAAGACCGGAGAAAATGTGCGCGTCCGCCGTTTTATCCGCTACGAAGTCGGCGAGGGCCTGGAAAAACGCGCCGACGACTTCGTGGAAGAGGTCAAGAAGCAAGCGGGTTAAACCGGCGAGGTGCGGATAGGCGGGTATACCCGCCATGGCGTGGTACGTCGCCGCGCCGTTTACCAACCGTCATCCCGTTTTCGCCCGGCGCTTTCTTGCGCGCCCGTTGCTTGTGCCCGTTGGCGGGCGCTAGCGAATAACGACGTCGTCCAAGTTCAGAACGCTGTTTCGCGGCACCCGAAACTTGACGTAACGCGCCCGTTGTTTGGGAAAATCGGCGTTCCATTGGGCGAACGCGGTGTCGCGGCGCGCGACCTGAACCCAGCGTTTGTCGTCGACGCTGACCTCGACGATCAGGGGAATCGCGCGATCGGCGCAACAATCCGACCGGTTGGTCACCTCGACGCGACGAACGGTCTTCACCGATCCCAGATCAAAAACCGCCCATGGGCTTTCCTGGGGCTGTGTATGAAAAAGAAGGTCAGCGCATTTGTTTGGTGCCGTGCAGTCGGGAAACGATGAGCTGGTCTTGAACAGTTTGGCGCTGGCCAGATTCGGCCCCCTGAGCAAGGCGCGCATACCGAGAACAGCCACCACACACACGACCAGGACAAGCGACACGCGCGTCCACCGCTGCACATGCACGCGCTCGACCACCCGGTTGGATGCGTCCAGTTCCCAGAGCAGAGCCTCCGAGAACGTCCGCGCGCGCGCGATGTCTTCATCCGTGGCGGTAAGAGCCGCGGGGATCGATTGGTCAACCAACAGATTCCGCACCGAAGCCAGGGTCGCCTCATCCCCCGCGGCCTTCAGCAGCGTTTCGGGCGAGGCCCCCGCCCACACGGCCGCAAGGCCCGGAGGGTCGCTGTCACCCTGCTGATCGTCCTGATCCTTTTGATCGCTGGCTCGGGCGCAGGCGCGCAAGGCCCAGTAAACGGCGTCGCGATACAAGGACGCCAGAACAGCGGGACGCGAGCCCTTGGGAAGCGCTTCCACGGGCTCCGCCACACGACGCGCCACCTCGACCAGCATGGTTGCCTGATCAAGTGCCCGTTCCTGGACTGGGGTGGGCTGCACCAGGCGCGCCCGCGCCTCCCGCATTGCCGCGCGCCGAAAGACCCAGTCACCGACCCGCCCGAGCCCCGACAAGAATGAAAGTGTCATGAGGATCAATCCGGCCGACAGTAAACAGCGGCGACCCGCTTCCCCGCAAGTCAAACCTGCGCGAAATGCGCTTCACGCCGGGGAGCTGTGCGACTAGAGTCCCCTGCCGATGGCGAGCCCCAAGATCCGAAGGCCGGCAACCAAACGAATCCGGCGCCCCGCCAATTCGCAAACTGTGGTGCAGCCAAACCTTGGGACGAACGCAAAGACCGCCAAGGTGCCGGAGCTCTTCTCCGAACATCCTCCCCTGGCGCCGGGCGTGAAATACCGACGCATCCTGCTGAAGCTGTCAGGCGAGGCGCTGATGGGACAGCAGGGGTACGGCATCGAAGCAGCCACCTTGTCGCAGATCGCGGACGAGATAATTGACGTGCACAGCCTGGGCGTCGATATCGGAATTGTCATTGGCGGCGGCAACATCTTTCGCGGGCTGGCGGCAAGTTCCCGGGGCATGGATCGCGCCAGCGCGGACTACATGGGGATGCTGGCGACCGTGATCAACTCGCTGGCGTTGCAGGACGCACTGGAGAGCCGTGGGTCGAAAACGCGCGTGCTGTCGGCGCTGGAGATGGAACGTCTGGCGGAACCGTACATCCGCCGCCGCGCGATCCGGCACCTGGAAAAAGGACGTCTGGTGATCTTCGCGGCCGGAACCGGCAACCCGTTCTTCACCACCGACACGGCGGCGTCGCTGCGCGCGATGGAGATTGGCGCCGACATCGTCATGAAGGCAACCCGCGTTGACGGGGTCTACGACAAGGATCCGCACAAACACAAGGATGCGCGGATGTACCGGCGGCTGTCATACCTGGACGTGTTGAATCGAAACCTGGCGGTGATGGATTCGACGGCGATCTCGCTTTGCCGGGACAACAATCTGCCGATTCTGGTGTTCAACATGACCAAGCCTGGAAACATCAGGCGCGTGGTCCTGGGCGAGCCGCTGGGAACGATGGTCCTCGACGAGCGGAGCGAGCCGCGGATGGCCACCCCCTAACCACCCCCTGAGATCTGTCCCGAATCCGACACTCTTGCGGTATCCTTCCGCCCCGCTCGGAGGCACCGTCCGTCCGAACCGCAGACAGGAGACCCAACGATGCTGAATGACGTAGTCAAGGAGCTGCAGGAAAACCTCGACAAAGGGATCGAAGCCTTCAAACGTGACCTGTCCAAGGTCCGTACCGGGCGCGCGAACCTGGCGATTCTGGACGGTGTGCGCGTGGACTATTACGGCACGCCAACGCCGCTGAATCAGATCGCGTCGTTGAACGTCGCCGATCCGCGCCTGATCACGATCAAACCCTGGGAACGATCGCTGATCCCGGAAATCGAAAAGGCGATCCGCGTCGGACAGCTGGGCTTGAATCCCAGCTCTGACGGAGAACTGGTCCGCCTACCGATGCCGGCATTGACCCAGGAGCGCCGGCAGGAATTGGTGAAGGTCGTCAAGAAGATGGCGGAGGAAGGCAAGGTCGCGCTGCGCGCGGCGCGGCGTGATGCCAACGAGATGCTGAAGGGTCTGCTGAAAGATCACGGCATCACGGAGGACGACGAGAGAACCGGCCTGAAAAGGGTCCAGGAAACCACGGACAAGGCCGTCACCAAGATCGACGAAATCCTCGCAAAAAAAGAAGGCGAGATTCTGGAGGTTTGAGGCCAACCCACGGGAGAACATTCCCCCCACCCCGTCCGAGGCCAGCACGTCCGATGCCAGCACGTCCGATGCCAGATTGACTACACCGTCGCGAGTATTCGAGGAGAACACGAAAGACCCATGTCGCTCATCTTCCGAGAGGCGCACGCCGCGCCCGAAAAAAAACGTATCAACGAAGAGTATTTCGTTCTGGAGAACACCGGGGCTACGGCGATCAGCACCGCCCGCCTTCAGGTCATCAGCACGCGCGCGCCGCGACCGGGACAAAAAGCCCACCGGGGATCGGTGCTGGGGGTGATCGATCCGGGGTTCATGTTGCAACCCGGGGAAAAAATTCTGGTGGTCAGCGGCGTGCCTGGAAAGAAGTCGCATGGCGAGCCGCCGACCCGCGACGGCATGCGCACGTATCACCTGTTCCAGCGTTCGGGCTTGCTTGAAAGCCAGGACACCGTCATCAAGCTGGCCATGAACCAGATCGAGGTCGCGAAGCTGATTTACGATCCCACGGCCGAAAGCGGCGTGCGTGTGGAAACGAAACCCGCGCCGGCCAGTTCCTAAATGCCGAAATTCGAGGTCGATATCCCCCATACTCTGGCGCCCGACGAGGCCAAGACACGTCTAGGCGGCGCCACCGCCAAGATCGAGGCGACCTACGGTGCCGCGTGCAAGTGGACCGCTGATCGGCAACTGAGTGTGTCGCGCAAGGGTTTCGATGCGCTGGTGACGATCGAGGAAGGGCGCGTCCACGTAGCCATGACTTTGGGATTTCTGCTGGTGCCGTTGGCTCCCGCAATCCGGGCCGGGTTGACCAAACAGCTGTCGTCGTTGCTTGGCTGACGAGGCCGGCCGCGCGACTAGCCGACCAGGATCCGCGCCCGCGCCACTTCGTCGGCCGTGCTGTGGGCCGGACCCGCGACAACGATCGGTATGCCGGCCGGTCGGTCGGGACCCTGAGTAGACGCGGTCCCGCCGTCGGGATCGCCCGACCCAAGCAGATACCCCGTCTCGATTCCCACCGCTTCGTTCGCGCGCCAGACCTTCGCGGCGACGGCCAGACTGCCGGCGCGATCGGCCGAGGGCGCGATGCCGAGAGCCCCCAACGCCTGCATCCGAGCCCCATCCCAAACCACGCCGATGGGCCCGTTGCGGTACTCGTCGACCAGCGCCAGAGCCTCGCGGGGACTGGGCATGGCCCAGGGATCGGCGGCGATTTCCAGCGCCAAGACGGCATCGCGGCGCTCGGCCATTGGCAAAATCCGATCCAGCGCGTACCGGCAAGCATCGATCACCCGCCCCGACCACGCGCGCCGCTCCTCGATCACGGCGGCCAGCAACCGCGCCCCCGGTTCGTCCTCGTCTAATTCCCGTCGCGCGAACCGATGGGCCAGGGGCGCGCGGGTTGCGTGAAGAGAAACCTCGCCGAGCGTTACGGCAAAAAAACGGACGCCCAGCGGCACGGCAGCTTCCAGCGTTCCCTGGAACAGCGCCACTGCGGCGCGGCGCTCGTCCCCATCGTCGATCGATCCCAGGTGCGGCAATCGCCGGTCCGTGCCCATCGGTCCGTCGCCGAGCGGCGCCGCCACGACTGGGACCGCCAGGCCGGCTGACAGCGACGCCGCAATCAGTGGGGCTACGTCACCCCGACCGCAAGAGGGTCCTATCGCGATCCCCTCGAATCCCGCCTCGCCCGCCAACCTGACAATCCGTGACAGGCCGGCGCCGAAAGAAAACCGCAACTCGGACGCGCACAAGATCACGGCGCAAGAATGGTGCCCAGGGCCGGGGATGCAAACCCCTTTCGAATGATTCTCGACGCCGTTTTTCTGGCCGCTCGTCTGGCAGCTTTCCTGGAAGCTTTCCTGGATCGCTTGATTGACAGTGATCACCTCGCTGGTATAAATGTCGGCGTTTCTTAATCTTTTCGGTGGAGCTTGCGGTATTTGGGCTCCCGCTCTCGGAGGATGTCCATGCAACGTCGCCTTCGGTCCTGGGTCACCGCGTTCCGCTCCAAGATCGGACGGGCGTCGGCGATCGGATTGACCCTGGCGATTGGATTGACCCTGGCGCCCCGCGTTCAGGCGCAGCAGTTGCGCTCGGCGCCTGTGGATATCCAGGCCTTCCGACCCGCGATGGATTCGAAAGGATTTATCACGCTGAACTCGTCCCAGGTCCTGGGTCAGCTGGATTTTTCGTTCGGCCTGGTCAGCACGTGGGGCTCGAAGGTTCTGGACTTCACCAATCCCGGGGTCGCGGGCGGGCAATCCCGCTTGGCGGTCAACACGCTGATCACGCCATCGCTGCAAGGCGCGATCGGTCTGACCAGCTTCGCCCATTTCGGCGTCGAGCTGGGCGTCGTCATTCCGATGTCGATTATGTCGGGGCGCGGGTATCCGACCGACACCAGGGGCACCCCGACCCCCAACGACGACAACGAGTTTTCGATCGCGGAACAGGGGCTGGGCGACATCATCCTGCATCCCAAGATTCGCTTGATGAACGCCGCCCGCAACAGCCTGGGCTTCGCGGTGATTCCCAGCATGGTCTTTCCGACTGGTAACGACAAAGCCTTTCTGGGCGAGGGGCAGTTCATCTTCCAGCCGTCGGCCGTGCTTGACGGCGAGTTCGGTTACCTGGGGCGCTTCCGCGTTGCCGTCAACGCGGGCGCCCGGCTGCGTAGCAAGGAATCCCTGTTCATCGACGACGGCGTGATCTACACGGCGCCACGCATGTTCATGGGTGCGGCATCCAACACCGGATGGGGTGTCCGGGCCAGCAAGACCGAGGTCCTGGGTGGCCTGGGGCTGTCGTTCGGTGTCGTGCCCCAGAAATTCGACCTGGTCGCCGAGATCTACGGTCAAAAGGGCCTTGGGTCCAAGCGTATCGAGGGACCAGGCGCGGCCGAGGTCGACCTGCCGCCGGTCGTTGAAGCGGTGGGCGGAATCAAGCTGTACCTGGCGCGCAATTCGTTCTTCTTGGTCGGCGGTGGTTGGCGCCTGATGGACAAGACCGTGGGAGCAGCCGCGCCTCGCGCCTTCATCGGATTCATCTTCGAGCCGAACATCGGCGACCGCGACGGCGACGGTTACAAGGATGACGTGGACGGCTGTCCCGACGATCCCGAGGATTTCGACGACTTCGAGGACGCCGACGGCTGTCCCGATCCCGACAACGACAAAGACGGCATCCTGGACGATCCCGACAAGTGCCCGAACGATCCGGAAACCCGAAACGGATTCCAGGACGAGGACGGCTGCCCCGACGCCACCACCCACGATCGCGACGGCGACGGTATCGCCGACGATGTGGACAAGTGTCCCGACGATCCCGAGGACAAGGACAACTTCGAGGACGAGGACGGCTGCCCGGATCCGGACAACGACAAGGACGGCATCCTGGACATCAACGACATGTGTCCGAACGATCCAGAGGATAAGGACGGCTTCGAGGATACGGACGGCTGCCCGGATCCGGACAACGACCACGATCGCATCCTGGATGCGGCCGACAAGTGCCCGAACGAGCCCGAGACCTACAACGGCGTCGAGGACGAGGACGGTTGCCCCGACAAGGGCCGCGTCATCGTCACGCGAAGCAAGTTGGAAATTATGGACAAGATCTACTTCGAGACCGACAAGGATGAGATCAAGTCCGTGTCCTTCCCGTTGTTGGACGCCATCGCCGCCACCATCAAGGGCAACCCCCAGATCGAGTTGATCGAGATTCAGGGCCACGCCGACGAACGCGGGGATGACGCACACAACTTGGATCTGACCGAACGGCGCGCGGCGGCGGTCAAGCGGGCGATGTACGAACGAAACGTCGAGCCCGGACGGTTGAAGAGCCACGGGTACGGCGAAACCAAGCCGGTCTGCACGCAGCATAACGAGGACTGCTGGAGCCGAAACCGACGGTCCGAGTTCATCATCATGAAGCGGACCGACGAAGCGCAGTTGTCGGGCGGCGAGGGACAATAAGCGTGGGGGCCTAGAGGGCCCCCCTCGGATCCGGCTGAGGTGGTGAGCCGGCGTGGCACGGGGTCCCCACGCGGTTCCTGCCGGATGGGTTGCGGCTCCGCTACGCCTCCCTTCGCTCCGAAAAGCGCAACGACAAAAGGGGGGGTAACGGGTCGGCCTGGCTGAAACACTTGTGGGCTCTGGAAAAAAGGCGGAGGTAGGGGGACAATCTTCGGCTGTGTGGAACGACGCTGGAGGGATGAAACAGTGCCGCTAGTTCCAAGGGAGAAGATCGACGATGTCCGCGATCGGACGAACATCGTCGACGTGATCAAGCGTTACGTGGAATTGAAGCGGGCCGGGACCGGCAGCTGGAAGGGGCTGTGTCCGTTTCACGCCGAGAAGACGCCTTCGTTTCATGTCCACGAGACGCGGCAGTTTTTTCACTGCTTCGGCTGCGGCGAAAAGGGCGACGTGTTCGGGTTCATGGTCAAGATTGACCAGCGATCGTTCACCGAGGTGCTGCGGGATCTGGCCCACCAGGCGGGCGTCGAGCTCCCCGAAAAAGAAGCGATGTCGCCGGCCGAAAAACGTGCGCGGGAGGCCGCCGAAACCGAACGCGATCGCTTGCTGCGCGTCATGGACTTGGCCGCCAGCTTCTTCGAACAAAGCTACACCGCGGCCGCGGGTGCGGCGGCGCGGGCCTATGTCGAGGGGCGGGGGATCGGCCTGGAGGTGCGCACGCGGTTTCGCGTCGGGTACGCCCCTTCAAGGTGGGATGCCCTGCAGGAGCATCTGGCCCAGCATAAGGTCTCTCCGTCGGACGCCGAGCGCCTGGGCCTGGTGGGCACCAACGAACGTGGTCGCTACGATTTTTTCCGCGATCGCGTGATGCTGCCGGTCTTCGATCGGCAAAAACGTGTCATTGGGTTCGGCAGTCGTTTGCTGGATCCCGACGCCAAGGATCGCAAGTACGTGAACTCACCGGATTCGCCGCTGTTTCACAAGAAGGAGTGCCTGTATGGCCTCCACTCAGCGCTGGACGCGATTCGCAAGAGCGGTACCGCGATTGTCGTCGAGGGAAACTTCGACGTGATGGCCTTGCACCAGGCCGGGATCGAAGAGGCGGTCGCGCCGATGGGAACCGCCCTGACCACCGAGCAGATCTCGCATCTGGGACGCATCGCGCGGAGGGTTGTGGTTGTGTTCGATGGTGACACCGCCGGCCGACGTGCCGCCGAGAAGGCGGTCCCCATGTTCGTCGAAGGCGATATCGACGGTCGAGTCGCCCGCCTGCCCGCCGGCGAGGATCCGGACGACTTCGTTCGCAAGAATGGCGAAGCGGCGTTTCGCCAGCTGGTCGAGGGCGCTCGGCCGATGCTGGATCAGTTCATTCAGGACGCGGCGGCCGGCAGTACGGTCCCCGATCGTCCGGCCGAGGCTCAGGTCGCCGGCAAGCTCGATCCGCTGGAGCAAATTTCGAATCTTCTGTCCAAGGTCAAGAATGTCACCACCAGGGAGCTTTACGTTCAACGCGTGGCGGCCGTCCTGGGCGTAACGCCCCAGCAGGTGAACCGGCAGGTGCGCGCCGCCACGGAACGCGAGGACAATCGGCCGTCCCGGCACGGAGCGGCGGTTGCGCCGATCCCTGCGCAGCCGGATCGGCCGCCGTCGCGCGTCCTGCCGCGCGACGAACTGGAGGTGATAACGCTCCTGGTGACCTACCCGGAACTCGCCTCCACGCCGGAGGCCAAACGGGCCGGCGATCTGTTGGTGGATCCCGCCGCGCGGCAGATGTTTCGGTTGGCGCGCGAGGCCATCATCGAGACCGGCCGCCTGGATTTTTCCACCTGGGTGGAGAGCGGCCCGTCTGACGTGCGGCAATCTCTTGCAGCTGCGCTGATGGACGAGGGGGTGTCGCGCTCGGAGAATCCGGCGACCAGCTTGCGTGCCCTGACGGCGCGACTGGAACTGCAGCGCGTGGAAGCCGAAATCTCTGCCACCCTACGCCTGGCAAGTCAGGCCCAAAGTCGCGGCGACGCTGCAGCCAGTCTTGAGGCCATGAAGCGACATGGCGAGCTTCAACAGACAAAACAAGGGCTAAAATCCGCCCTACAGAGGCCCTGACATGGCGATGGACGACGAAGGCACGCCAGCGGAAGGGAACGACGCCGACGACGATGATCTCGACGCCGATACCGGCACCGCCACCGTTGCAGCGTCCGCGACGTCGGGCAGGCGCAAACGCGACACATCGAACCAGGAGTCCGAGAAGAACAAGGCGGCGTCCCTGTCTCGGCAGAACGAGCGCAAGAAGCGCGAACTGATCACGATGGGCAAGGCCAAGGGTTTTCTCACCTATGACGAGGTGAACGAGCACATGCCCGAAAACATCGTGTCGTCCGACCAAATGGACGACTGGCTGACGGCGTTTTCGGGTGAAGGGATCGAGGTGGTCGCGGCGGAGACCAAGCTGAAGGTGGCTCAGAAGCCGGAACCACGCGCGGACGCCGAAGACGAAGATGAGGAGCAGGCCCGGGAGCAGGACCCGTCCATCAACAAGGCCGAAGCCGACGAGGACGAGGAGGAAGACAGCGAGGACTACGCGAAGGTCACCGATCCCGTCAGATTGTATCTGCGCAAGATGGGCTCGGTTTCGCTGTTGAACCGCGAGGGCGAGGTGGAGATCGCCAAACGGATCGAGGAAGGCGAGCGGCGGGTGTTGCAGGTCGTGCTGAATTCGTCGGTGGCGATCGAGGAGATCCTGGCGCTGGGCGACAGACTTCGGCAAGGCACAATCCGCGTCAAGGACGTCGTGAAGGATGCCGACGACGACGAGAATGGGGAATTCGACGAACGGTGGCACATCGAACGCGTGTGCAAGGTTATCGAGAAGGTCCGACGCCTGTTCGCGAATGAAGGCAAGCTGAATGAACAACTGGCCAGCAAGACGCTGGCCGACGTCCAGCACAAGCGTGTTCGCAAGCAGATCGAAGGCCTGAAGTTCCAGAGCCTCGACGCCTTGGCGGAACTGCGCCTGGCCAAGAAACAGATCGATCGCATCGTGTCGAGGCTGAAGGATTTCGTCGCGCGCATCGAGATAGCGAACCTGGAGATCATCGACTGCGAACACCGGTCGGGACTTGATCTGAAGGATCTGAGGAAAACGCTGAAGGACATTCGGTCCTCCGAACTGCGCCAGCGGGCGGTGGCCAAGAAGCTGGGCCTCCTGCCTCGGGAAATCGAGGACATGTCCCAGGTGGTCGCCGGGGCCCAGAAGAGCATCAAACGCGTGGAGGAAGAAGCAAAGCTGTCCGAGCAGGTGTTGTACGACACCGTGCGCGAAATTCAGGACGGCGAGGCGATGGCGGAGAAGGCCAAGGGAGAGTTGATCGAGGCCAATCTGCGGCTGGTGGTATCAATTGCCAAGAAGTACACGAACCGTGGGTTGCAGTTCCTGGATTTGATCCAGGAAGGAAACATCGGCCTGATGAAGGCGGTCGACAAGTTCGAGTACCGCCGCGGGTACAAGTTCTCCACGTACGCGACATGGTGGATCCGGCAGGCGATCACCCGCGCGATCGCGGATCAGGCACGCACCATCCGCATCCCGGTCCACATGATCGAGACGATTAATAAGTTGATCCGCACGTCACGCGCGCTCGTGCAGGAGCTCGGCCGCGAGCCGACCTCCGAAGAGATCGCGCAGCGGATGGACATCCCGGTCTCGAAGGTCCGCAAGGTTCTCAAGATCGCGCAGGAGCCGATCTCGCTGGAGACGCCGATCGGCGAGGAGGAGGACTCGCATCTTGGCGACTTCATCGAGGATCGGCAGGTCGTCTCGCCGTCCGACGCGGTCATCAATCTCAACCTCAAGGAGCAGACGGACCAGGTCCTCAAGACGCTCACGCCGCGCGAGGAGAAGGTGATCAAGATGCGGTTCGGGGTGGGTGACGGCAGCGAGCACACGCTCGAGGAAGTCGGCCAGAACTTCGCGGTGACGCGCGAGCGCATCCGCCAGATCGAGGCGAAGGCGCTGCGCAAGCTGCGTCACCCGTCGCGGTCGCGGAAACTCAAGGCGTTCCTGGAGGGACGAACGTAGACAAGGCCTTCTGCCTTCTGCCTTGACTGCGATAGACTGCCGAGCGGGCCCATAGCTCAACGGTTAGAGCCGCCGGCTCATAACCGGCC
>JANOJB010000134.1:0-21010 GCA_031407985.1 Pseudomonadota bacterium | reverse complement strand
AGCCTGTCCCTGCCCCGCCGGCAACACGCATCCCATGTAGACCTCGCCGACAGCATCGACCGGCACGCCCGATCGCGCGAGCGCCGCCTTGATGGCGATCGAACCCAGGCGCGGCGCCGAAAGGCTGGCCAGCTCACCTTGGAAGGATCCGATCGGGGTGCGGGCACGACCGACGATGACGACATCCCTCATGGCGTCATTGTAACGCGGCCCCGTGATGCCCGGCGCGACCTGCCCCGGCAAATTTACGCGTCGCGCCATGGCGATTTCTTGCAAGGTCGCAAGGTTAGATTAACCTACATGTAGTTCAAACCCCGACACAGCCGATGAATCCCCAACCTCAGGTCCTAGCTCCCTCGACAACGCGGCGCTGGCCGGTTCCCGCCCTGCTTGCCCACGTGGTGGCCGCCGCCGCACTTGCTGGTCTTGCTGGTTGTGCTCATCGGCAACCGGAGCCGCGCCGCATGCCGGACTGGGTTTTTCAGGCGAGCCACGCGCGGCCCTCCACGCCGCCGCCGCGCCAGGCCCGTCCAAGGGGTGGCATCCGCGGGCGCAGCGAGGCGTCGGATTTCGTCGTGGCGGCGCTACAAGACACCGGCTTGCGTTTCGGCACCGATGGCACGGTGCCCGCGCTGTGGGGGTATCTGGCAAACACGCATACCCCCGTCACACCGTCGGCCACCCGGCCTGGAGACGTGCTGTTTTTCCAGACCCGAGAGCCGGTGACCACGCACCGACACGGGGCCTGCGATGCCCCCGACCACGTCGCGATTGTATCGACCGTCGATCCCGACGGCAGGATCGGTTTCGTCGAGGCCCGGGGCCGACAGGTTCGGCGAAGTTACGTCGATCCCGAACGCCCACGTCTGCGGCGCGACGACGGCGGCCGGGTGCTGAACAGTTTCCTGCGCCCGAAACGCATCGGCGATCCGGCGGACGCCCCGACCTTCGCGGGCGAAATGTTGTGCGCGGCCGTGCGCCCACGAACTTAGGGGATCAACACCCGATCGTTTTCTGGGCACTTTCAGGCGGAGTGCTTTCTGTCGATATAGGTGCAGCCACCCGCACCGGCCGAACTTCACTTTCATAACCACCATGGCAGATTCCGGGTCCATCGTCTCCGATGAGGAAATGCTCCATGCGTTCCTCGAATCGACACCGGATCGCATCTATTTCAAGGATGCCAGTGGTCGTTACATCCGTATCAGCCGATCGAAGGCGGCGAAACACAATCTCGAGGATCCGAGTCGGGCCATCGGCAAGACCGATTTCGATTTCTTCGCCATCGAGCATGCGACGAAGGCTTTTGAGGACGAACAGCGCGTTATCCAGACCGCCGAACCGATGATCGGTTGCGAGGAAAAGATGACGTACGATGACGGACGCGTGGCGTGGGCGAGCACGTCCAAGCTTCCGTTCCGCGATCGGACGGGAAAGATCGTCGGGACCGTCGGGACCTCCCACGACATCACGGCCCGTAAGCTGGCAGAGGAAGGACTGAAGGAAAGTGAAACCCGTTTCCGGACGATCTTCGAAGGGTCGACCGATGCCATCCTGACACTGGAGCCCCCGACCTGGCGGTATGTCGATGCCAATCCGGCGGCGCTCGCCATGTTCAAGGTAAAAAGCATCGCGGAGTTCACATCGTCTGTACCGCCGGATCTGTCACCCAAGAACCAGCACGACGGTCGCTCTTCCAGCGATGCCGCCCAAGACAAGATCCAAGCCGCGATGCGAGATGGCTCGGCCAGTTTTGAATGGACGTACAGGCGCTTGGACGGTCAAGAGTTTCCGGCCGCTGTCCTTTTGACCCGCATTGAACGCGGCGGAAGATACCTTCTTCAGGGCTCGATCAGGGATCTCTCCAAGCAAAGGGCGTTGGAGATCGATTTGGCACACGCGCGCAAGCTGGAAGCCGTCGGGCAGCTGGCCTCGGGCATTGCCCACGAGATCAACACACCGGCCCAGTACGTCGGCGACGGCGTTCACTTTCTGAAGGAAGCTTTTGAGGGCTACCGCCAGTTGGTCAGCGAATACCAGCGCGCCGTGGACGTGCTCGACAAGGCCGGTGGGCATGAAGCTCTGGTGAAGGCGATCCGCGCGACCGAGGAACGCATCGACCTAACCTATCTTGAGGCGAACGCACCCGGCAGCTTCGTGAGTTGTCAGGAGGGCATCTCCCGCATCTCGAGCATCGTGCGCGCGATGAAGGAGTTTGCACATCCCGGCCACAAGGAAAAGGCCCCCGCCAACTTGAACCAGGCCCTGCAGACCACGCTTGCGATCGCCAGGAACGAATACAAGTACGTGGCCGAGGTCACCACCGAATTCGGAGACTTGCCCCCCGTCCTGTGCCACGTCGGCGATTTGAACCAGGTCTTCCTCAATCTCATCGTCAACGCGGCCCACGCCATCGCGGATGTGGTGGGAAGAAACGGCGAAAAGGGCACCATTGCCATCGGAACTTGGCGCGAAGGGGATCTGGCGCGCATCGATATTTCCGACACGGGCGCTGGAATTCCGGCGGCTATTCGCCCACGCATCTTCGAGCCATTCTTCACAACCAAGGAGGTGGGCAAAGGGACTGGCCAGGGTCTGGCCATCGCGCGTTCCATCGTCACGACCAAGCATGGGGGATCACTCAGCTTCGAAAGCGAGGTTGGCAAAGGAACGACATTCACAATCCGGCTACCCATTCTTAGCGATGGTGTTGATAGCGAAAGACGCTAACCTTCAACGGTTCTCCCCAATCGGGGCGCCGTCGTTGCCCGACTGCCACTTCGACCGCATGCCGGGTGCCCGTACCGCGAGGCAACGAATGGACGTCGGTCGTGCAGGTCCCGGGCAGACACGGGGCACGCGCCAAAGAAATGCGATAGCCTGACGCGCTTCCGACGATGACAACGACCACCGTTCCTGCCTCGCGGGCTGCGCCTGCCCTCGCCGCTGATACGCGCGCATGACGCCCACGCCGACGCCCAGCCGACTGTTCCCCTTCGCGGTGGCGCTGGCCAGCTTCGCGACCATCGCGCTCGAACTTCTGCTGACGCGCATTTACAGCGTCACGATGTACTACCACTTCGCGTTCATGGTCATCTCGCTGGCGCTGTTGGGCCTGGCGGTATCAGGGGTGGCGCTGTACCTGTTCCCCGCGTTCTTCGCGCGGCGTTCGCCCGGATTCTGGGCCGCGCTGGCGATGCTGGGATTTTCGGTGGGCGTTGTCGTCGCGATGGAGGTCGCCCTGCGCAATCCCATCAGCCTGCGTGGCTGGCGTTCGAACGGAGGCACGCTGGTCGCGATCTATCTGGGCGCCAGCGTGCCGTTTCTGGCATCGGGATTCGCGCTGTCGATCGCGATCGCTTCGGCGGGAAAACGGATCGGCCTGATCTACGCGTTCGATCTGGTGGGCGCTGCCCTGGGCTGTCTGTTCGTGGTGCCGGTGCTGCCGCCGCTGGGCGGCCCAGGCGCACTGGTCGCCGTCGCGGCGCTGGGGGCGTGCGCGGCGGGGATCTTCGCGCTGACGGACAGGACCAAGGCGCGCCACCTGGTGTGGGTCTCGGCGGTTGTCGCGGTGGTGATGGGAATCCTTGCCATTCGGGAGCCGAGCCACCACCTGTTCGGCCAGGCGCGCAATCCCGACAAGTTCCTGGGCAAACGGACGGTCCTTTTCGAAAAATGGAACGCGTTCTCCCAGATCACGCTGACCCCCGCCGCCGAGCCCGATCACCGCTGGCTGTTCATCGACGCCGACGCCGCCACGCGCATGTGGTCGGGTGACGTCGGCAAAACCGGGTACACCGTCCCACGCCGGTTCTCCGAGATCCGCGTCGCGTCGCTGGTTTATGCGCTTCGCCACGACGGCACGGCGCTGATCATCGGACCGGGCGGCGGCACCGACGTGATCTCGGCGTTGGCGCACGACGTCCCGCGCGTGATCGGCGTCGAGGTGAACCCGATCATCGTGAACGACGTCATGCGCGGGGAATACGCCGGCTGGAACGGCGATCTGTACCGTCATCCGCGCGTTCAGGTGTTCGTCGACGAGGGACGCAGCTATATCCGCCGATCGGGACAGGTCTTCGCGTCGATCCAGGCCACGCTGGTCGACACGTGGGCGGCATCGTCGTCGGGTGCCTTCACGCTGTCGGAAAACAACATCTACACCGTCGAGGCGTTCGGCGAATTCCTGGACCACCTGGACGCGCGCGGCATCCTGACCGTCACGCGCTGGTACGACGCCGCGTCGCCCAAGGAATTCCTGCGTCTGATCGCGCTCGGGCGCGCGGCGCTGGAACGCCGTGGGATTCCCGCGTCCGAGGTGCAGCGCCATTTCGCAATCGCCACCGACAACGATCGGCGCGGCACGATGCTGCTGTCGCGCGCCCCGTATCGCCCCGAGGACATCGACCTGCTGCGCGCGAAGGTGGCGGAAGGCGGGCTGCGGCTGCTTTTCACGCCGGGGGGGGGCGCGGTGGGGCAGCCTGGTGGCCAGCCAGGCACCGAGGATCCGTTCCTGCACGCGTTCCTGGAAGCTCCGTCGGCCGATGCTGCGCTGGCCCCATTGAAATACGACGCCAGCGCGACCACCGACGATCGTCCTTTCTTCTTCTACAACCTGCGCGGACCACAACTGCTGTCCGTCTTCGGTTCGCTGGGCAAGCTGGGAACGATGGAAATCAACAACCTGGGCGTCGCCATTCTGCTGCTGCTGCTCTTGCTGTCGCTGGTGATGACTCTGCTGCTGATCGTGGGACCGCTGCTGCTGTTGCGTCGCGCGGCGCTGCGCCAGGATCGCGCCCACAAACTGCGCGTGCTCGGCTACTTCCTGTGCCTGGGCCTCGGTTACATCCTGGTCGAGATCGGTTTCATGCAGAAGTTCGTCCTTTTCCTCGGCCACCCGATCTACGCGCTGGCGGTCGTGCTGGCGACGCTGCTGGCGGCGTCCGGCGCGGGCAGCGCGCTGTCGGGCTGGGGCAACACGCGCTTCGGCTTCCGCGGTTTCGTACTGCGCGCGACGTTGGCACTCGCCGGCCTGCTCGCGATCTACGCGCTCGGCCTGACGCCGCTGTTTCACGCGCTGTTGGGTCTGCCGCTGCCGGTGCGCGTGTTGGTCGCGATCCTGTTGATCGCGCCGCCCGGCCTGCTGATGGGAACGCTGCTGCCCACCGGCGTCCGTGTCGCGGGTGCCGCCGGCAGCGATATGGTGGCGTGGGCCTGGAGCGCCAACGGCGCGGCCAGCGTGGTCGGATCGGTCCTGGCCATGTCGCTGTCGATGAACTTCGGCTTCACGATCGCGCTGGGGATCGGAATTGCCGTCTATCTGGCGGCGCCCATTTTGCTGCCCTCCCCGCGCTTGCCACCATGAGGCGGTCGCCACTCGATCCGTTCGACGGGGTGGTCCCATTCGTCGAAGCTGCCGAGGCCAAGAGCTTTCGGAAAGCGGCCCGCACGCTCGGCGTAACGACCTCGGCTGTCAGCAAGGCGATCGCGAAGTTGGAGTTGGATGTCGGCGTGCGTCTCTTGCACCGGAGCTCCCGCAGCGTCTCGCTGACCACGGACGGAGCGGCGTTTCTCGCCTCCTGTCGCGAGGCGGTAGGTCAGGTTCGGGCGGCGCGAGCGCTGGTGTCGGCGGCACAGGACACACCACAGGGGTCGCTCCGTGTCTCTCTGCCATCGACTTTCGCGCGGCGGGTGGTAGCCATGCTACCAACGCTGTTCCTCAAACATCCAGCTCTCACCGTCGAGGTCATCCTGACAGATCGCTTTGTTCAGCTTGCCGACGAGAACATTGATGTCGCGGTACGCATTGGGACCGTCGACGACACCCAGTGCATCGGACATCGCCTGCGCATGCTTCGCCTGGTGACGGTCGCCTCCCCGGGCTATCTGAAAAAGCACGGGGTTCCCCGCGTGCCCAGCGATCTCGCGCGGCACAACTGCCTGAAGTACGTGCTGGCAAGCGGGCTCGATCGGCCCTGGCTATTCGGCAGCGCGGGCGCGGTCTCGGCGCTGAAAGTGGAGGGAACCTTCAAGGCCGACCACGGCGAGGCGCTGCTGGCCGCGGTTGTGGCGGGGATCGGTCTCGTTCAGGCGCCCGACATCATGGTCGCCGACGAGATCGATCGGGGTCAGCTCGTAGAGGTCCTGCCCATGCATGCCGCTCCCGGCCCACCGCTAACGGCGTTGTGTGCGCCTGGCCGGCACCATTCGCCAAAAGTCCGCGTCTTCGTCGAACTCCTGCGGACTTTGTGTGCGACAGATCCGGCGCCCGTTCCCGCGCGCACAGGTGCCCCGCTCAGTCGCGGGCACTCACCCGCATCTCCGCCGACTGGAACGCGTTGAATTGCTGTAGCAGCGGGAAATTCGTTGTCGTCGCGCCCAGCAAAGCGGCAAGCGCGCTGCCCGGCTTGGTCGTCGCGACCAAGTTCGCTTGACCGACGGCAATGACGGGAACTTCGGTGGAGAGTTTCAGCGTGCCCAAGCAATCGCTTTGGCTCCACCAGTTCGCCACGAAGGCGCCGGCCGGCACGGTCACGGGGTTCACGGTGCCATCCAGGGCGAAAGACGGGTCAGCCGGTCTCTTCAGCCGCACGCTGAGCGAAGCCTGCCCGGATTCGAGCGGCCCTTGCTGATAGCCGATGTGCACCTTCTGGGTACTAAGGCCGGCCCGATCGAGCGCGGATTCGAGGCGTTGATCGTCGGTGTAGTACCAGATGGTGTAGTTGTTGATGTCGCCGGTTCCGTCGGGTGCGACCACCACCGCACCGACCTGTACGACGGTGCCCGACTGGCCTCGGTGCCCGTCCACGAAAATTCCCTGGCAGTGCGCCGTTCGCACCACAAGCGGCGTCACTGGCGTTCCGCTGCCGGCGAGGACAAATGTCGAGGGCACGAGAGCGGCGGCGGCTTCGGTCGAAACCAGCGTCACGCCGATGCTCTCCGTACAGTCCGCGAAGGCTACGGAAAAATCGCGTGAGCCATGCCGCGAAGCGGAGATCGTGCCGACGGACTGCTCAAAAGTCCCGTTCGGATCCACGTCCACTGCGCAACCGAGAACACCCGAACCAGCAACCATCACGATCAAAGACGAAAACCTAAACACCATCATGTCCTCCTAGGATGCAGGGCACCCTACCTGGCGCGAGGTCTGACGAACATCGCACAGCAGTCATGTTGTGGTTTCCCGGCCGGCAACGATGAAAACAGGTCCGAGATCTCGACACGGTGAAAGACGCGTGAGAACCTGTTGCCGCCGCAGCACCCAACCAACAGGAGATCCAGCATGGCCGATTCCGCAGGACGGGTTACCTCAATTGCGATCAATGCCCACAAGGTGTCATTCGCCCTGGATCGAGGCGCAAAACGGTTTGTCCTGTACAGCGAAGCGCCCAACACCAAGACTATTCCCCAGTTTGAGCTTGCCGCTCACAGCTGGATGCTTTCGGTTCTGCAAACCGCCTTCACGACCGGCAAAGAATTGAAGGTCCACCACGACGACGAGCGGATCGTCAGCCAGATCGAACTTCACGATCCCCTCCACATCGGCCTCGGCTTGCAGGAAGCCGCCGGCAAGGGCGCTTTGCCGGTCAAACCAGTAACAAAGAAGATCCCGACCCCCACGCCCAAGGGCAGGTAGGCCATGCCGTGTTTTTCCCAGGGCCTGGTGCAGGTCACGAAAAAGCTCGTCAAGGACTACACGGAGACCCACCCCTACACGCCGGACGGCATCCTGCGCCCAGGCAACTTGCGAGAACTGGTGCGATGCGTCCGGCAGGCCGAAGATGCCAACAGCACCATCCGACCGCAGGGCTCGGGGTATTCGTTGTCGCGCGCCGCAGTTGCCGACGACTTTCTGTTGTTCACCGATGATCTGAACAAATGGCTTAGCCGGCCCACGCCGGCGCCTCCCAGCGCAGTGAAGACCGGCTGGTTTCGTCCGATCGCCGGCGGTGGCAGCCTTCATACTCTCGAGTCCATGCTCCGGCCGGGTGTGACCTTGAATCCGGACAGGTTTCTGGTTCACGTAGAGGCCGGCATCAAGATCAAGGATCTCCTGAGCCAGCTCGATGCGTGCGGCCTTGGCCTGTTCACGATGGGGGCGGGGGGCGGCCAAAGCCTTGCCGGCGCGATGTCCACCGGCACCCACGGCAGCGATTTCAAACTGCCTCCGCTTTTTGACTTTGTCCGTGCGATCCACCTGGTCGGCCCGGGCGGCCAGGAATGGTGGATCGAGCCGTCCAACAGTCTCTTCCGGCCGGACCGCCTCTCCTCCATGCCGGGGTGGTGCGCCGAAACCAACGTGGTGCGGGACGACGACTGGTTCCATGCACCCGTCGTGTCGGTCGGCCGCTGCGGGGTTATTTATTCGGTTGTCCTTGAAGTGCCGCGGCAGTTCCGGCTGCGGGACCAATCCCAAAAGGCCATTCCCTGGTCCGACGTGCGACCAAAGCTGGCCGACTCCGCGAAAATGGGCGCCGACGGCAGCCTCGACCTTTCGGGTCTGTTCAACAAAAAATCCCCCGAGCCCGACGGTATGCCGCTTCGTTTTTTCCAGGTCACGATCGACCTGGCAAAAGGCAAGAAATGCTGGGTCACGCGTCGCTGGCGAACAGAGCGAAAGGGGGAGCACAACATCTCCACGGCCCAGCCTTCCACGTTCGATGCGATCCTGTGCAGCAGTCCCAAGCCCTACACCGCCGCCGTTGCCGCGCTGCAGGTCCTCCCCGAGTTGGTCGCCCTGAAAGTCGCCCTCAGCATGACCCCTTTCGTGGGTCCGGTCTGGGTCACCAACATCGACGTGTTCTTCAACCAACTGATCGCGTTTGCGCTGGACAGCAAGACCGTCGGTGAGTTTCTGACCAAGGTTGCCGCGCGCGCCAACGATCTCACGGATGCCGAGGTCGGCGCCGCCGCGACGCTGCGTGAGTTCGCGCTGATGGCTTCTGAATGGGTGATCGACAACGAACACGATGACAACCGCTGGGGCCTCAGTCACGAGATCGTCGATGGCCATCCCGACAAGCGCCGCGGTTGCCTAAGCGCGCACTCCGCCGAATTCTTCTTTGACGCCACCAAGCCCTTCTATCAACTCTTCCTGACCGATGTCCTGATTGCCTCTGTCTCAAAAGGCGTTCCCGGTTACGCCTCGCTCCGTTTCATGGGGCAGTCCAAATGCCTGCTTGCGATGCAGCGTTTCCCCCTCACGGTTGCCATTGAAATCGCCGTGCCGCGGGCCATCTCGGCCGCGGGGGATCTGTTCGAGGAGTTCACCAACGTCATGCACGCCAAGGCGGAACAGCACGGCGGCATCCCCCATTGGGGCCAACGCCACAAGCTGACCGCCAAGCGCGTCGAGAAGTTGTACGGTTCTTCGCTCGAAACGTGGCGCTACGTTCTGGGCGAACTTGAACGGGGGAAAAAGAAGACGTTCTCAAGCACGTTCAGCGTGCAAAGAGGTCTTGAGATGACTGACCCCAAAATGGTTGATCGCGTGCGAACCGAAAGCGATCAGGGCCTTTCCGCCATTCTTTAGTCACGCGGCTATCGAGCACTTAAACAGTCACCCTTGGCCCGGGGTGGTTGGATGCCAAAACTCCGAGCAAGGCCCGAATTGGGGATTCGGTCATAGGGGCTTACGATCCCTTCGTGGATCGCGACGAAATGCTCCGCGCGCTACGCGCCCTTGGAGACCAGAACGTGGAGTACGTCTTGATCGGTGCAGCCGCGATGGGCGTCCACGGCGTCGTCAGAGCGACCGAGGATCTGGACATCTTCATTCGCGCGACGCGCGAAAACGTCACGCGTCTTCAGGCCGCCCTGCGCGTGGTCTATGGCGCCGATCCCCACATCGACGAGATCAGTGCCGACGACTTGCTCGGTGATTATCCGGCCGTTCGGTACTACCCGCCCACCGGTGATCTTTACTTCGACATCATGACCCGCCTGGGGACCGCGGCCGACTACGAAACCGTCGAGGCCGAGATGAAGGATGTCGCGGGCGTTCTCGTCCGTGTCGCCAGCCCGGACGCCCTTTACCGGTTGAAGAAGGACACGGTTCGCCCGATTGACCGCCAGGACGCGGCGATGCTCAGGCAGGCGTTCGACCTGAAGGACGCGCCGTGACCAAACGCGTACAGAAATTTCGTTCGTTGGATGAGATGGCCGAGGCGCCGATCCTGGTGCCACCGGGCGATGGGTTCGAACGCTTCGCCCGCCACTGCGCGCGGTACCATGAGATCGCGTCGCCGGTTTTCCCGCGCGGCGTGTTTCGCTTTCGGTCGATCGAGGAAGCCCAGGCGGCGCGCGCCCGCGTTGCTGAAGACAACGTGCGGCGCAGGCGCACCATGGCGGAGAACAAGCCCGAACGATGAGCCAGGCCCTCGCCGGTGGGCTTGTCATGAGACGCTGCTTGATCTCCGCCGGCCCCAGTGCAACCACAGCCAAACGCCGCAACCGAACGTCGCCAGGGTGATCCCAAGACCGATCAGAAATGACGTCGGCAAAAACCGAAACGTCACCAATTGGCTGCCGGCGCCACCGCCCACCTTCGCCGCCAGCAAGCCACCCTGATTCAGACCGGTTCCACCGCCGACGCGCCAGCCAGGATGAAAATTCTGGTTCACCACCACGACGCCCGGTTTCGCGAACTTCACCTCGACGACGATCCGATTCGGCGACCACGACACACGCCGCACGGTGCCGGATTTCGCGTCCAGCGGGTATTCCTCGGCGGCAAGTCCGGTCGCCAGGTGCGGCGAGATATCGAGCGGCGCTTCCTCGAAACAGTCCAGCGTTCCCTGATTGGTTCGTGGAAAGGCGTACATGCGGTGGCGGCTGCCGCGGGTTTGTCGAAACGACGGCGCGACCGGATCGCGCGGCGGCGGCGTAGTCAGCGTCTGAAACCATTGTTCGCGGTTGAAGGCGGCCGCGTCGACCAGAAAACCCACGGCCAGCAGGCCCGCGACGACGGCCAACAACCATCGTTCGCGCGCCAGCTTGCGCCCCCCCCGGTGGACAACCGGCGACACGAAACGATCGACCGCCAGGCCCACCAACGCGCACGCGAACAGACCCACCACGATCGTGAACCGACACGGCGCACGCATGAAATGAAAGATCGGCAGGTGTTTCACCAGCCACCACGGAAACCCGGGGACGTTGCCGATCTGGAAAAGCAAAAACACCACCATCGCCCAGACCAGCGGCCGCAGATCCTTGCGATGGCGCGCCACAATCCAGATCCCGACGACCATCAGTGCTACCGCCGCAACACCCAGATAGTTTCCGTATTCAGGCCACACGTAGGGATGACCCGGCACCGATCGCTCGCGGTGATGGACCGCGTAGATCTCGGGGAATTCCAGCGGGCTGACAATGTCGACGTCGGGTCGGATGCGGGGATGGCCGCGCATGAATTCCAGGATCGGAATCAGCCGCACCGCCGACAACGCCAGCGCGAATCCGGTCATGGCGGCAATGGTGGCAATCCCGGCGCGCAGCCGCCGCCGCGAGACCGACCATGCAACGCCGTACACGCCCAACGTCAGCGCCGAATACGGAAACGTGTACCCACCGAAATGCCCGAAGATCCAGGCCAGAAACAGACCACCATAAAGGACGTGCCGCCGCTGCCCGCCGAGCGCCCGGTGAAACGAGTGCAGCACGTACGGCAACACGCAAAAACCCAGCCAGGCTACATGGCCGCCGCCCAGGTGCTGCACCATCGCTCCGGACACCGCGTAGCCCGTGCCACCCACCAACGCCCCCACGGGACCGACGCCCAGCACACGCAGGAACCGCCGCATGCCGTCCATCGCCAGCAACATGGCGGCGGTCAGCGTCAGCCGAATCCCAATCGGTGTTCCGAACGCCCAGATGAACAAAAACGTCGGCCCCAAGAAATACGTTTGTGGGTTCGCCAGGTGAACCGCGCCGCCGCAGTAGTACGGATTCCACAGCGGGAATTGCCCGAATTCGACCAGACTCTTGCGATCGACCTCGGCCAGAAAGAAAAAATATCCCCAGTCGAACGTGCCCCCCCAGTGCGTCAGGTTCCGCCACAGCGGCGACACGTAGTACGCGATCAGCGCAAGACACAGAACCGTCGTCACCTGGGCAAGACGTCGGGGCCCACAACCCGACCCGGCTGCGGTCGGAACGAGACGTCCGGGCCCACCGCCCTGCCCGGCTGTCGAAACACCTGATGGGACAGGCATCAGTTGACTGGCCTACCGGCGGGCAGCAACGCTGGCTTCGCCGCGGGTGTCCAGGTGGATTTCACCAGGCGCACGGCATCGCGTTCTGCCGGCAGCAACTTGCGCGACCAAAGCGAAAACGGAACCACGAACGCCAGGAACACGATCAATGCCAACGGGATTGCGGACCGACGTCCCCACCCGTGATCGTTCCCGCGCGCGATCCCACCAATCGTTTCTCCAAGCATCTCACCGTCGTCTCGGCGCCGCGCCGACGCCAGCGCCAGACCCACAGCCGCGCCGATCGCCGCAACGGTGGGCAACAGCGACAACAACCCCTTCAACCCCACGGCATACCCGAACGAATACGGGACAAATCCCTCGAACGGCAAGCGAATCAGAAGCTGAAACGCCGGGTTTTTAAGCTGCGGTGGATACTGCGGGTAGATCACGGCGGCCAGCGCGTTCACGAATACACCGGCCAGGATCAGCCCCGCGGTGATCGACCACGCCAGGTGCCCCAGGCGCGCCCTGGCAACCCGCGGCCACGCATAGGCCAGCGTGACAACCAGGAAAGGCACGGTCGCGGCGATGTACCTGGGCCCCACCGACCAGCCCCCGCGCCAGTTGGGAATGCCTGCCAGGAAGACCCCAAGCACCACCAGCACCGCGGCGCAAAGCAACCCCTCCGCCCTGGGACCACGCACAACCAAAAAACCAGTCGCCAGCAGCGCCACGGCCAAGAACGGCGAGCACGCGAAGAATCCGAAACCGGGCAGGAAGAACACACCCACCAGCGCCGTCAGCGACGGCAGCCCCGCCCCATGAAAGCCACGCATGTGTTGCGACTGGTAATCCAGGTTCTCGAGGTGGCCATAGGGAAACGCCCACGGCCGACCAAAACACAACGTGTGCACGACGCCCAGGATCGCCACCGCCGGCAGCGCGCCCAGAAGGAACGATGGCAACAACCGCGGGCGCCGCGCCGCCACATAGATCGTCAGCAATGCCGCCACCAGCAGGTTCTGGTATTCGAACACCACGCCCAGGCCCGCGAACAATCCACCCAGCGCCGCGCGCCGATGGCTGTCGGTGATCGTGCCCTGCGGCGCCAGAACCATGAACGCGCCGAAGCTGAGCGCCGCAGCCAACCCATGTCCGACGAAGTGGATGCCGTACGGATACAACAACGATCCCAGCGCGACGGCGATCAACAACAGGTCCGCGATCCCTTGCTGGCCGGAAAGCCGCCGCGCATGCCGCCAAAACGCCCACAGGAATCCGCACATCGGCAACATGACGGCGAACAGACGCAGCGCCAGCGTGGTCGCCAGCTGCGACGGAGATCGCCAGCCAAGCAAGTGCCATAGCCCGGTCTGAACCGCCAACACCGGAACACCAAGCAACGACGTCCCCGGTGCCTTGCTGGAAAACAGGCGCGCGCCGATCTTCGCCTTGTCGTTCACCCATCCCCACTCGGCTTCCACCTTGTTGATGCCCAGTTCGTGGTGCTCGACCAACGCGCGCGTCATGTAGACGCGGACGTTCTCGTTCGGGTTGTTGATGCCCGGGCTGTACGGAAACACCGATACATAGGCGAACAGCACCAGCAGCCAGATTCGGTTCCGGCGCAACCAGCGCGCCGCGCCCCTGGCCGCATCCATTGCTTGCGTGGTGGACATCGGCGCCCGCGATCACCAGTGTGCGGGCGGTGGTCGCCGACCAAATCGGACACCGCGATCGGATGGAACGAAAGACCGCAATGCGGCCCCCTCCTTGATACGCGCCTCTAGGCGCGCCACGGCCACGGGATCTCGAATCAACTTGGGAAACGGGTACGGACCCTCCAGCCAGCGCCGAACACCAGGCAGGACACCCGGCGGCGGGACCAAAACGGGACCCAGCCGGTACGCGTCGCGACGGGCGCCGTCGACCCGCAGATCGATGGCGGCCAGATTCTGGATCTGCCAGACCGGGTGACGGGCGCCAAGCTCGGCGAACGCGCGCAGTTCGTCCCCATGCAGTTCATCCGGGTGGACGATGACCACCGCGCGCCGTTGCTCGGAAGGGGTCAGCGACAAAAGGCCGCGCAGCGATGCCCACCGCCGCAGATCTCGATCGTAGTAGAACGCCCAGTCCATTCGATGAGGCGGAGGCCAGGCAAAGCTGGAGTGAAAGTGAAGGACGTCGCCCGGGCGTGTCGTCCTTTGGACCTCGATGGCGAACGCGGTTTGCCGCATGTCGGGGTCGAATTTTTTCCAGCCGGGCACGCCGCCGTGGAACCGGCTTTCGAGCAGACCGGCCCAGCTGGTCCCGACGGTAAGGGCCGTCGTCACGACCAGCACCCCCAACGCGACGACGGTGCCCGCCCTGGATGGTGTCGACGATCGCGACGCCGAAAACCTGTCCACGATGTCCCGCGCCGCGACCACCAGACCGGCGACCGCCATGGCCGCCCAGACGTTGCCGTACAGCTGCCGGTAGGCGTGCGTGACGACGGCATTCTTGAAGACATGCATGTACGTTATCAGCGCGAAGGCGAACGTGATCCCAACAAGATCCAGGGCCCGACCCCGGCCCCGCAGGAATCTGACGGTGACCAGCAGCAGCCACAACAACATCGCGACCAGCAAGGCACGCCCGAACAAGGTGTCGGCGTATTCGCGCATGCGACTGGAAAATGCCTGGTACGTGATCGCGGATGTGCGGCTGCGGTAGGCCGCCATCATGTCGGTCAGCAAATTCGCCCGTGAAACCAGATAGGCGTGGATCGTCAGCGGCACGATCGCAGTCAGCGGGTGCAAGACCGCGAATGCCAGGTAGCGACCGCGCCGACGAAGAGCCGTCCACAACACGTGCGCGAAGATCGCCGGGTAGGCGAAGTAGGGACTCCATTCAAAATTGCCGGCCAACAGCTGGAATCCCAGCGCCGCGATCCCGACCCGCCAGCGCCCCGAACGCAGCCACCCCAGATAGAACCAAAAAAACGCCAGCAGGCACGCGATCGACGGAAAACCCTGATCGATGTGCGATTCGTACCAGATGTTGACGGGTACGACCGCGAACACCAACGCGGCTGCCCCGCCCGCCAGGGGGCTGGCGTGACGCCAGGCAATGGCCGCCACCAGCAACAGCGACGCGAATGAAGGAATCAGCGCGCCCAGCCGCACCGACCATTCGTGCTGCCCGAACAACAGGAAGGTCAGCGTCACCAGCTGATGGGTCAGGACCGGATGATGAACGTAGTACGTGTGCGGCCGGGGGGCGGAAAAGCCGGGCTCATTGACCGGATAAACGGTGTGATGCCGGATGGTTCCGCGTGCCCAGGTGGCATAAGACCCGCCGTGGAAGCCATAGTGGCCGTAGTAAAAGGGCGCCTTCAGTCCGTAGCTGGCGCCAAACCAGAAGGCGGCGATGGCCAGCAGCAGCAGGCCCGCGCCGATCCGACGCTCGCCGGCCCGATATCCCGCCATCTGGCGCCTTCATACCATGGTCAACGTCATTGAATCAGCCGCCAACCATGTTGGCACTGCCGTAGCTCCCGGCCCACGGAATCCGGGCTTTTGCTTTGGTCTCGCACTTGCTGTTTACTCCGTTGCGATGGGCCGGCCCGATCCCTATAATCGGCCGGTTTTCCCCCACCGCTTCCGCACCGCTTCTCGAGGAGGACTCCGATGAACCGTCTTTTGGCCGTCCTACGCTGGCGTCAGCTCCGTTGGATCGTTTGCGCCGCCGTCATCCCAGCCCTGTGGGCCTGTGGCGCCCGCAAGTTGGTGGCACCGGTGGGTGGTCCCAGCCAGGTCATCAAGAACCGGTTTCAACAATCGGTTAACCGAGATCTCGACCTTCTGTTCGTGATCGACGACTCGGTTTCGATGGAACCCTTGCAGGCCAAGATGCGGGCCCAGATGCCCACCTTCATGAACGTGCTTTCCGGCTTGCCCGGCGGGCTGCCGAACCTGCACATCGCGGTCATCTCGACGTCGCTGGGATCGGGCATCTTCGGGAACGTGAATGGCTGCCAGCCCGGTACCATCGGAAACCTGAACGGCGCGTTTCAACACAAGGCGTCCTGTACCGGTCTGCCGCAAGATCAGCATTTCATCAAGTCCATCGGTGGCCAGAACAACTTCACGGGGCAGATCGCCGACGTGTTCAACTGCATCGCCGACATCGGTGCCGGCGGTTGCGGGTTCGAACATCAGTTCGAGGCTACGCGTCTGGCGCTGCAAAGAGCCCGGGACCCCATGGATCCCGACAACGCCGGATTCCTTCGGCCCGGTGCCTATCTGGCCGTCGTCATGCTGACCAACGAGGACGATTGCTCGGTTCCCGCTGATTCGATGTTGTTCGATCCCAACCAGCAGACCCTGGCGGATCCGCTGGGCGGGCTTCAGTCCTACCGCTGTAACGAGTTTGGACATAAGTGCGACCAGCCGATGCCACACGTGGCGACAGGGCTGCCCATGACCATGACCAATTGCGTGTCCGCCGAGGACGGCAGGTTGGTGACAGTGGAGGGCTTCGTGGGTTTCTTGCGAAGCCTGAAGGCGAACCCCAACAGCCAGATTCTGGTTGCGGCGCTGGCCGGCCCGACAACCCCGTACGTCGTCGGACCCCACACGTTCACGCTGGGAACCGGCAACATGGAGGTCCAGCCTTGGGCCGAGCACTCATGCACCCAAACGGTGGCCATGGGCGCGGCACCGGAGTACGGCGATCCCGGGATCCGTGTCAAGCAGTGGCTGGACGCCTTCGGAGCCAACGGCGTCTTCCAGAGCATTTGCGCTCCCACCTTCGGCCCAGCGATGACCAGAATCGCGGAGGTCATTGGACGCGCGATCGGCGTCCAGTGCGTGCCGACCAACATCGGAATGAAGATGGACGGCTCACCGAACTGCGACGTCACGGAACGGACCATCAGCTCCACGCAAATGGCCATCGACAAGCCGGTTCCCCACTGCGGCGGAGCCATAACCGTCACACCGTGCTGGCGGTTCGCGGTGAACGCCCAGTGCACAATGAACGGCCAGCAGGCGCTCGAAGTCTGCTACGACACCGGTTGCACACCGGGCGCGAAGCCGATGACACAAACCGACGCGCTGCTCTCCTGCGCGTTGGACATTTAGGCGGGCGGGGCGGTAGCGACACCGTCCCAGGCACCGCCACGGAAACGGCAAACACGGTTCCCGCTGTCAGCCAGCGGGCCGTGTTGTGCCTGCACGGTTTCACAGGCACGCCGTTCGAGATCCAACCGGTCGCCGATGCGCTGCTCCGGCTGGGATACGTCGTCGATGCACCCATCCTGGCGGGGCATGGCCGCGATCTGCCAACGCTGGAGGCGACGGGTTGGCCCGATTGGTTGCGCTCGGCGGAACAAGCGTTCGACGCGCTTGCGGCGCGGACAATGGGCAAGATCGCTGTGATTGGATTCTCGATGGGGGGCCTGCTGGCGCTGCGCCTTGGCGAAAGTCGCGGCGACCGAATCGCGGCACTGGCGGTCCTGTCTGCGCCATTTCGCCTGCGGCCTGCACAGGTGCGTGGGATCCAGATGCTGGGGTTCATTCCACGGGCGTTGCGAGTTGGGCCGCTGCGATCGATCCCGAAGTTGTTTGGATCGAATGTGTCCGATCCCGAGGTGCGGCGCGCGAATCCCGGACTACCCGCGATGCCGTTGACCGGCCTCGTCAGTCTTCTGGAGTTGATGGCGAATGCGCGCGCCGGGTTGGCGGCGATTCGGGCGCCGTCGCTGGTCGTGCACGGGCGGCGGGATCGTACGGTGCCGATTTCGGCCTCGTTCGAATTGGCGGATCGCTTGGCGGCCGGCGCTACAGGAACCGAACCCGCCGGCGGATCCCGAATCGTGGAGCGTTTGTGGTTGGAGCGGTCCCGTCACCTGGTCGGTGTCGACGTCGAGCACGGGATCCTGAGCGGGGCCGTCGGGCGCTTTCTGGAGGCGCGGGGACGCTGGTAGTGGTGAGCCAGCGTGGTGCCGAAGTCACCCAATCATTCGCCGGCGCTGAGGAGCCGGAACTCGATTCGGCGGTTGCGGGCCTTGCCCTCCTCGGTGTCGTTTCCGGATACGGGCCGATCGGGCCCGACCCCGACAGATCGCAGGCGGCCGACCTGGATTCCCTTGGAAGCCAGATAGGTTTTGACCGCCTCGGCGCGGGCAACGGATAGCTCCAGATTGTGCTCGCGGGTTCCCGTGGAATCGGTGTGGCCCGAGATCTCCACGTGGATGGCGGGGTATTCACCCAGGACCCGCGCTGCCCGATCGAGCGTTTCGAAGGAACCGGCTGTGATCACCGCGGAGTCTTCGTGAAAGTGTATGCCCTTGATGGTACCCGTGAACGTCTTCACCGGCGGAGGTACGTCGTCAGGGCAACCATCGTCATCCTCGAAACCGTTGGCGGTTTCCGGCTGCCGGGGACACCTGTCGTCAGCGTCCGCGATCCTGTCCCTGTCATCGTCCGAATCATCGCAGCCGTCGGTGTCCGCGAAACCATCGATATCCTCGGCCTCGGCCGGACAAACGTCGATTCGATCCACCACCCGATCGCCGTCCGAATCGACCTCTGGACAGCCGGCGTTCTCACGCGGGCCGACGTGCCGGGGACACGCGTCTTCCGCGTCGAGGAGGTGGTCGCCGTCCGCGTCCCGAGGTGGCGGAGGAGGCCACTGTCCGAAGGGCAGCGAAATGCCGACCGACAGCTCGGGCTCGGGCGGGACCGCAACATCCTCCCGCGCCGGATCTCGAATGGTCCCGAAGGCGGGGCTCCAGTACACGCGCGCCTCGACCCGCAGCATGACTTCGGACCCGAGGGGCTTGAACAGACCGACGCTGGCGTGGAGCGACCCGTCGACGTCGTTCTCCACCACCAGCGTGTCCGACGAACGCGCCGCCGCCAGGGAGAGCCCCGCGGTCGCAAAGGGAATCAACCCGCGGCGTGGAGCCAACCGGTAGATCCCCCTGATCCCCGCCGTGGCAATCCAGAGGCTGGCGTCCTGATCGCGGGTTTGGGTCGGGATGAGTCCCCCTTCCCCTTCGATGGCCCACGGACCGACCAACCAGCGCAGAACCCGAGCCGTCACAAACGGGGAGAACAAAGGTGGCGCGTTGTCGGAGCTGTCATTGGCATACCGTCCCAATCCCGAAGCACCAGAAAAGACACGAACGCCAGCTGCCAGACCGACCTGATAGGGGGGCGGAGGCTCGTCACCTAGAGCCTCCGAGGACCATGCACCCAACGTCGCCGCAGCCGCGAGCACAACCGCGATCGAATTGCCGATCGAACTTCGCCCGTTCCCGCTGGTGATGAATGTCTTCATTGGTTTCTAGGCGGCACCGTGGAGGTGGCGCCCGATGGGTCTCAGAAATACGCGGCCATGCCCAGGCGAATGTCGAGCACCACCGCCCGATCCGGAAAGCCAACCAGCCCACCCGTTTCCACGGTGAATCCGAGTCTTGATCGCGACAGATCACCCACGTAGCCGACGCTGGCACCAGCGACGAAGGGGCCGCCCCGCACCGTGGACCGCACCGTGCCAGATCCGCCGTCCCGCGACGGCACCAGACGGAACCCGGTACCGGCACCCATCGTGCCGCCGACAAACATGCGATGGCGCCCGGTACCCGAAAAAACGAGGAATCGGAGCAAACCCAGGTGGGCACTTTGGGCATCCGCACTCCCGCGCGCTGGCTGCTGAATGAACTGATGCCGCCCCGACACGGCGATCGCCAACCGCTTGCTCAGGTGATAGCCGACCTCGGGCGCGATCTGCACATCCAGTGACGGCGCGGGCCGTGCGCGCGACGCCGCTGGACCTTCCGCGAAGGCCCAGCCGATGCCGTCCCCGATCCCGATGCCAACCCAAAAGCGCCGGGACCGGTACGCCTCCTCGTCGCGCTCGTCGTCGAGCGGATTTTCTTCCACGATCTCAACCGACGCAGCGGACGAAACAACCGGACCGTCGCCACCGGACGCTCGAATCATCGTCACGTAGGGGCTGTCCTGCTTGTTCCAGGTCATGACGGGCACGCCCTCGCGATTTGCGACCTCGACGTACAGGTGTACCGCGCGTCCGACCAGCATGTGACCGGGCAGTGTGCCGCGCCAGCGGCGGTCCCCGTTCTTGACCATCACCTGCGCGAAGTACCAATAACGGCCAGGCGGACGAAAGCGTAGCGTCGCTTTGGCGAAGTCGAAACCGGGATCGAAGGAGCACACGACAGCCACGTCCACGCCTGCTTCGATTTCGGTGGGAGCGACACAGTCGAACCCCGGTGTATCCCCAGCCGGCGGCGCTGATGCCGGTGGCAAGGCGCCTGCTTCAGCTGCTGCGTCTTTCGACGACACGGGCGCGGGTAAGAACCCTGTTGGCCCCCACGCGACAATTGCGGCGGGGCGAAGCCCGCCGGTTTCCTGACGACAATCCGTGATGACACGATTCCCCATCCCCGTACCGGCACCAGCACCAGCACCGGCACCGGCACCAGCACCGGCGCAAAATAGAGAGGCTGCCATGATGGGGAGAAGCGTGCTCACGGCGCGGTACCGTCCCACTCCCAGGTATCTCGCAGGCGCCCTGCCGTCGCCGAGCCTCCGAACAGCAAAACGCGGGCACGCTTGGCGTCGAAAACGATCGCATGACCCGCGCGACCAAGCGGCCAGGCGACGCTGCCAGCGGGCAACGTGCGATCGGTCCAGATCCCCGCGCCGGGATCGAATTCCCACAGGTCGCGCTCGATGGCGGGATCGGTCGATTCGCCCGGTGGCGGCGGGCGCCACCCACCGAACAGGACGAAGCGATCC
>JANOJB010000012.1:0-11863 GCA_031407985.1 Pseudomonadota bacterium | reverse complement strand
GATGCCTTGGTTCCCGAGACCACGGTCTGCTGCGCATCGGGCGGCATCTGCGACGTCGCCGAGAATTGCACTGGCACTGTCACTGCTTGTCCGGCAAACGCCTTCGTTCTTGAGGTCAGGGTCTGTCGCGCCTCGGGCGGCGTTTGCGACGTTGCCGAGAATTGTACCGGCACCGCTGCCGTCTGCTCGGCGAATGATGTGCAACCAGCGCTGGTGCCCTGCACGGACGACGCGAACGTCTGCACGCTTGACCAGTGCGATGGGACGAACGTCACATGCCAGCACAGTCCGACGAATGAAGCGGGGGAATGCGAGACGACGGGAATGTGCATGGGCGGATCCTGTGTTCAACCACCCACCCCCTAGTCCGCCGGCATTTCAGTTTCGAGCTAGCAGCGCACAGCAGCCTGCCCCGGACGCCAACCGGTTCGTCCTGGCCCCACACCCTGGGCTGGTCGACACCAACGGGGCTCAATTCCCCCCACCCGGGCAGGCCAAATCTTAAAATCTATTGATATTCAGTAACTTACACCCCCACAAGACCGCTTTCCTCGGACGGGGGTCTGATGCTAACGTGTGCGCCCTGTTCGCCGCTTGACGCACAAGCGACGGGTATTGGGAGCCGACACAGCGTATGCCGACCGCACGCGAATACGAGTCCGCTCTGGAGCGGAACCCCGCTGATACCGAGGCGTTTGTCGCGCTTCGGAAGGCCTACCGTCAGGCCAAGGAACACGACAAGCTGATCACGCTGTACGAGACGCGGGCGCAGGCGATCGATGACGGCAACAAGGCAGCGGAGCTGTTCTACCTGGCCGCCGAACTGCGCCTGGACCAGCTGTCCGATACCGCCGGCGCAGAGGCCGATCTGGCCAATGCGGTTCACCGCAACAGCGGCCACATTCGGGCGGCCGCGCGTCTGAAGGATCTTTATCGCGAACAGGGGCGCACAACCCAGTACATGGAGATGCTGGAGATGGAGGCCGCCGCGGTGGCCCGCACCCGGGATCCCGCCCGGATCGCCGAGTTGCAGGCGGAGATGGGCCAACTGTTCGTGAATCACTTCGCGCGCATCGAGCGCACGATTCGCAACGCGCAGCGCCCCGGCAAGCTGTCCAGCGATCACATCAAGTCGATCGAATCGGCGCGCAAGATTTATCGGGCGCTCGGGGACTACCGCAGCGTCGTTCGCCTGTACGAGCTGGAGCTGGAAGGGACAACGGACCCGAAACGGCGCGCCGATCTGTTGCTTGGCCTCGGACGGGTGCTGGGCGAAAAGCTGGAGGAGCTGGACGCCGCCGCCCAACGGCTGAGCGAGGTGATCCGGCTGCGTCCCCGCGACGAAAAAGCGCTGGAGCTTCTGGCATCGGTGTACGCCAACCCCAACTGGATCGGCGCTGATGGGGCGGAACGCTCGGCGGCGATTTACTACCAGATCGCGCGGCGCCGCCATGAGGCAGGCGACATCGAGAACAGCATTTCGGCGCTGCGGCGGGCGCTGGCGGCCGTGCCGGGACACGCTGAGTCGTCCGACCTGATCGAACGCACGTTCTATGACGCGCGTAGGTTCCAGGATCTGGATCGCTACTACCGCGAACGCGTCCAAGGCGCCACGTCGCCCGAGGAGCAGGTCAACTTCCTGTACAAGCGGGCTCAGCTTGCCGAAGGGGATCTGGACGACATTCCCGAGGCGCAACACATCTACGGCGAGATCGCCGAACAGGAACCCCCAGGAGGACCCGCGGGCGAACGACTGGCCGAGCTGTATTCCGCGGGTCGCGAATACGCGAAGCTGGCCGAGCTGCGCGAAAAACAACTGGGCGGCATCGAGGATCCGGCGCACCGGGCGCGCCTGATGACCGAGCTGGCGACACTGTACGGCGACCGGCTGGGCGATCGTGACCAGGCGGCGGTGTACCTGCACGCCATCTTGCAGATCGAACCTGCCAACCCGCTGGCACTGGCGGCCTATTCCGATCACTTCCGCGAGAAGGGGGACTGGCCGGCGCTGGCCGACCTGCTGGATTTTGGACTGGAGCAGGCCCGCGCCGCCGGTGCCGCACCGGACGCGCTGACAACCAGATTGGAGGAGATCGCGACGGTCTCCGAGAAGAATCTGGGCGATTTGGAGCGCGCCGTGGGCGCCTGGCGACGTATCGAGGAGATCGATCCCATCCCGCCGCGCGCCCGCGACATGCAGAAGCGGATTCTGCTGAAGTCGAAAAGCTTCGACCGCATCGTCCCGATCCTCGAGCGCGAGTCGGACCTGACGGACGATCCGGCGCAGAAGATCGAGATCCTGCGTCGCATCGCACAAATTCAACGCGAGAAACTGGGGGCACCGGCCCGTGCCCTGGAGTTGTATCAGGAGATTCTGCGGCTGGCGCCCCAGGATCAGGTCGCGCTGCGGGCCCTGGTCGAGATCTACGAAAAGCAAGGCGACTTTGCCGGGTTGGCGCGCACGTTGCGCAATCAGATCGAGGCGGCCCAGTCAAAGCAAGAGAAAGTCAGCCTGCTGCGACGGCTGTTGGTGATCTACGACGAGCGGCTGAATGACGTCGACGCGGGCGCCTGGGCGGCCAGCGAAATTCTGAAATTGGTCCCCGGTGACCGCGACACGTTGTCGCGCCTGGAGGATCTGCTGGCCGGAGCCGGCGACCACGCGGGTTTGGTGCAAACGCTGGACTACCACGCGCAGCATGCCAGCACGCCGGACGAACACATCGAGGTTCTGGTGCGGGCCGCCGAACTTCTGGGAACGGCGCTGGGCGATACCGCCGGCGCGGCCGCGCGATGGGAAGAGGTCGTCCGTCTGGATCCGGACGACGGGCGCGCCTTGGATGCGCTGACCGAGATCTACGGACGCACGGAGCAGCACCTGGATCTAGCGCGGATCCTGGACGCGCAGGTGGATCGTCTGGTCGGCGATCCCAGGCAGCAGGCGGACTACCTGCGGCGGCTGGCGGATCTGGCCGAGGTACGCCTTGAAGATCGGCGACGCGCCCAGCGGGCGTGGGAAGCGCTGCTGGAATTGCTGCCGTCGGACACCAGCACGATGGAGTCCCTGGCGCGTATCTATTCGGGCAGCGAAGAATGGGCCACGCTGGTCAAGATTCTTGACCGGCAGATCCCGCACGTGAACGACCCCGTGCGGGCGGTCGAACTGGCGCTGCGCCGCGCCGAGATCCTGGACACCAAGCTCGACAATCCGAAAGAGTCCGCGCGCGCGCTGGAACAAATCGTTTCGGAGCTGGACCCGCGCAACTGGCAGGCGCACGAGCGGCTGCGCGACCTGTACGAACGGGACGGAGACTGGCCACGGGTGGTCAAGATCGCCGATCGGCAGCTGTTCCTGACCGAGGTCCCCGAGGAACGAGCGAAGCGGGCCCTGGAGTTGGGTGCCCTGTGGCGCGACCGGCTACGCGACGATCACAAGGCGACCACCGCGTTCGAACGCGCGCTGGAGATCGACACCCGGAGCCTGGAAGCGATGAAGGCGCTTGGCCCCCTGTACGAGGCCGCGCGCGATTGGGAAAGCCTGATCGGCATCAACGAAAGGCTGCTGGAACAGACCGAGGATCCCGCGGAACGACACCGTGCGATCCTGGAGATCGCCGCGATCCTGGAACAGCATCTTCAAGATTCCGCCGGCGCATTCGAATGGTATCGCCGGGCCTACGATGAACAGCCGGACGCCGAGTCGCTGCGCCTGATCGATTCGGTCGCCGACAAACACGGTCTGCACGAGGAGTTGATCAGCGTCTACGAAGGTGCGCGGGCCCGCGCCGTCCAGCCCATCGAACAACTGGCCGCCTCCCTGAAGATCGCGGCGATCTGCGAAGAGAAATTGGATGATCCCACACGCGCGTTCGCGTCGCTGCGCGAGGCGTTGGTGGCCGATCCCGCCGGCCGCGAACTGTTGCCGCTGCTCGAGCGATTGGCCGAACACATCGGTGATTGGAATGGCCTCATCGAGGTTTATGGCCGCGTCGCGCGGTCACGCCCTGAGGTCGACGAACGCGTGGATCTGCTGCGCCTGCGCGCCCAGGTACGCGAAAAACGCCTGAACGATTCGTCGGGAGCGCTGGACGAGTTGGTTCGAAGCTTCGCGCTGTCACCAACGAACGCGACGACCCAGGATGAGATTCTGCGCCTGGCCAGCGTGACCGGACGCTGGGAGGACGCCCTGAAGGTTCAGGCGCAGTTGTTCGCGATGGCCGAGGACCTGCCGGCCAAACTGGCGGTGGCCCGTCACGCGGCGACGCTGGTCGAGACCGAGGTCAAGGATCTGGTTCGCGCGTTCCGTGCCTACCTGAACGCGTTCCGCCTGGCGCCCGAAGATCCCGAGATCGTCGCTCACCTGTGGCGCCTGGCCGCCCGCATCGGCCGCTACGACGGCGCACCCACGTTGTCACCAAGCGCCCACCAGGCCCTGGGAGCAGTGGATGTGGATGCCGGCGCCGACGCCGAAACCGCGACGCCGCCCCCCCGCGACGCCGCCGCACCAACACCGCCGCCCGCACAGGCTGATGGCGCGACGACGGCCACCCCGACTCCAGCGGTCACGCCGATATCTCTTTCAGCGACGCCCACGCCGGTTGAGCTTCAACCGCTGACCAAGGACGCGACGGCAGGCGAGGATCTGGACGAATACGGTGAGCCTGGTCTGGCCGCCGAGGCCGCTGTCGCGCGCCCCGCCCCCGTGCTGCGTTTCGCGGATCCAGAACAGCAGACGCCATCCGACGTGGACGACGCGGTAACCGGAGTCGCCGCGACCGGCACTGTGGCGGCGTCCGATGTCTCCGCCGACGTCCCGATCGATGCCGGTCCCTTTGAAGACGACGCCGATGATGAGGATGCCAGCGTCGAGGTGGACGATGCCGCGGTCATTGCGGTGGCGGTGGATACCGAATCGTCTGGTGTTCTGGAAGAGCTGGAAGTCGACGACATGGAAGTCGACGACGAAAGCGAACAAACACCACCACCCCCACCGTTCGGGCGCGTGTCGGCACCTCCGGCGCCGCCGCCCACACCGGGTCAACGGGTTCCGTTCGCCGCGCCCTTCGAAACCCCCTGGGAAGAATTGGCGCAGGCCTACGACGTTTTGCAGGCGCCCGATCAGGCCACCCGTAAGCGCTATTTGGTCAAGCAGGCCGAAATCTGGGAGCGCGGCCAAAAGGACATCGGCCGCACGATCACCGCGCTGGAACGCGCCTTTCGCCTGGACCCGGAGGATCAGGAGGTCCGGGCCGAGCTGGAACGCATCGCGGCCGACCAAAACCGATGGGACCAGATTTGTGACATCTACCTGGGCGCGATCGACGAGTTCGCGCCGGCCGAACACGCCGTTTCGATCCACCACGAGGTGGCGCGGTTTCGCGAAGCGCTCGGCCAGATCGATAAAGCCGAGGAGCGGTATCGCGCGATTCAGGCACTGAAGCCGGACGACACGAAGGCGCTTGATCGGCTGGAGGAGATCGCGCGCGACCAGTCCCGTTTCGCCGAACTGGCTCAGATCCTGGAGCGCCGCACGCTGGGATCGGCCGACCCGATGCCGTCGGGGCCCGAGCGCCGCGCGAAACTTGCCGAGCTGGCGGGTCTGTATGAGCGCTCGCTGGAGAAACCCTACGAGGCGATCGACGCACTGGAACGCCTGCTGTCCGAAGCCGCCGAGGAAGTGGCAGACGGACCATCGGGACAGGCGTCCGAGGTGACGACGCAAGGAGCGTCCGAAGAAACATCCGAAGCGGCATTCGAAGAAGCCGCATTCGAAGCCACCTCGACGGATCCATCGGCCGATACGACGGAATTGGCCATTGAACCCGGAACAACACCCAGCGGCGGCCCCAGCCAGGTCACACGAGATCAGACCGCGGACGCGTGTGAAGCCCTGGCGCGGCTTTATGGTCGGGTTGGCCTTTGGTCAAAAGTCGTCGATGTCCTGCAACGCGAGGCGGATCTGATCATCGATCCGGTGGAAATCCGCAAGTTGCATCTGCGCATTGCCGACGTGTTCGAGCGCGAGCTGGGACAAGGCGAACGGGCCATAGACGCCTTCGAGGCCATGCGCGCCGCGGATCCCGACGACCACGAGGCACTGGAGGCCCTGGATCGTTTGTATGAGGCGCACGCGCGCTGGGACGATCTGCAAGCCACCCTGGAACGCCACGCGAAGCTGACCACCGGCGCGACGCGGGTGGATCTGGTGCGCCGCCGCGCCCAGATTCTTGAAGAGCGCCTGGGGAATCCCGACGCCGCCGCGACCGCGCTGCGGGAGTTGGGAGCATCGGCGTTCGCGGATAAGGATCTGGCCATTGCCCTGGTGCGCAATCTAAGGCGCGCGGGGTTGTCTCACGAGGCGGCGCGTACGTTGGGCACCCAGATCGACGCCGCGCGATCCGCGGGCACCCCCGCCGCGGACGTGGTCCCGCTGATGCTGGAGTTAAGCGCGGTTCGCGCCGACGATCTCGACGACGAAGCGGGCGCGCGCCAGGCGGTCGCCGATGCGTTGCGTGTCGCGCCCGAGGATCCGAATGCGCTCGGCGCCCTGGCCCGTATCGAACTGAAGGGGAACAACTTCACAGCGTACGCCGACACGCGGCGCCGCCAGGCCCGTGTCCAGCCGGACACCGCCTTGGCCGTCGAAAGTCTGCTGGACGCGGGACGCGTGTACCGCGACCAGGCCAACAACCCGGCCGAGGCGCGGACCTGCTTCGATGAGGCGCTGGCGCGCGATCCGACCAGCATCGACACCCTGCGCGCCCTGGCGGCGCTGCACGCGGCGCAAGGCGAATGGGCCGAAGCGCGCCAACGTCTGGAAAGCCAACTGGAGGTGGTGCAGTCTCCCGAGGCACGCGCCACGGTGCTGACCGATCTCGCGCGCTGCCTGTGGGAAGGATCCTCGGATATCGTCGAGGCGCAGAAGTATCTGGACGCGGCCCTGGAATTGGCGCCCGACTCATTGCCGGCGGTCCTGACCGCAGCGGACATCTATTACAAAGACGGGCAGTGGGCGCTGGCCGAAAAACGCCTGACCGAAGCGGTTCGTCGCCTGCGCAGCAATCCCGAACAGTCGGCGCGGCTGTACCTGCGCCTGGCCGAAGTCAGCGAACGCCTGGGCCGCGTCGACGAGGCACATCGGCAACTGACCGAGGCGGATCGCCTGGCGCCGGGCCAACTGGCGGTTCGGTTGGCGCTGGGAGAAAATCGCTTCCGCGCGGGCAAGTGGCGCGAGGTGACGGTCATCCTGGGGACTCTCGGCGATCATCCCGATGCCGCGCGGCAGGCCAACGACGTGGCCGACGGTCTGGCGCATGCCGCCCAGGCCGAAATGAAGCTCCGCCATCCCGAGCGCGCGATGGCCCATTATGAAGCTGCGCTGGGACTCTCCCCGAACCATGCGCCCTCGTTGCGAGCGCTGGCCGACGTGGCCCTCGAGCGCGGCGAAAAAGGAACGGCGCAGACCTACCTCGAACGGTTGGTGGAGGCGACGGGTGATCGTGAGACGCGTGGCGCCTTGCTGGAACAACTGGGTGATCTCTATCGAGACGCGGGCGACGTGCTACGGGCACGCGAAGCCTACGAAACGGCAACGCGGCTTTTCGATCACCCGACCGAGTCTCAGATTCCGGTTCTTGAGAAAGCGCTGGCTCTGCAGAGGGACGCCAACGATGTCGAGGCCGCGTCCCGCACGTCCAACCTCCTGATCCAGTTGGTGCAGGATCCCAAGGAACGCGCCTTGCGCCGCCGCGAGGCCGCCATGCTGATCGCCGCGCGTGGCGAGGGGGATGAGGCGCTGGAACTTCTGGAGGCCGCCTTCGGCGACAACCCGCAAGACGACAGCGTTCTTGGCAGTCTGTGCGATCTGCTGGCGCGGCAGGGCAAACAAAAACAGATAGCCAAGGTTCTTGGCGAGGCGTTGCCTTCCCTGCCGCCCGTCGGTGATGCGCCCGCCGCGCGCCAACTGCGCGCGTCGTTGTGGGAGCGTTTCGGCGAGGTTACGCGCAAGAAGGATCCGGCGGGGGCCATCGCGGCGCTTCAGCAAGCCGTGGAACTGGATCCCGATCGAGCGTCGGTCCGGGTCGCGCTGGCTGAACTTTATGGTTCCCAGGTCGAATTCGCGGACGCCGCTCTTGAGAACCTGCGCCACCTGGTGGGCACCGATCCGACCCGACCCGACAGCGTACGTGCGCTGGCGGATGCCTACGCGGCACGCGGCCTCATCGATCCGGCACGCTGCGCCTACGAATTGGTGGAGCTGATCGGCGGTCCCGACAAGACCGCCCGCGCGTTCTTGAAGAACCACCCGGCGCCCAATTTGAAGGCCGACGACGCATACGCGGCGGCACTGGACGACGACGATCGTCGTTCGCTCGGCGGCGCGGAGGCGGGCGTGATGGCCGAGGTCTTCACACTGCTGTGGGAGGGAGCGCCGCACCTGCTCAATGAGCGCCTCGAGGATCTGGATGTGACCGCCGAGGACAAGGTGTCGCCGATGTCCGACTTCGATGCCGCCAAGGCGTACGGCCAGATCGCCAAGGCGCTGGGCAACAAGAAGACCGCGCTCTACGTCAAGAAGAACGCCGAACTGCCCCAGGTGGAGATCGTCGTCCAGACCCCACCTGCGTTGGTGTTCGGGTCCGAATTGCTGGCGGCGCCGCTGAGCGTGGTGCGTTTCCAGGTCGCCCGTGGATTGGAGTTGAGCCGCCCTGAATACATTCTGGCGGCAGGCGTGCGCCCCAAGCAGTTCACCGAGCTGTTCGGCAACGTGCTGCGCGCTTTCCATCCACGCCACGCGAAACGTCGCGCCCCGTCACAGGACGCCAACGGCGAACAGTCGACGAATCTCCGCAAGAACGTGCCCTACAAGGTCTCCAAGCGGTTGGTCGAGCTGTTCCAAGAAATGGGATCGACATCCTGGAGTTCGGTTCGCTGGCGCAAGGTCGTCGCGGACACCGGCAACCAGACCGGCCTGTTGATGTGCGGCGATCTGCGCGCGGCGGTTCAGGCCGTCCTGCGCGCCGGAAAGTTCGAGCCCGACGCGGACGCCGAGGAATTGGTACGCCTGGCGGCAGAATACGAACCGCTGCGCGAGTTGCTGCGCTTCGCGGTCAGCGAGAAGTATTTCAGACTGCGCGAAAAGCTGGGCACGGCCGCGGTTCGCGCCGCCGCGGCGTAGTCACCGGGTCCAAGACTTCAATCGCAGCGCGCGGTTCGCGCAGCCGTGGCTTAGTCACGGCTGCGGAGCGTTCAGGCGCGGCGCGCAATCGCCAGTTGCTGCCCCGGTTCGACCGCCGCATGCACCCTGCCCCCGCCTCCCCCTCTAATCACCCGCAAGATCTGTTCGGCCGGCTTCGCGCGCCGGGCGGTCACCGCCTCGCGAACCCAGCCAAGAGCGCGCAAAGGTGGATTCCCCCCGTCCAGGCGGGCCAGAAGGACGTTGATATCGTTCTGGAACGCGATGTCCCCGCGAATGTCGCCCGCCGGCACGACCGCCCGCCGAACACCGGCCGCTTCTACGAAATCAAAGTCAGGAAGTTTCATCAGACCGCCCCGTTCGTAATTAATTCAAGCAAGGATTGTTCCCCGTCGCGGACCCATCGGTTCCGTGCGGGCCGCCCAGGAAATCGGCGATGGACCTCAGATTCTTGAGCGAACACGGTCACAATCTCGTACTTTTCTGCCCGTTTGCGCCCACTGTTCCAGGACATCGCTGTCACGCCCGCGCAAATGCGCCACGATCGAATGCGGACACCACCCGATCGGCGGCCTTGTTCAGGTGCTCTCGACCCGCCGCCAAGACCGCGTTGACACTGGCGATCTCGCCCTTTATAAGCACCGGCTCGACCCGCGAGGATGGCGGAACTGGTAGACGCACTAGCTTGAGGTGCTAGCGGTTAACAGCCATCGGGGTTCAAGTCCCCGTCCTCGCACTCAGAAACCCTTGGTATCCCCAAGGGTTTTTGTTTTTATGGCCTCGACGATTTGAGCTTGCGCGACCCGTCGGCCTCGAACTCGTCGTCGGAGACGAGCTTGCCGTCTTTGTCCCAGCGCTTCGCCTTGATCAGCTTGTCGTCGGCGTATTCCTCGACGCTGTCGGGCTTGCCGTTCTTCCACCAGGTCCGGCACGTACCCTCGCGCTTGCCCAGCCGGTAGCTCACCTCGGACTCGGGCGCGCCGTCTTCGTAGAAAGACTTGTGCACGCCATCCTCGCAAAAGTCGCGGCGGCGGTAGCCGTAGCTGGTTGATTCGCAGATCACCAGCGCGCCATCGCGCGAGACCTTGCCCGTGTCCCAGAACGCCTGCATCCGCTTCTTCTTGGGATTGTCGTAGCTCTCCTTCAGCTTGGGGTTGCCGTTGAGATAGAGCTCGGTGAGCTGTTTCATCTCGCCGGCCTGCCACACGATCTCCTTCACCACTTTTTTGCCGTCGTCCGCGAACACGATCTCTTTGCCGTCCTTGACGCCGAGTTCCCAAATGACGATCGACACGAGCTTGCCGTCCTTGGACAGCACCCGCTCCTCGCCGTGCTTCTGGCCGTCCTTGAACGCGACCTCGTTGCGCGCGCCGTAGTCGCTGGCGCCGACGCCTTGTTTCTGGATGACGCCGTTCTCCCAGGTCTCGACCCGCGACACCTTGCCGGTGCCGTCGTAGATCGACGTCGTCACCGCGCCTTCGAAGCCGCACGGCCGGCGCAGGTCGGCGTCATCCCGGACCGCGGGCGAGCAGCGCAGCCCGTACACCCTGCCGTCCTCCTTGAGCGCGATCTCCGCGTACCCCTGCTTAAGCTTGCGCGCGTAACGCTTGAGCTTGCCGCTCGGGTAGAGGTCCTTGTCCCAGACGCGCTCGCCACCGTCGTACCAGGCCAGCGACGCGAGCTTGCCGTCTTCGATCCGGTGGTCCTCGCCGTGCTGTTTGTCGTCGCGGTACGCGACCCGGCGCGTCCGCTTGTCGTTGAACTGGGTCAGGAAGCCGCTCTTCTTGCCCTGGCGGATGTCGAGATCGATGACCAGCTCGCGGTCCTTCCAGCAGCGCACCTTCGCGTCCTGCTTGCGGCGGTAGAACGGGTCGTACACGTTCTCGTCGAACGCGACCTTGTCGCCGTTCACCAGGCAGTACGTCGTGGTGCTGGTGACCGGGTTGGGCTGATGGGCGAGGGCGTGCCAGGCCTGGTCGGGATACGGATCGACGGACGGCAGCTGGAGCACGAGCTTGAGCGCCGCCTCGAACTGCTGACGGCTGCGCAGGTAGGGCTTCGGGTCCTCGAAACCGCGTTCGACCGTGATTGTGCCGGCCGACAGTGCCAGCGATCCGGTCGCGCCCGCGATGCCTTTACACAAGATCTTCGAGATTCGCGCCGCCTTCACCGCCGCCTTGCCCGCCTCGGTCGCGCACGCGTACCACAGGTACCGCAGCGGCTCGTTGCACTCGTTGCCGCCGTCGGTCTGGTCGTAGCCGATGTCCTTGTTGTGCTTACGCAGCGACGGACCGTCCCAGCTCACGGTCAGAGGCACGCCGCACGCAAGGGCGATCTTGGGCAGCACGTCCTCTTCGACCCGGCGCTGCCCCTTCTCGGGATCGTTGCCCGCACGCGCCGTCGTCGGCAGCGCCAACACCCCGACCAAGAGCGCGACCTTTCTCACGCCGGCATTCTACAGTGGACCCGGCGGCTGTTCGTCCCGCGATTCAGGGACGTTGCTCCGACACCACGGAAGGCCTGCGATCAGGATTCCGCCGTTCGAACGCGGCCCGCATCCAAGCGGCCATCGCGCAAAACCCCGCCCGCGGTCGGATGGGTCGCCGACACGAACGACACCGTGCGCACGCCGCCGCGCACGTGATCCATCGCCAACAGAACGGCACC
>JANOJB010000110.1:0-6656 GCA_031407985.1 Pseudomonadota bacterium | reverse complement strand
CCCCGCCGCAACACAGCCACGGGCACGCCGGTAGGTGGTGGAGCCTGGGCGGCGCTGCGGTTGCTGCTGACGTCGCCATATCTGGCGGCCATCGCGATCTACGTGCTGTTCCTGACCGGCACGGGCACGCTGGCGTATCTGCTGCAGGCGCGCCTGGTCGCCGCCGAGGGGTTGACCCCCGTCGCGCGGACGGCGCTGTTCGCCCGCATAGACCTGTTCGTGAACGCGGGAGCGGCGATCACGCAGGCGCTGTTCGCGGGACGCGTGATGACCAGATTCGGGATCGGCCCCGCGCTGCTGCTGTCGCCGATTCTGACCATCGCGGGCGCGCTGGCAGTGGGCGCGGCGCCGCGACTGGCGGTGCTGCTTGCAACCAGCGTCGCCCGGCGGATCGCGGAATACGCCGTTTCAGCCCCCGCGCGCCAAATCCTGTTCACCGTTGTCAGCCGTGAAGAAAAATACAAACCGAAAGCGTTCATCGACACCGTCATCTTTCGTGGCGGGGACGTCGCCGGCAGCTGGGCGTTCACCGCGATCGCGCGGCAAGGCGCGTCCGTCCCGCTATTGGCGCTGTCGGCGATTCCGGTGGCGATTGCCTGGCTGGCGGTCGCGGCCTGGCTGGCTCGCCGCCACGAACGGCAGGTGGTGGCCGCCCGGTTGTAACTTGTCCGACGGCATTTCCCAATGCCGGGCGCGGTGGTAGATCGTGCCCCCAAGGGCGCATAGCTCAGCTGGTAGAGCAGGAGACTTTTAATCTTCTGGCCGCAGGTTCGAGCCCTGCTGCGCCCACAACGAAGTTTCAGGACGCCGAATCGGAATCCGGCGTCGGGGGATAATCGGAGCCACCCCCTCCGCCGTCCCCGTTGTCGTTGTCCACGCCGGGGACACCGGTCGGCGAAAAAATCCTGTCGACCTCGGCCAGCGCCGCGTCCAGGGGCAGGCCGGCTTTTCGCAGCCGCAGCAGTTCGTCCAGGCGGCGATCAGCAAGCGTCTTGGCCCGCAAAAGGCGCAACCGCTGTACCTCGGCGTCGGCGGCGGCGTTTCCTTGCCGAAAATACGCCTGCAGGTCCAACTGGCTCAGGCGCGCCCGCTCCTTCTTACGTGCCCGGGCACGCTCGGCCGCTAGCCGGCCCTGTTTGCCCGCCACGCGCTTCGCGGCGAGAGCGCGATCGTGCTCGGTCGGCGTGAACCCAGCCTCGCAGCGCGCGCATTCACAATCCCGGCGGTGGGTGATCCCATCCGCCTCCAGGCGCTCGCGTTTCCCGTGAAATGATCGTCCTTTCGCCATTTCGTGTAGCCTGATTGGGTGTTCAGTGTCCAGTATGGCCCCAGCCGAATTCAACAGCAAGCCGGTTGCCAACATGCGGCACGACGACGGAATTCCTTGCGCCGGCCGCTCCGTTTCTCTATGAATGCCCCTCGCTTCACAGAAAAGCCGGACCCCATCGTCTAGCCCGGCCCAGGACAAAGCCCTTTCAAGGCTTGAACGCGGGTTCGAATCCCGCTGGGGTCGCTATCTAACTACCGGTACTCGTTACGGTTTCTGATCCGCGTTACTTCCGTTGCCACGCTGTTGCCACGGCGGACGGGTCTTCGAGGGCGCGAATCAGATCGGCACCTTGCCCGGGGGCCAGGTGCGAGTACCGCATGGTCATCGTGATCGTGCTGTGGCCCAACCAGTCCTGCACCTGCCGAAGCGGGACGCCAGCAGAGATGAGCTGAGACGCGAAGGTATGCCGGAGGTCGTGCCACCGAATCTCTCGCAGCCCTGCCCGCCTGCATGCGCCCCAGAGACGCTCGTGCAACTGCCAGAGGGTGAGCGGCTTCCCGTCCACCCGGCAGAACACCAGCTTCCCCCGAAGGTGCTTCATCCGGCGAAGCGCTTCGACCAGCCGCTCCGTCATGGGCACCTTCCGCTCCCGCCCCGACTTCGTCGGCCCGACATCCCCGCGCGTGGAGGAGCGGCGGAACACGACCAGGTTGTTGTGCCAGTCGATGTCCCCCCACTCCAACGCCAGCTGCTCCCCTGCCCGCGCTCCGGTATCGAGCGGGAACAGAAGCAGCGCCCGCTCTTCTGGATCGCGCGTGATGGCGACCAGCTTGGACACCTCCTCGCGCGAAAAGAAGTCCCATCCCTTGTCGGTGACCTTCACCTTGGGCAAGAGCGGAATCCGATCGATGATCTCCCACTCGAACGCCGAGGCCAGAATGCGCCTCAGGGTCGCGCGGATGTTCTTGATCGACTTGTCGGAGAGCGTGTGGATGCGCGTATCGTGCTTCCCGATCGATCTCGGCTTCCGCAGATTCGCGAAGAACCGATCCACGACCTGCCCGCGGATGTCGTTCAGTCGAATGCGACCGAGCGCCGGGACCAGGTGCCGCCGAACGTGGATCTCCTTCTCGCGAATCGATGTCGGCCGATTCCCCGCCGATGCCGGGTAGGTCGATAGCCACTGCTCGTTCACGAACTTTGCAAAGGTCGGCACCTCTTTCTTTTCTTCCGAAGCAGGGGTCGGGTGCAGCGTGCGGAACACGTGTTCCCGCTCCGCACGCTCGCACTCGACCTTCGTGTTCAGCGCTGGCGTACCGCCGATCCGCTCCGACTGCCCATCGGGCAGCTTCACCACGATTCTGTAGCGCCATTTATCGTTTCTTGGATCGCGTCTCACCGCCATTCTGTCCTCCAGGTGGCGCGACGCGGCCTTGCTCCAGAAACGAAACTATCACGGAGCGGGCGATTCGAATGGCCCGGCCAAGACGCAGCGCGGGAAAGCGCTTGGCGGCGATCTCGGCGTACAACGTCTTGACGTTCACGCCGAGGATCGCCGCAGCTTCGCGAACGGTGATCACGGGTCTTTCTGGAAGTGTCGGTTCCACAAGGTCTCCATTCTCAGAACGGGACGCCGTCAGACCCGACTGGGGCGGTGTCTGGAAGGCCATTGCCTCCACGATGGCCGGGCCCCTTCACCGGATCCGTAAGAGGTTCCAGTTGCTCGGCGAAGATTTCGAACTGCTGCATCCTTCGGCCGCCGTCCAATTCCTTGACGGTTGTTGGTCGGATGAACACGCGGCTCGTAACCCGCACCGATCGCAACCCCCTCAGTCCTACACGTTCCGACAGACCGACTACCTTTCCGGTGGCGGTCAATCGAACCGCATAGACGTTGTACACGTCGCCTGATTGCGCGGACTCCTGCTGGCCGCGCCAGATCAGCACGCCGTCAAGCGCGCCGTGATCCTCCGGCTTGTACCAGAAGTCGATCTCCGGTCGATCGACACGCGCCGCTGACTTCAACCATTCTGGGACGGTGTTTTCAGACACGGTTCATTTCTCCTTCCGGGCGCTTTTGTGGGTGTTTGTGGATGGGTCCCGCGCGCCCGAAACGCGGAACCCAGTCAATCGGAAGCTCTTTCAAGAGAGTCCTCAGCGCGGCGGTGACGTCCTTCCAGACCCGTGACCCGCAATGCGCGCACGCAACTGAAGTGACCTCGGGCAGGTCCGTGTCGTCGTCGAGGCCCCGCCACGCACCAAGGCACTCGAATAGACGATCACCAGAAAACGCGACCTCCGCCCGGGCTGCCAGAACCGGGTCGATGAACTCGCCACGCCCACCCCGCAAAAGGCGCACGTTTTTCGGCGACGAAGCTTTCATCATGTACTTCGCCAGCTCGCGAATAGCCTTCGCCGGACGTTGCACGTACTTGCAGTTGACGAACGGCGAGTCACCCGCCCGAAATTGGTAGGTCTCGCGGACGACGCGCACGTCGGGCCGATATCCGTGAAAAAGTGCGTGGATATGGACGGCCCCGCGGGGGGACACCTCGACCGCGATCGCCATCGCCCGGCCGGTCTTTTTTAGGTACTTCTTCCAGACGTAGCCGACCGCCTCCCGAACAATTTTCTTTCGTCTTTGTAGACCCTCCACCGACAAATCAGCCGGATCCGCCGGGTCATAGCGAAGCGTGAAGGTCAGAAAATAGAGGCTCATCTTTCGAGGGCGGGCCCCGTCCCGCCACGCCCCGTCCAGACGTGCGCGAGCAACGTCGGCGCGCCGCCGAGCGCACGTCGGACACGACCGAAGGTCACAGGCACACTCAACGCGAACCGACCCAGGATCGGCGACACCGCAGCTTCCGCAACGTCGCAGCCGCGCGAACTGACCACAGGTCATCAGCGCCCGCGCCTTCTTGACGAAGTTGCGCCGCCGCTTCCCGTGAACGGTGTGCCACAGGGCCAGGCGCTTCAACTCGTCGGCGGTCTTCTGACGATACTCGGCGAGACTGAGCTGTCGAACGCCGAACAGGGCGGGTCCAGATGGAACGGCCGGTGGAGTTGTTCCATTAGTATCAAGGTTAGGGGCACCGGCGGCGCCGGTACCCGCGGCAGGGGGCTCCGCCCCCTCCGTCTCCCCCGCGCCAGGCACCTCCGGGATCCCGATAGCGGGGCAGCTGGGCGTGTCGAGAGGCGGGGCGCCCGATGGACGCCTCGCCCGCACCATCGGTGTTCTCGTCGGCGCAGCGGGTGGAGCGACCACCCCGCCTCTCCAAACGCCCAGATAGGGGTTCTCAATCCTCTCCGATGAGCTATCGTTTTCCATGTCGTCGGCGCTCCCTTCGCTGGCGGCCCAAGGCCCGGCCGATTTCAGCGGCGCGGGCCTTTTCTTTTGCGGACGCTAGTCCTCCCCGTCCTTCTCCTCGTCGCCTTCAAGATCGTCGGCCAGTTCCTCAACCCCGTCGATCGCCTCGGCGAACTCGACCGCCAGATCGGGGACCAGCCCCGCCGCGCGCGCGAGCTTCTTGCGCGCGGATTCCACCAGTTCCATCGCTCGCTCTTCGTCTGTCATGGGCATCTCCTCTGTAAAACCCGGACCACGCCGGGCGTTGTTCCGGAAGTGACCCGGGACTACCCCGAGGCAACTTCCGAGAGTAAATCGGCGCGATCGGCGCGGCTGAGCCGACGAGATCCGCTGAGACGCCGCGCCATCGCGACGACGCTCGATCGTTCGAACCAACGCCAGCGTCCCCGTCCGCGTCGGCAAATCAGCAGGCCAGAGTCGCCCCAGGCATTCACTGTCTTCGCGCTGCGATTGAGGACGCGAGCCACTTGGCTGCTGGTCATCCACGCGGCACCAAAACGCCGCAGCAGACGGATTTCGCTCGCCGCATACGTCCAGCCACCACCGCGGCCGCGTTGCGCGCGAAGGCGCCCCTCACCCGCCTGGCGGCGCAGAGTGGCCGCGCTGAGGCCGAGGGCCTTGGCTGCTTCGCGCGCGCTGAACCGTCGCCCGCTCATCGCGCCTCTCGGCGTTTGAGCTCTGCCTTTCGGCGGATACGAAGCCAACGTTCAACGACAGCAGCGTCGAACCGAACCCGCCTTCCAAGGCGGATGACTCCGGGAATTCTTCCTTGCCTGGCCAGCTGATACACAGATCGCACCGGCAAGACCAACGCCGACGCCACCTGGCGTGAGCTGATCAGCTGGCGAACCTGCGGCGCGAGCGCGACCCCACCTTTACCGAGCTTCTGCATTCCCGACTCCCTGTGCGAGACGCCAGAACGCAACCCTGCTGGGGGTTCTGGATGAACAGAGACTCCTCACGTCGGCACAGGCCCCGCATAATGCGGGCGGCACACAAGGTGGTTACTCAGTTCTGGGGTCTTCCCCCGTCGGGCACGAGACCAGGTGCTCGTATAATTTAGGTCTCTCGCGGCGCTTGAGTACTAGCCGGCGCTGGTACTGAACGTACGCGCACCCGGGAGACCTGTCAACACCGGAACGTCACAACGCTGCTTAACTCCCACCCCACCCCGTCCCGCCCGGCGCCTGCCCAATTTCCGTTCGTCGGCCTACAATCCCGGGCCGTGGCCATCAAGAAGTCCGAGCTTTACACGTCCCTCTGGAGTTCCTGCGACCAGCTTCGCGGCGGCATGGACGCCTCCCAGTACAAGGATTACGTGCTGGTGCTCTTGTTCGTGAAGTACGTTTCGGACAAGGCGACCAGCCTGAAGAGCTACGACATCGAGGTCCCCAAGGGAGGCAGCTTCGCCGACATGGTCGCGCTGAAGGGCGACAAGGAAATCGGCGACAAGATGAACAAGATCGTCGCCAAGCTGGCCGAGCGCAACGATCTGAAGGGGGTCATCGACGTCGCCGACTGGAACGACACCGACAAGTTGGGCAAGGGCAAGGACATGATCGACCGCCTGTCCAACCTCGTGGGTATCTTCGATAACCCGTCGCTCGACTTCCGCGGCAACCGCGCCGAAGGCGACGACCTGCTAGGTGACGCCTACGAGTACCTGATGCGCCACTTCGCTACGGAGAGCGGCAAGAGCAAGGGCCAGTTCTACACGCCCGCTGAAGTGTCACGCATCATGGCGAAGGTCATAGGCATGGCCGGTGCCAAGGCCGCCACCCAGACCATCCACGACCCCACCTGCGGCTCGGGCTCGCTGCTGCTCAAGGCCCACGACGAGGCGAAGAGCGCCACCGGCCTCGATCTGGCGCTCTACGGCCAAGAGATGGACAACGCCACCAGGGCGCTGGCCAAGATGAACCTGATCCTGCATGACTGCCCCACCGGCGAAGTCTGGCAGGACAACACACTGTCGGCGCCGCACTTTAAGGACGCCAAGACCGGCGCACTCAAGACGTT
>JANOJB010000103.1:0-8373 GCA_031407985.1 Pseudomonadota bacterium | reverse complement strand
CGAATGGCAGATCTTGCGCGCGTGGTGCGGATACTCCTTGTGGATCGACACGATGCACAGATTGTGGAACACCCCCTCGATGGGTAGATTCATGTCGACGATCTCGGGAAACGTCATCTGAAGCAGCGGAAGGAAAAGGCGTTCGGTGGCCTTGCCCAGCCAGGCGTCCTCCTGGGGCGGAGGTCCGACGACGGTCGTTGCGTAGATCGGATTCTCGCGGCGGGTGATCGCGGTCAGATGAAAAACCGGATAGTCGTCCGCCAGCGAGTAGTAACCCGTGTGGTCGCCAAACGGTCCTTCCCGGCGCAACGCTTCTTCCACGTCGACGTAGCCTTCCAGGACGAAATCCGCCGACGCGGGCACTTCCAGATCCACGGTCTTGCAGGCCACCATCTCGACGGGTTTTCTGCGCAGAAAGCCGGCGAACAGGAATTCGTCGATCCCGTCGGGCAGCGGTGCCGTCGCGGCGTAGGGCAGGCAGGGATCCCCGCCAAGCGCGACGGCCACGGGCATACGCCGGATGCCAAGTTCCTTGTACCGGCGCATGTGTCGGCGGCCGGTCTTGTGCGCCTGCCAGTGCATGCCGGTCTCGCGAGGTCCGAAGACCTGCATGCGATAACAACCGACGTTGCGCGTACCCTTGTCCGGATCGCGCGTGATCACCATGGGCAGCGTGATGTATGGACCTCCGTCGCCGGGCCAGGTGGTCAGAATCGGAAGCCTGCCAAGATCCAGTGTGGATTCGACGATTTCTTGGCATGGCGCGGTGGAGACCGTGCGGGGCATGGCGCCCGCCACGCGTCCCAGTTTCGGCAGCATCCGGATCTTGTCCAGCAAACCCGTCGGGGGCTGGGATTTGACCAGGTCGGCGATGGTGCGCGCGTGTTCGGCCAGATCGTCGACTCCCAGCGCCCATGACATCCGCTGCCGCGTGGCGTAGGTGTTGATCAACAGGGGAAAACGCGAACCCTTGACGTTTTCAAACAGCAGCGCGGGACCGCCCGCGCGCATCACACGTTGCGCGATCTCCGAGATCTCCAGGACGGGATCGATCTCACGGGTCACACGGCGAAGCTGGCCGCGCGCGTCCAGAAAACGAACGAAATCCCGCAGACTCGCGAAATGCGGCGGTACCCCTGTGGCCTCCGGATTTGTCATCTCAAAACTTCCTGTCCGCCGACGCGGTTGTCAGTTCCACCAGCGCATCGCGATAGGCCGAAGACGGCAATATCCCCAGCTCGGCCACCGCGTTCAACGTCAGCTCGCGCGCCTTGATCCGCGCGCGCTCGACGCCCCCGGCGGCGCGCGTGGCAACCAGAATGTCGTGCGCGTCCTGGGGAGACACTGCCCGCTCGCCAACCTTGGCGTGAACCATGGCGCGCAGCTCGGGCTCCGTCTCGCAGGCGTACAACACGGGCAAGGTCAGTTTGCCTTCCTGAATATCGTGGCCGACCGACTTGCCCGCGGTTTCCTGATCCTCGGCGCAATCGAGTACGTCGTCGGCTATTTGAAAGGCCCGCCCCAGCGCCCGCCCGTATCGGTTCAGGGCGGCGTCGAAATGTGCTCCCACCCCGCCCGCCACGCGCGCGCACCAGGCGATCAGGGAAGCCGTCTTGCGATCAATGACCTGGAAATAGTCGTCGACCGTGGCGTTCGGGTTGCCGGCGCGCTCCAATTGCGCGACCTCGCCTTCGGCCATCTCGGTGACCGTCGCCGCCAGCGATTGCACGGCGCCAAGGGATCCGGTCAAGGCCACGGTTTCCAGAGCCCGCGCCAGACAGAAATCGCCTACCAGGACAACGATACCGTTTCCGTAAACCATGCGCGCCGCCGGACGGCCACGACGTACGCGGCCGTCATCCACCACGTCGTCGTGATACAGCGTTGCGGTGTGAATCAGCTCGGCGGCAACACCCACCGAAATCGCCAGGTCAATCGGCGCGTCGGTGGCGCGCGCCGCCAGGACCGACAACAGCGGCCGTAAGCGTTTGCCCCCCGCTTGCAGCAGATGCGCGCCCACCTGTGGGATCGCCCCGATGGGACTATCGAGGCGCGCGGCCAGGCCCACCTCGACCCGCCGCATGTCGTCCGAGACAAGGTCGTGCCCGGCGCGGGTGTCGCGGAGGGCCGGGGCAGATGTGGAGCTGGGTGTGGCCGACATGGAAAGGTTTCTCAATATTCAAAATGAATTGAACAAACGCAAGGCTTAACACGTTCATCCCGGCTAGGGCGCCCGATCCCAGGGACAGAGACAACCCGTGGGGACCGGTTACCCACGCTTCTGGGCCAATCGGTGCTCCGCGTACCGGGGGCAATCGCTGATCAAGCGCTGGCATAAGTCGCGTGCGTGAATCTGTCCGGGGGCCGCTACCTCGTCCAGGTAACCGTAGGTCAGGCGCGAGCCGACGCAGGGCAGATACGACCGCAGCGACGTTCCCAGCGATCCCATCCCAATCACGGCCAGATCGGCGGTCGCGGTGGAACGTTGCCCACGCAGCAGGTCGATCAGGCGATCGTGATCCTCCAGCGTTTCGACCAGCGTGGCGATCTTCACGATGTCCGCCCCCAGCGCCCGCGCCCGGCCGACGATTTCGATCAGGGGTTCCGTGTCGGGCGTTCCCGTCAAGTTGTGGTGCGAGACTATGGCCCGCACGCCCCGCGCATGCGCCCGGGTGACGACGTCGGCGGCGATCCTGCTGTCGACCTCGATGTCCACCCATGACGCCACGGTCAGAGCCTCGTCGAACCAGGGCAGGCGCTCGGCATCGAGGGTCCATCGTCCCCCATCGGCCAGCAGGCGAATGGTCGCCAGAACGGGAGATCCGGACTCCTCCAGTTTCCGGCAAACCGCAAAGAACGGTCGCAGGTCCGGCAACATCCCGGGTTCGCCGGCGGCCGCCAGATCGAAACGGGCTTCGATGATGTCGGGCACCCGCTCGTCGCGTGTCAGTGTCGCAAGCGCCACCAAACGTTCGGGTCTGGTGGTACCCACGACCAGGGGCGATTCGGCCAGCAACGTCATCGTCGGCACTATTGTCCGCCGCTGGGCGCGACGCAACGATCGAAGTGTCCGGGTCGTTGACGCGTTGCGATCACGTCGCGGCTGGCCATTCCGCCAGGGAAGGCGCCGACCGACGCTTTTCGTCAGGTCTTGGATCGTGCCCGCGAACGAGCGGTGGCGGTGGCGGTGGCCGTGGCCGTGGGCACGATGTCCAGCGGGGGCACTTGCAAGACCTCCAAAAACCTCCCGACATCCAATCGCAACTGTCCCAAGAGCATGTCCAACATCGTTTGACCCAATCGGCAGATGTCGTCCAGGCGCTGGAGGCGCTCGACAACGAACTTCGCCTCGATTTTTCGCTTTCCCCGCGCGGATGCCTGAGCCGCCTTCGCCCCCGCCTTGGCTCTCTCCACAATCGCGATCGCGGCGGCGATCTCGCGCCGCTCTCGTTCGTTCAACACGCCCGAGATCATCTTCCAGAAATCGGTTTCGGCCCGGTAGTGCTCGCGCCGCTGGCCGCGCACCCAGATCCGATGGACCACGCCCCAGCGACCCAACGCAGCCAAAGTCATCGAGGCGCTTCCGGCCGAGATGTCGAGGCGTTGCTGAATCTCGGACTGGGCCAACGGTTCGGGCGACAGGTACAGAATGCCGAACATGCGCCCCATGGTGCGCGTGAACCCCCAAAATGCGGCGATGCGCCCGCAGGTATCGACGCCCAGATCCCGGGCGCGGACTAGTTCGTCGTCGGGAGAAGCGCTTGCCATTTTTCCGTGTCGCGCGGTTTGGTCGGTGCCGGAACCAGCGTCGACGCTCCGCGGGCGGCCAGTTGCCCGCACGCGGCGTCGATGTCGTCGCCCCGCGGCGTGCGGATGTACGTCTGGACACCGTGGCGTCGCAAGATCTCTTGAAAGGTCCTGATGCGTTCGGCCGTCGGTCGCGCGAACGCCGGGCCGGCGAACGGGTTCCACGGAATCAGGTTCACCATGCAGGGCAATCCTTTGAGCAGCCGTGGCAACCGTTCAGCGTCAGCGTCGCTGTCGTTGACGCCGGCCAACAACACGTATTCGAAGGTGACCTTGCGGCCGTGCGCCAACGGAAAACCGCGCGCGGCTCGCAACAATTCGGCGATCGGCCATTTGCGGTTGATCGGCATCAGCCGATCCCGCACCTCGTCGGTGGTGGCGTTCAGCGAGATGGCCAGGTTCGGTGCCGGGGTCAGCCGTCCCAGTTGACCAATCCCAGGCACCAGCCCCGCTGTCGAAACCGTGATGCGGCGGGGCGAAAACGCCGCACCCCACGGGTGGATCAGCAGGGCCAGCGCGCGCGACACATTCTCGAAATTGTGCAGGGGCTCGCCCATACCCATGAACACCAGATTGGTCGGGCGCCGTCCGGCCCGTGCGGTCGCGGTGTAGATCTGCTGGACGATCTCGCCCGCGGACAGATTGCGTCCGAATCCCAGGGTCGCCGTCGCGCAGAACGCGCAATCCAGAGCACACCCAACTTGCGACGACACACAGAGGGTCAGTTTGTCGCGCGGTGCTTTGTCTTCGGGCTGTTGGTTCCGTTCTTCACGTTCCTCGGGAATCAGCACTGATTCGATGCCGCGTCCGTCATGGGTCAGGAAACGCAGCTTGCGGGTGCCATCGATCGCAATCTGCTCGGCGTCCAGGGTCAGCGGCCGCATGGGCAGGTCACGCGCCAGCGTTTCCCGAAGTTCCTGGGGCACGTTGGTCATCACGTCGACCGAGGGCGCGCCGTGGCCATGCAGCCACCGAAAGATCTGCTCCGCCCGAAAACGCGGCTGTCCAGCCGTCGCCACACGCGCCGTCAGCTCATCCGGGACCAGGGAACGCAGATCGTCAAACACGGTCACAAACTAGCGCGATCGTGCGCGTCAGGCCAAACAAGACAGCAACGCGACGCGGAACGGCCGACGCGGAACGGCCAAGGATCACTGTGCCGGCAATGGTCCGGGCAGACAGCAGCGGAATCCCACCGACGGCAGTCGCACCGGAACGGCCGGCGCCGGGCTGGATGCGTCGCACTGCAAGCCGGGAGCGATTCTGACCACCGGCATCGCGGAGTTGTTCAAGAAGCTGGCGATGTCGTAGGCGCCGCCCCGGATCTCGTATGCGGGGGGCGTGACGGTGGTCAGCGCCCACTCCTTCACGTTGCCGCTCATGTCGTAAAGCTCATCGCCCGCCGTTGCGCTTAGATCCGAGATGCACATGGTTGCCGCGCCGGTCGCAGCCGGGGCCGTGTTCGGGGCAGGGGCTGTGTAGTCGTATCCGACGCAGGTTGTCCCCACGTAGGCCGCTCCGTAAGGGAACGTTGTGTTGCCCGAGCCGTTGCAGGCGTCGAACCAATCGGCGGCCGAGCAGAGGCGCCAACCGGCGCCAATCCGTCCGCACGCGGCGGCGGCATCTTCCTTGGTGATGCTGGCCCAAGGCGCCTTGCCACTGACTGAACAGGGCCGGCGGGTGGAGTCGAATCCAGAGCTGTTCGACGACGCGTCATAGCGGGTCGCCTCGTAAGCGAACATGGTGACGTTCCTACTCGGGAAGTACACCAACTTGTCGTCGGTCGTCTTGTCGGCCACCGACGCCAGCTCGTCTATCCTTCCGTCGCAGTCGTCGTCCAGGCCGTTGCAGATCTCCGGCCGCGGGGCAACCATCTGTCCGATACAGCGCCGCCCACCCGCGCCGTCGCAAACCCACGATCCCACGCCCGCGCACGGACCGGTTCCGACGGGACAAGCCTTGCCGATCTCGAAGGCCTCGTCGACGCGACCGTCGCAATCGTTGTCCTTGCTGTCGCAGCCCTTGGTCATGTCCTCAACGCTCTGGTAGTCCCCTCCGTAGGTGCAGGACCAGCCGTTGATGCCGTTGCATTGCGCGACGACACCAGCGCAAACGCCTTGGCTCTTGCAGGTCGGGCGCCCCGTAATGGTGGCCGCCTCGTCGATCATTCCGTCGCAGTTGTTGTCTATGCCATCGCAGATTTCGGCGCCGCCGTTGGTCCTTTGGCATTCACAGCCATCGGCGTCCATGCGGTTCGCGTCGAAGAAGCCGGCCAGACAATTCCCCTTCATGCAGGTTCCTGCGTTGCACACCGATTGCGCGAAGGGGTACTCGCAACGCACCCCGCAGCGACCGCAGTTCGTCGGGTCGACCATGAAGTCAAAACCCTCGTCGATCGTTCCGTTGCAATTGTCGTCCTTCAGATTGCAAACCTCGATCGCGCTGTCGATTAGACATTCACATCCGTTCTTGGCGTCCCCGTCCAGATCCTTGAAGCCGCTTCGACATGTGAAGTGGCAACCGACGATTCCCGTCGTCGTGTCTCGCAAACACTGAATGTTGTCTGCGTTGGCCTGGTTGCACTGATTGAAACATGCCCCACAGTGTGCGGCGGGGTCGGTCAACTCCGCTGGATCGACATCGTTCTTGTCACCGTCGCAGTCATTGTCGACTCCCAGATCACCACAGGTTTCCCTGCCTGCCGGGACGCACACGGTGGTGCCGCCGGTGCCCACAACGGTTCCGCCGGTGCCACTTCCGCCGCGACCCCCCGTGCCGACGCGTACTCCTCCGGTTCCGAAACCACCGGCGCCTGCGTCGCTCAGCTGAACAACACCCGTTCCCGCGTGCAGATGGAGGGGTCGATCCTGACAGCCAACCACAAACGGGGTCAGAACCGTCACGCCGAAACAGACCACACCCAGAGAACCTAATTGACGAAAAGACATTTTAATTAGGCCTCCAGTATAGCCGATCGGGTGTTTCGGTGAGAACTGTGGTCGCAGGTGGATGCGCCCGCGGGTACCGATCCGGCCCGGCCTGGGTCCGAGTCCGTGAGCGTATGTGCGCCAGGTGGGAGGCAGTCGGGGATCAGCCGACACGACGAACACGGGCGATCGTATTCGCCCGTCCGTCGGTGCGCCTTGGACCTGCTGGATCAGGCCAGTTCGGCGGAGGAGAAGAAGAACCCGATCTCGGCCTTTGCGGTTTCCGGCGCGTCGCTGCCGTGGACCGCGTTCTTTTCGATGTCGGTTCCGAACTGGGCGCGAATCGTGCCGGCCGGTGCTTTCTTGGAATCTGTCGGCCCCATGACCTCGCGGTAGCGGCTGACGGCATTTTCGCCTTCGATGGCCATCACCACGCATGGGCCGGACGTCATGAAACGCACCAGATCGCCGAAGAAGGGACGGGCCTTGTGAACGGCGTAGAAGCCCTCGGCCTGGACCTGGCTGAGCTTGACCATCTTGACGCCGAGAAGACGCAGACCGGCCGCCTCGATCAGTTGAATGACACCGCCGATGGCTCCCTTGGCCACGGCGTCGGGTTTCACGATTCCAAACGTTCGTTCGATTGCCATTGTCTCGACGCTCCTTCTACTGGCTGCTTGGTGTTCTTAGAAAAACTTGGCGATGGTCTTGCCAAGGTCCGCCGGGGTTGCCGCGATGGCGATGTTGGCTTCCCGGAGGGCGGCGATCTTTTCGCCGGCCGTTCCTTTGCCGCCGCTGATGATCGCACCCGCGTGACCCATGCGTTTACCCGGAGGGGCGGTCTGTCCGGCGATAAACGCGGCTACAGGCTTCTTCATGGACGAGCGGACGAACGCCGCAGCTTCCTCCTCGGAGGTACCACCGATCTCTCCGATCATCAGGATCGCCTGTGTCTGTGGATCGCGTTCGAACAGCGCCAAGACATCGACGAAGTCCATGCCTTTGATCGGATCGCCGCCGATGCCGACGGCCGTCGATTGCCCTAACCCCAGCACGGTCAACTGATGTGCCGCCTCGTACGTCAGAGTGCCCGAGCGGGAAACCACGCCGACTTTGCCGGGCTTGTGGATGTACCCGGGCATGATCCCAATCTTGCAGGCGCCGGGAGTGATCACGCCGGGGCAATTGGGGCCGACCAGTGTCGTCGGCTCCCCAGATGCGCCGCGCATGTCTTTGAGCGCCCGACGCGCGCGGACCATATCCAGGGTCGGAATCCCCTCGGTGATGCAAACGATCACGTCGATACCAGCCGCTCCCGCTTCCAAGATCGCGTCCGCTGCGCCCGGAGGGGGCACGTAGATGACGGTCGCGTTGGCGCCGGTCTTTTTGACCGCATCCGCCACGGTGTCAAAGACGGGGAAGCCTTCGTGAATCTGGCCGCCCTTCCCCGGGGTGACGCCCCCGACGACGTTGGTTCCGTACTCCCGCATCTGTTTGGCGTGAAAGGTGCCGGCCGATCCGGTCAGCCCCTGAACGATCAACTTGGTTTCTTTGCCTACCAGGATGGCCATTACTGCTTCGCTTTCGTTTGCCCTTGCGCCGACAGTGCAACGATCTTCCGCGCGCCGTCCGCCATGTC
>JANOJB010000071.1:0-15788 GCA_031407985.1 Pseudomonadota bacterium | reverse complement strand
GGTGACCACCCACGCCAGGAGCGCCAGGCCGCCCAGCGACAGCGCCAGCCACGCCCATGACGCTGCCCGGAATCCCAGCGGCACCAACGCCGCAACCAGCAACACCGACGGAGGCGGGTGAGCCCCGTAGGGAACCCCGATTGCGGCGTAGGGCGGTGCCCCCAACAGAGTGGACTCCGCGTTTCCGGTGCTCACGTCGACGCGGGTCGATTCGCCGCGCCAGAGCCGCGCGGCCGGTACGAAGTCGGTCGCGAAATCACTGGGGGCGAAGGCGTCGTCCAGCGCTTCCCCCAGCGGCAACGTGCCCGACGAGACCCAGGCCAGACAAAGCGCCCCCGCAAGCACAACGGAACGGATCGAAAGCGATGGCGGTATAATGGTTGGATTCTCGCGTCGTCTGAGCCACAGAGCAAAGGTTCGATCGCCGGACCGCGACCGCGGGCCGCGCTGCTGGGGCCGGTGCCGGATTTCGTGCTGCTGGGGCCGGGGTTCACGTTGCTGGTCGGTGGCGTCCTGGGCGGCCTGGCGCTGGCGGGTCACGTCGATGCCGTCACGTCGGTCGCGTTCGCGCTGGCGCTGATCTTCGTCGGTCCGCACTATGCGGCGACGTACCGGCGGGCGTTCGCCTCGCGCGAGATCTTACGGGCCCACCCCATCGTGACGCTGGTGATCCCCGTGGTGCTGGCGGGTGTCGCCGTCGCGGCCGTTCGTTGGCCGCGCACCGTCGGGGTCGTGTTCTTCGGTACCTACGTGATCTGGTCCGGTTACCACTATTCGGGCCAGTCGCTGGGCCTGGCGATGTTGTACCCGTTGCGCCAAGGCGCGCGCCTGTCTCCGTCGGAAAAACGCCTGGTGGCCCTTCCGCTGTACGGATCGTGGATCCTGTCGCTGGTGGGACTGGCGCGTTTGGATGTCGAGGCGCGCAACCCCGCGTACGAGCTGACGCGCCAGGCGCTGGTTCCCGCGCCGCTGCCCGGATTCGTACTGATCATCGCGGCGGTCATGGTCATCGGCAGTTTGTCGTCGGTGGCGTGGCTGGCCCACCGGCGGCGGCGCGCGGGCACGCCCCTGCCCGGCGGGGTGTTCGCGGTCGTCGGGGCGCAGATGCTGTGGTTTTGTCTCGGCCTGGTGAACCCGTTTTTCAACATCGTCCTGGTCCCGGTCTTTCACGGCGCGCAGTACCTGGCGATCACCAGCTGGCACCAGACGCGCGGCCGCAGCGCCGCGATGTTCGCCGGCTACGCGGTGACGGTGTTGGTGTTGGGTCTTGCGGTCAATCCCGGTTTGATGATCGTGGCCCGGTTGCTGGGTGGTGATGGTCCGGTGGCCGCTGCTGCCGTGCTGTCGTTCATCAATTTGCATCACTTCCTGATGGACGGCCGCATCTGGCGGCTGCGCGACAAACGCGTCGCCGATTCATTCACCGCGCGCGCCGTGACCCCGGTATGAACGTCGCGTGGTGGCGAAGGGGGTTGAGCCCGACCTTCGCCGACCTGCGTGTGGTTCTGTTGTTTGTCGCGGTGGCGGCCACGGCCTGCTTGATGCCGGCGCAGGCCGACACGTACTGGCACCTGCGCGCGGGGCAGGATCTGTTCGCCACGGGTCACGTGCCGCTGGTCGACGCGTATTCACACACCGCTCGCGGATTGCCGTGGCCGAATCACGAATGGTTGTGGCAGGCGCTGTCGTATGGCCTGTATCGCGTGGGGGGCATGCCCCTGTTGGTGGCGGTCGGCGCGGCCGTCGCGACGCTGGCTGGTTTTGTCGCCTACCGCCTGATGCGCGCGCACCCGTCGGTGAATTTCGTATTGGCGCTGGTGGGTTTCCCGCTGGCCAGCGTCGTGTGGGCGCTGCGGCCCCAGGTCGTCAGCCTGCTGTTCTTGGTCCTGCTGGTTCACCTGATCGTCGCCGAGCGCTTCCGGTGGATTCCGTTCTTGTTTGTCGTGTGGGCGAATTTGCACGGCGCCGTGGCGCTGGGCGGCGTGGTGCTGGCCACCGCGACCGCCGTGGCGTGGTTCGGGGATCGCAAGCGGTTTGGCCGGCTGGCGATCTTGACCGTGGTGTCGGGAGCGCTGACGGCGGTGACGCCGATGGGCACGGGGCTTTGGACGTTCATCGGCGAATCGATGGCCCGATCGCGGCAGAACCAGATCATGGAATGGCTGCCGTCGTATCCGAAGGGGCCGATCGAGATCGCGTTCTGGCTGGCGGCGGTGTTGTTGGTCGTGCTGGTCTTCCTGCGCTGGCGGCGGCTGGATTCTTGGAACGATCGTGTCGTTGTGGCGGTGGCGTTGATCCTGTTGCCGCTGGCGGCGCGCGCCGTACGCAACATCTCGCCGTTTCTGTTGCTGTGGATGCCGGCGATGAGCCGCCTGATTGGCCCGGACGTGCGGTTGCCGCGTTTGCCTGGAGGACCGCGTCCCCCGTCCGACGAACATCCGCGCCTGAATCTCGCCATCGCGGGGCTGTTTGTCGCCGGAGGCATCGCAGCGGTGGCGATGTGTTGGGTCGCCCCGATCGAACGCCTGGGCTGGCGGCCGGTGTCACCCGGTGCGGTGGCCGCGGTGTCGGCCTGTCCCGGGCCGCTTTACAACCGGTACAACGAGGGCGGTTACCTGATCTGGTTCACGCCGCGCGTTCCCGTGTTCATCGACAGCCGCCAGGATCCGTACCCGGCCGATCTGTTGACGGCGCACACAACGGCCGAACAAACCGGCGACTACCGCGACCTGTTCACGCGCCACGGGATCGCTTGCGCGGCGCTGCCGCCGGTGTCTCCCGTCGCCAAACGCCTGAGCGCCGACGGATGGAAGGAAACCTACCGGGACGATACCTGGGTCGTGTTGAATCCGGCGGGTCTCCGTCGCTGACTGGGTCCGGTGCCCATGTCCGCCCTGCCCCTGACGCTGGTCCTGGTCGCCGCGTTTATTCACGCCGGTTGGAATCTGGTAGCCAAAAAAGCGGGCGGCGATATCCGCTTTGTATTGCTGACCTTCGTGGCTCTCGCGATTGTCTGGGCTCCGGTCGGTATCTGGTTCAGTTGGCGGCAGGTGGGTGATTTCGGTCCGTTGCAGTGGGCCTTGATCGCAACCAGCGGGGTCATCCACCTGGTCTATTTCCTGACGTTGCTGCGTGGCTACCGCAAAGGCGATCTGTCGATCGTCTATCCCGTGGCGCGCGGCACGGGGCCACTGTTGACCGCGCTTGTCGCAACCGGCTTGTTTGGTGAATCGCTGCGCCTGCTGGGCTGGCTGGGCGTGCTTGGCATTGTTGTCGGGATCGTCTTGATTGCGGGTGGTCCAGGCCTGATTCAGGTCTTCCGCCGCGACACGAGGTCCGACCTGGTTCACCAGAGGGTACGCGCGGGTGTTCTCTATGGCTTGTTGACGGGACTGTTCATCGCCGCGTACACGGTCGTGGATGGCTATGCGGTGAAGCGCGCGGGCATATCGCCGGTGCTGGTCGACTATCTCGGCAATCTGGCCCGCCTGCCCCTGGGGATTGTGGTCCTGCTGGTCGCGCGCCGACGCGAGGAACTGCCTATGCGCGGCTACATCCGGCGGATGTGGCGCCCCGCCCTGCTGGTCGGCGCGATCTCGCCGGTTGCGTACGTCATCGTGCTGTACGCCGCCACCATGGCTCCGTTGTCGCAGGTCGCGCCGGCACGCGAGGTGTCGATGCTCTTCGCCGCCTTGTTCGGTGGCCATCTACTTGGCGAACGCGACGCCGGCATCCGCCTGCTTGGCGCGGGCTGCATCGTCGCGGGTGTGGTCGCCCTGATCGTCTAGGCGGTCAATCGTTTAGGCGACTAGGCGATTAGGCGCTTGGGCGATTAGGCGATTAGGCGATTAGGCGATTAGGCGATTAGGCGATTAGGCGATTGGGCGATTAGGCGATTAGGCGATTGGGCGATTGGGCGATTGGGCGATTGGGCGATTAGGCGATTAGGCGATTAGGCGATTGGGCGATTGGGCGATTGGGCGAGGGCGTTACGGGGCGGGTCGCGGTCGCGCCGAGCGGTGACCCGAACGCCGAGCGGTTGCGTCGGCGATCACCCGCGCCATCTTCGCGGCGTCGAACGCCGCGCCGGCGATGGGCGCCCCGACGGCAATGGTCCGTTGCGGGCGCGAAGGCGCCTTCGCCTCATGCGCCACCAGCTCGTCGTCGACGGCCGCCCGCAGCGCCGGGCCGGCGATCGATCCGCCGTCGACGACATGCCCGTTGACGATGAAGGCAGGCGTGCACAACACCGGCATTCTCGCGGAGCGGTGGGTTTCCCGATCGATAGCGCTGGTCACGCCGTCGCTGCCCAGGGCCATGATGAACGCGCGCTGATCCAGCTGCAGCTCGCGCGCCAGTTTTCGGACCTTGTCGCCGCTGGGCGGGGTGGTCGCGCGCAGCAACCGATCGTGCATCGACCAGAATTCGTCCTGCTCGCCGGCGGCGCGCGCGGCGCGGGCGGCCAGTTGATAGTCCTCGCCGTCCCCGCGGTCGGCGTCTTTCCACAATAGCCGCGCCGGCGCTGATTCGCCTTCGACCAGCGCGCGCACCATGGTTTCGGCGTCGCGGGTTTCAGGCGCGTGATAGTCGCCCAGTTGAACGATGGTTACGGGCGCGGTCTTGGCACCCCGCTCGGGAGCATCCGCGGTGTCCACGCGAACCGTGGCGGGAATCGCCGCGCGATCCAGATCGGGAAGCGTGATACCGCGGGCGCGCGCCGTTCCCTCGAAGGCCAACACGGCCGCGCCCTTTACCCCGTTACGTTCATTCATCGCGGCGGGAGACGGCGGGGAAGGCGTGGAAGGCGCAGACGACAGCACGGCGGGAGCCGAGGCCGCGGCCGGTGGCGCCGTTGGAAAGCGGCGATCAAGGTTGCCTTTGCGGGCCACGCCGGGCATCGCCCCTTCGGTCGTGTCTGCCCGGGCGGGGACCAGGCCAACAAGTGGCAGCGCCCCGTCCTCGGGTTTGCCGCTGGCGGTTCGGGCGCCCGCGATCCCGATGGTGCCCGGGGATGGTCGTCGGTACGGGGGCACGCCCGCGAAACGCAGGTCGGACGCGTTGCTGGCCAGCAAGAACCGCAACAAACCTTCGGCGTCCACGGCGATCCGCGCATCGTTCGCGGTCGGGGCGGCGACCAGACCGACGATGCGGCCCACGGCGTCGACCAGTGGCGTGCCGGCGTCAAGCAGCGACGATTCGGCCGGGAGTTTGCGAAGCCAACGATCCGCCCCCGCGCGTCCCATCGCGGGGCCGATGGCAATCATGGTCGCGGACCACAGGCCCTGCTTTTTGCCGTGACCCACCGCCAGCACCCCCGCGTTGTCGGGCGCTGTCCGCCGCGCGATCGGCAGGTGCGGATAGAAAACCGATTCCGCCGGCATCGCTTCCACCACCGCCAGATCCAGTTCGGCCGAGACGGCGACCAGACGCGCGGGAACCGCGTTGGCCAGATCGCCGGCGCCTTTCCGCCCCTGTGATCCACCGCGAACCATCGCGACCGACGCCGAGCCGTCGACAGCGGCACCAATCGCCCGGCGGCTGGTCAGCACCAGACCCGACGCGGTCACCAGAACGCCCGACGCGACCGTCGCGGGCGCCGATCCGCCGGACACCACCAGCGCGACAACCGACGGGGCGACCCGCGCGTGAAGTTCGCGCGCCGCGATCGGGGGCTGTGGTGGGCTCGGCTTGGGCGCCGGTGGGGGTGGCGGTGGCGTTGCGGCCACGATCGGAGGGTCCGGCATGAATGGCGGTACCACCGGGGCCGACGACGGGGCCGACGACGGGGCCGACTGCTGCGCCGTCGCGGACGGCGGAGCCTTCGGCGCGGACGCGGCGGGGGGCGCTACGGGTGATGTGTTTGCCGGTGGCGCGGTGGGTTTTGCAACGGGAACCAGCCGGAAGGGGCGGACGCCCCCCAGCAGTCCGGAAAACACGGGCACGGTATGGACCGCGGGCGGCGGAACCCACGCCGCGTGTGCGGATCCCGCGAACCCCAACACCACACCCAAAAAAGTAAGCGCGCCAACGGTCATGGGGCGCGAGTAAATCACATTTTTCACGCTAGGGCGCGGGACAACCGATGCGTTCAGCCGTGCCCACGGCGATGTCGTCGAACCACATCTTCATGGCGCCCCCCACCTCGGCGATGTAGGCGCCGACGCTGACCATTCCAAAGTCGGGGGGGGCGACCCAGACGCCGTTGCCCGACAGGCAGCCGTCGCCGGTCATGTTGACGGCACGATTCAGTGCCCCGTCGACGAAGAACTGCATGTTGTTGGTGCCCGCGTCGAACTTCCACTCCCAGCACATCCATTTGCCCAGCGCCACCTTGGTCGGTTGCGGAGCCTTCGGACGCGCCCAGCAATCGGTGGCCGCGGAACCATTGTAGTAGTTCATCATGTAGTCGCCGTGCTGCTCGGCGACGTTGTACGCGGGGTTTCCTCCCGAGGCGGCCTGGCCCCGGACGATGTCCGTGTGTCCATCGGCGACCACGTCGAACCACACCATCACCCGCCCCCACATCGTCTTGTTCACCAGCGGGAACAACGGGGCGCCCTTGCGGCTGATGAAACCGCCACGTCCCCCGGCGGGGATGTTCAACAACACCGCGTTTGTTCCGCTGGACGCATGCTGGGTGTCGATCGTCATGCCGCCGGCCAGCGCGCTCCAGCCCTGGGCCATGCCGTCCTCGAAGTCTTCGCAGACCAGGGCCGCGGCAGGGCAGACCGCCGTCGACCCCGCGCCGGCCGCGCCGCTGATGCCGCCGGTGCCGGCCCGGCCCCCGGTGCCCGCGCCGCCTGTCGCGGCGACCGTTCCGCCCCCGCGACCACCGGTGCCGGAGCCGCCCGTTCCGCGGCCACCCGTGCCGGTGCTGACTCCGCCTGTGCCGGCGCTGGCGCCGCCCGTGCCGGTGCTGACTCCGCCCGTTCCGCTGCCGCCCGAGCTGTTCGCCCCGCCGGTATTGCCTCCTCCGGTACCGTTGTTGCCACCCGTACCGGCGCCCCCCGTCGCGGCGACGGCACCGCCAGTGCCGCTGCCCCCGCTACCGGTCACCGTGGTTCCACCGCTGGAACCCGCGTCCATCGGGGGCTGCCCCGAACCGCCTGTGCCGCCGGTCGAAATGACGCCATCATTGGGAACGCACGACGACAGCAGCAACGCCAGGGCGGCTGCTCCCGCGGCGCGCCGCATCGGGGTGGCGCTGGAATGGCAATGTCTGGCAAACCGGCGGATGTGACTTGGCAATGGGGGCCTCCGGCTGCCTAAGGGCAAAGCGGGGATCAGACCTTCACTGTCCCTGCGGCCGCCGTGCGGCGCTATCCGAAGAAACCGGCGCCGGACGGCCCGTGCGTCCCATTTTGCCAGGCTTGCTTGCCCGGGCCGGGCGGCATACGGTCAAGGGTGTTCGCAGTCGACGGGAGGTTCGCATGAGGTTGTCACGCGCTGCATCCGTTGGGATTTTTGTGGTTGCCGCCGGTCAATCCTCCGCCAGTTTCGCGGTCGATATCTGTGCCGAGACGGTCCCCGCCAATCGCTTCATCGACGGCTTTCCCGCGTACGCGCAATGCGCCGGTGCCAGCGGCAGCGCGATCTATTCGAACAACGGGATCGACACCAGCACCACGAACGGCGGCACGGGATGGGTGCGTACGCAGGGCAGCGGTGGGTACCAGTGCACCGAGCTTGCCCATCGCTACCTGCATTTCAAATGGAACGTGACGTCCGTGCCGAACGGAAACGCGGGCGTCTGGTGCGACGGCACAATTCCAAGTGGATTGGTCAAGGTGACGGCGCCCGTTCACGGCGATCTGATCGTCCTTGCGCCGGGCGCGTGCGGTGCCGACGGCACAACCGGGCACGTGGCGGTCGTCGATGTCGTCAACGCCGATTCCACGCTGATGGCCATCCAGCAGAACGTCGCCAGCCGGGGAAGATACAACTTCACGTGCGCCGCGTGTTTTCTGCACGTGGCGGCCAACAATGGTGCGCTGCCGGACGCCGGTGCCCCGATCGACGCGTCTTCCAGTGGCGGAAGCACCGTCGTCGTCGGCAGCGGGGGCGCCGCAGGTCCGACAGCGACGGGTGGCGCACCCGGTTCGACAGCGACGGGCGGCGCACCCGGTTCGACTGGTACGGCTGGCGCGCCTGGCCCGTTGGCGAGCGGTGGCGCAACCGGTACGACGGGCATCGGTCCAGGCGCCCCATCGAACGACGTTGGTGCCGGGTGCGCCTGCGCCCTGGTCGACGGATCCGGCGGCGACGCGGGGCTGGGCCTGGTCACGTTGCTGGGCCTGATGGCCGCGACCGCCGGTCGTCGCCGTAGACGTGCTCTTGCCTTGGTCAGCGGGTCGTCCGGGCGCCGTTAGCCAGACCGGAAGAAAGATCGGGCCGACCGGGCGTGCGGGTGGAATAACCTGGCCCGGCGTGCAGAGTGAAGCGTGGACCTTGCAGCTTGCAGCTTGCAGCTTGGATTGAACCAATGAACGACGGACCCGCAATCCTGATGGACTTGTCCACCGACGACGTGACCGTGCGGGTCGCGGCCAACAGCGATCGCGCGGACGAATGGGCCCTGGTCCTGGCCGCCGTTGGTTTGCCGTACCGGATTTTTCGGCAGGACGACGGGATGCTGGCGCTGGTGGTTCGCGCGACCGACGCGGCGCGGGCGTTGCGCGCGCTTGGTGCCAATGATCGCGAGGTCGAGGCTGGCACCCACGTGCCGCCGCCGGTTCCGGATCGCGGGACTGGTTCCCTGGGGATAGTGCTGGGTGTCATGCTGCTGGCCTTCCAGTACGTGACGGGGGTTTGGGAAAGGGTTCCGTCGTCGCGTTGGTTCGCCGCCGGGATCGCCGACGCGGGGCGGATCCGCGCCGGTGAGTGGTGGCGGGCGGTGACCGCAATGACGCTGCACGCGGATCTGATGCACGTGTTCGGCAACGTGGTCGCGTCGCTGATCTTCGTCAGCGCGGCCGGGCGTTGGCTGGGCACGGGGGTCGCGGCTGCGTTGATCCTGCTGGCGGGCACGGGGGGGAATCTGTTGACCGCCGCCGTCGAGACCAACGACCATCGATCAGTGGGCGCGTCGACGGCGACGTTCGCGGCGCTGGGACTGGTGGTCGGGTTGCAGTGCGTGCGGCGCTGGCGTGGCGGTGGGCCCGTGCGCCGCCGCGCTTGGGTCGCGGCCGGCGCCGGATTCGCGTTGCTGGCGATGCTGGGCTTCGGCGCGCGCGCCGATGTGTTCGCGCACGTGTTCGGCCTGGTCTTGGGTTTCGTGTGCGGGATCGCGGCCGGCGTGTTGGATCGCCCGCGCGCCACGGCACCGATCTCGGTCGCGTCGCGGGTGGCGCAGGGTGCCCTGGCGTTCGCGGCGCTGGGCGCGGTGGTGGCCGCATGGGCGCGGGCGCTGGGACGGATATAAGGTGTCAATGACGCGCGCCAAACGCCTGTTGATCAAGTTCGCGGTCGCCCTGGTGGTCCTGACCGGACTGGGCTTCTTGTTCATGCGCTCGGTGCGCGGCACGCGTGCGCAGCCGTACACGGTTGCGCCCGAATCCCTGCGCAACTGGACCCTGGCGTTTGAGCCGGCGGCCGGACCCGGCGACCCGATCCTGGTGCTGCGACCGCCCGCCGCACTGGTCAGCGGGTTGTTCCACCAGGTGTTCCGGCGGGCGATGGAATCAATGAATGCGCCCGCGGCGCCCGCCATCCCGCTTCTGCTGCGCGGCGAGTTCGACCGCGCGTTCGCGGGCCGCGTGACACCGGAGGCGCTGCTGGGCGCGGCGCGGGACGCCGGCCTGGATCACCTCACGCTTCTGCCCCAGTGCCTTGGTCACCGGCGTCGGAGCGAGCCCGGCAGCACGGAGCAACTGTACTTCGTGCTGTTCGACGCGCCAGCGCACCTGGCCTTTCGCGAACGGGCGCGCGGGCTGCTTGGTGGGGGTGTTCCACTTGGCGACTTTGATCCGGCCGCGCAATCGCCGGTTCTTTTCATCGCCGTCGCCGAGTCCACGTTTAACCGCTGGCTGCCCCTGCGCGCCGATCCAAAGGCCGACTGCGTGGCGCCGATTGTGACATCGTCCCAGGCCCCCGACTGATTGTCGCCCCGGTCACTCGTGTAGGACGTTGAACACGTCGACACTTTCCGGCTTCAGTCCCGTCGATCCGCCCGGCAGCGTGCGATCCGCCATCGCCGCCAGATGTTCGACGGTTTCCCAGAAACTGATCGACAGGGCCATGCCGGTGTGCGGATCCACGACGTGGTACGCGGACTTGAAACCAGCCTGTTCGCCCATCCACTCGCGAAAGGCGCGCATTTCCTCGGTATCGGTGTTCACCTTTCCGTCGTACGTCGCGATTCGACAAACCATGACTGCTCCCTTCTCTGTGATCTCCGAGATTCACGCGGATGCCGGATGCCAGCGATGATAGCAGGCAGCATTTAAAACCCTTTGACAGGTCGGTGGTCGTCCGCTAGATGAATCACCGTTCATGCCTGTGAACTCTGAATCCAACGCGTCGTCGCGCAAGCCACGTGGGGCTGGGGCGCCGCCGCGCGCGAAGTCCGGCGCCATGAGGGGCGCCCGATCCGGCACAAGACCGGCCAGAGGGCTTTCGCCCAAACCCGCCACGTCGGGTCGTGCGCGCGCATCGCTGCGTGGGGAGATCACCGAGGTTTTTCGCAATGCCATCCTTGACGCGGCCGAGGCCGAGTTCGGTGGGCGTGGTTTCGCCGACGCCAAGATGACCCAAATCGCCGAGCGGGCGGGTGTCGCGGCCGGGACCCTGTACAACTATTTCGACAGCAAAGAGAGCATCCTGCGCGCCCTGGTCGAACTGCGGCGCAAGCAGCTGGGCGATGGGTTGCGGCGGATCGCGGTCGGGCCGGGAAGCGCCCGCGACAAGCTGCTGGGGCTGACGTCCGCCGTGCTGGGTTTCATCCAGTCGAAAAGCGCGATGTTCAGCGTTTTCGAGCAGACGGGGGGCATGACCGGCTGCTACGTGCACGGCGCCGCGGCCAAGGCGGGCAAGGCAGGCACGAAAGCCGACAGCAAGGCAGGCACGAAAGCCGACAGCAAGGCCGACACGAAGGCCGACAGCAAGGCCGACACGAAAGGCGAACGGTTCGTTCCCCGGCAGCTGGTGGTGTTCGAGGAGATTCTGGTTCAGGCGGTTCGCGAGAAGCTGGTCCGGTCGGATCTGCCGACGCGCGAATTGACCGAGGTGTTCACCGGCAGCATCCACGGGGTCGTTCGCGGTTGGTTGCTGCACGGCCAGAAGGAACCCTTGGCCGAACGTGCGCCGTTTTTGGTCAATCTGTTTTTGAAAGGAGCGGGAATCGAGCGATGACACGAACCTTGCGGATATTTTTTCGACCGACGGTTACCCTGATTCCGCTGGCCCTGTTGGGCGCCGACGTCGGCAGCGTCGTGGCGGCGGAGCCCGCGCGCCGTCCGTTGTCGATGACCGAAGCCATCGATGTGGCGACCAAGGATGGTCCGCAGGCGCGATCCGCCGCGCTGGGCATCACCGCGTCGGAGATGCGCGTGGGCGGCGCGGGTGCGCAACGGTATCCATCGCTAAAGGCGGACGCGAACCTTCAGTTTTGGGACAAGGCGCTGGATGTTCCTTTCGCCGGCGGAACGTCGTTTCGCGCGCGCGACCAATTGACCTGGCAGGCGTCGCTGACCCTGGCGCAGCCGATATCGGGGTTGTTGGTGTTAAGCCGGCTGGTGGCGATGGAGAAGAACGGTGAGGATGCCGCGCGCGCCGATCACGCGCAGGCCCGTCTGGACGCCGGGCAGCGCGCGGCCGTGGCGTACCTGCAACTGTTGCAGGCGAAGGCATCCGAGACCGTCGCCGCGAAAAGTCTTGAGCAGTTCGAGGCCCAGCTGGCGCGCGCGCAGATCCTGGAAAAAGGCGGCGTCCTGGGGCGCGTCGATGTGTTGCGCCTGACCGCGGCGCGCGAGAACGCCCGCCAGGCTTTGTTGCGTACAAGGTCGGGAATCGCGCTGGCGACAGCGGCCCTGGGACTGGCTCTCGACTACCCGCAGGGGACGCCGATCGATGTCGTGGACGATTTGCCCGATCCACCGCCGCCGCTGACCTGGCGCGACGAAGACGTGGCCCAGATGGCCACCGCCAGCGGCCGTCCCGACATCATCGCCGCCCGCCAACGTGGCGAACAGGCGCTGGCGGGGCGTGAGATCGCCAAGGCCAAACTGATGCCCAACATCACAGCTGTCGGTACGTACCAGCACATCGAAGGGCAAAGCGTCTTTCAACCCAAAAATGCCTGGTTCGTCGGAGGCGTTCTGTCGTGGGACATCTGGGACTGGGGCAAGAATTGGAAGGGCGTGAAGGAAGCCGAGGCCAAGGCCGGGCAGGCCACGATCGGCATCGAGGTCATGGAGAAACAGTTGATGTTCGAGGCACGGCGGACATTGCTGGACGCAAGAACGGCGTATGAAACCGTCGCGTCGGCGCGTGCGGCGTTGGACGCCGCCGAGGAAGCGCACCGGATTCAGACCGTGCGTTATCAGCAGGGTGCGGCCACGACGACCGACGTGATTGCCGCCGAGACGGACCTGTCCAACGCGCGCGTCGGACAGGCCCAGGCCAGGTACGGCGTGTATCTGGCGCAGGCGGCGCTGGCCAAGGCGGTGGGGAAGATTCCGTCGACACAAATGACGGCTGACATGGCAGGCGAAAGGACTGGAAGGAAATGATCATGCTGACGTCGCGACCGTGGGGTCGGGTATTGCCGCTGGCGGGGATCGCCGTGCTTGGATTGACGGGGTTGATGGTCGTTGGCGTCGCCGGCTGCGGACGCAGCAAGGCCGACGCCAAGCTTCCACCCGCGCAGGGCGAAGGCGCGCCGCCGCTTCCCGTCCTGCCCGCCATCGGGGAGAAGGGCGAGTCGACTTCTGTGTCGCCCACCGACGGACGCACCACAGGTACGACCGTTCCACGCGCCGAATCACAGATCGGTCCGAACGCGGGCGGCGTGCTGGGGAAGATCTACGTCAAGGAGGGCGACAAGGTTCGGCGCGGGATGGTTCTGTTCAGGCAGCTGAGCCGCGACGCGGAACTGCGCCTGGACCAGGCCAAGGCGGCGGTTGCTTCGGCCCGCGTGAACCTGAAGGCGATCGAGATCGAGCACGCGCGCACGAAGGCCCTGTTCGAACAGAAGGCCGTCAACCAGATGGACTGGGATCAGATCCAGGCGCGGGTGGAAGGTGCCCGTGCCGGCGTCAATCAGGCCCAGGTGGCCGAGTCGATCGCCGCCAAGATGCTGGCCGACTGCACCGTGCGCTCGCCGATCGACGGCGTGGTGGCTGCCAAGCTGAAGAACGAAGGCGAGATGGCCACGATGATGCCGCCGACGGTGGTTTTGGTGGTTCAGGATCAGTCGGTGCTGGAGCTGCGGTTTCGTCTGCCCGAGGGATCGCTGGCGGGCGTGAAGGCGGGGCAGATCGTCCAGGCCAACTTCGAGGCCGTGGGTATGAAGCGCCCCGCGAAGGTGACGCGCATTCAGCCATCCGTCGATCCGCGCACACGCACGGTCGAGGTGGTGGCCGAGATTCCGAATCCCGACGGCACGCTGAAGTCGGGGTTGCTGGCCGAGGTGAACCTTGCTGCTGATCCGACCGTGGCCGGAGCTGTTGCCGTGGCACCGGTCGGGCCCGCCGCGATCGTGAAACCCGCTGCCGCCGCGCGCGCGAAAAAGCGCCCGGTCAAATCGCCATGAAACTCGCCGACATTTCGATCCGCCGCCCGGTGTTCGCGATCATGATGATCGCGGCCCTGCTGGTGTTCGGATTCGTCAGCTACCCCAAGATCGGCGTCGATCTGTTCCCGAACGTCGAGTTCCCGTTCGTCACGGTGACGGTTATGTACCCGGGGGCGGATCCCGCGTCGATGGAATCCAAGGTGGCTGACCCCCTGGAAGAAGCCATCAACACCATGAGTGGCATCAAGGTGTTGAAGTCCATCAGCCTCGAAAGCGTCACGCAGGTGTTGATCCAGTTCCACCTGGAGGTGGACGTCGACACCGCCGTGCAGGACGTTCGCGATCGGGTGTCGTCGACGCTGCGCAAACTGCCGGCCGGTATCGATCCGCCGGTGGTCCAGAAGTTCGACGTCGGTGCCGCCCCCATCATGTCGGTGGCGCTGTCGGGAAACCTGCCCGCGCGCGAGTTGACCCGCCTGGCCGACGATGTGGTCAAGTCGCGGGTTCAGCAGATCCCGGGCGTCGGCGCGGTGGATTTGGTCGGCGGCCGCGACCGCGAGATCCATGTCCTGTTGGATCCGAACGCCCTGGCGGGACGCGGGCTGACGGTCCAGGACCTGATCGGCGCGCTGCAATCGCAGAACATGGAGCTGCCGGCCGGCCGCATCGAGGACGGGCAGCGCGAATTCGCGGTCAAGACCAAGGGCGAGGTGAAATCGACCAAAGAAATCGCCGATATCTTGATTACCGGCATCGGCGGCGCGCGGGTGCGTGTCGGCGACGTGGCGCAAGTGGAGGACGGTACGGCCGAGGCGCGTTCGCATTCGTCGATGAATGGCGCCTCCGCGGTGGCGCTGGTGATCCGGAAGCAGTCGGGGTCCAACACCGTCGAGGTCGCCAAGGAGGTTCACAAGGCGCTGGCCGCGATCGATCCGATTGTGAAAAAGGCGGGGGCGCGCCTGTCGGTGCCGACCGACAACGCCCCCTTTATCGAGCATTCGATCGACGACGTGAAATTCGACCTGCTGTTCGGCGCGTTGCTGGCGGTGATCGTGATCATGTTCTTCCTACACGACTTCCGCGCGACGTTGATCAGCGCGGTGTCGATCCCCGCGTCGGTCATCGCGACGTTCGCGTTCGTTCAGGTCATGGGCTTCACGTTCAACAACATGACGATGCTGGCGCTGTCGTTGTCGATCGGGATCCTGGTCGACGACGCCATCGTCGTGATCGAAAACATCCACCGCCACCTGGAGATGGGAAAACCCCCGTTGAAGGCGGCGGCGGACGGCACCGCCGAAATTGGTCTGGCGGTGTTGGCGACGACGTCGTCCATCGTCGCGGTGTTCGTGCCTGTGGCAGTCATGAAGGGCATCATCGGGCGGTTCTTCTTCCAGTTCGGGATGACGGTCAGTTTCGCCGTTGCGGTGTCTCTGTTCGTGTCGTTCACGTTGACGCCGATGATGTCGTCGCGCCTGTTGCGCCGGTCGTCGCACGCCGGGCGTCCAGGGTTCATGGCGCGCATCTCCGAGAAACTGTTCGGCGCCATCGATCGCGCGTATCGAAGAATCCTGGGGGCGGCGCTGCATCACCGGTTGATCACCATGATCGTCGCCGTCCTGGCGCTGGTGGGATCGTTCGCGATGGTCGCCCAGGTGAAATCTGAATTCATGCCGCCCGAGGATCGGGCGCAGTTTCAGTTGACGGTCGAGCTGCCGACGGGAACGTCGCTGGAGACGGCCCGCAAGTACAGCGAGGTGGTGGCCGAGGATCTGCGCAAGAACGGCCCGGGAGTGGTGGGGACGTTCGTGACCATCGGCGGCGGGGCGCAGGGCCAGGTCAACATCGGGCAAATCCAGGTCTTGCTGGTCTCGCGCACCAAGCGGAAGTACCACCAGGAAGACGCGATGGCGTGGGTGCGCGAACGGTACAAGGGCACGAAGAACGCGATGATGACGGTCAACCCGATCAGCCCGATTGGCGGCGACAGTGGGTTCAAACAGCAACCGATCCAGTTCAACATTCGCGGCACGAACATGGCCGAGATCGAAAAGGC
>JANOJB010000067.1:0-22380 GCA_031407985.1 Pseudomonadota bacterium | reverse complement strand
ATGTACAACCACCACAAGCTGTCCCACGGTTCGACCACCGACGGGGGCACCATGGGTACGCTTCCCGAGGCCGATTGGAAGTCGGCGCTGTTCAACGTCGACCAGTGGTACTCGACGCAGCTCAAGGGATTGCTTGACCGCATGTCCGCCTACACCGAACCGGGCGGCACCTTGCTGGACAACAGCACCGTGCTTTACATGAACGATCTGGGCGATGGCCTCGGCCACAACTGGATGGACCTGCCCCTGATGCTGATTGGCGGCTGCAAAGGCTATTTCAAACAAGGGCAGTTCATCAAGATGACCGTCGGCGCCGGTACCGCCAACGACAAGGACGCTCCGAGCAACCAGTTGTGCACCACGCTGGCGAACGCGATGGGCGTGCCGATGACGAACTTCGGTTCCGCGCCCACCGGCAAAGCGGGCGAGTTGACCGCACTCAAGGCCTGAACGCGATACGCGCCACTGCGTGCCGGGACCGGCCGCCGACCCCGCCCGTGTCTCGACGGGGCCGACCCCGCCCGCGGAAGGCGTGTCGCCTAGACCGTCCCGAATCCAGTCTCACGTTCCGACGCATTTGCACCGATACGTGGGAGGTGATGTCCGTTGCCGCAACACACCCCCAGACCGGAACCGGATCGGGAACGGTCGAGCACCGCGGGCCCCTGGCGGAAAACCCCCAGGCTCGTGAAAAGGCCGGCGGCGAATCCCCCGACGCGGTTCGTGATCTGTACCGCCGGTACCCCTATCCGCCTCTTGAACCCAACGACAACGGTGGGCTGGACCTCGCCCTTCTGGGCACGCTTGATTACGTCAGGCATGTCTTCTGGCCGGGGCGACAATCACTGGCCGGGTTGCGTGTGCTGGATGCCGGCTGTGGTACCGGAATAACGGCCGTTCAGATCGCGCGCGACTATCCCGAGGTCGACGTCACGGCAATCGATATCAGCGAGGCGTCGTTGGAGCTGGCCCGTCAGCGCGCTGCCCGCCAGCGTGTCGGCGGCAACCTGACGTTCCGCTTGGGACAGATCGAAGATCTGCCGCCCGCGGATCCCAATGCAAGGGGCGACATGCGCGGGTACGACTACATCGTGTCGTCGGGCGTGCTGCACCACCTGGCCGATCCCGTACTGGGTGCGCGCCGCCTGGCCGCGCTTTTGACACCGACGGGCGGCATGGCCGTGATGCTGTACGCCACCTATGGCCGGTCGACAGTCTACGTGATGCAGGATCTGCTGCGGCGTCTGGGCGGGGACGCGCCGCTGCCCGAGCAGGTGACGCTGGCGCGCGCGGTCTTGGCGGGATTGCCTTCCTTTAACCCGTTCATGCCGGAAAAATTCGCCGACCTTCAGTTGACCAGTGACGCCGGGCTGGTTGACCTGCTGCTGCACCCACGCGATCGCAGCTACACCGTGACCGAGGTGTTTGATCTGATCGACGCCAGCGGCCTGCGCCTTGAACGATTTCTGGGCCCCGCCCGGTACTTGCCCGAGACCTACATCGACGATCCCGGCGTGAAGGCACGCGTCGCGGGCCTGCCCGAGATCGAACGCCACGCCATCGCCGAGTTGTTGCACGGGGCGATCATCCAGCACACATTTTTCGCGACGCGTCCCAGTTACCAGCCGATGAGGCTGGCAACCAAGGGGCTGCCGCTGCTGGCGCAACGGGGGCGTCGATCGCCGTTGATGAACTGGCCCCAGGGGCTGCGGCCAGGCACGGGGGTTGGCGCCGCCAACACCCCTCGATCGGCGCCCCTCGGTCAGGTCATCGTCGAGGATCTCCCCTATGACGCCTTCGTGCGCCGTTTCGATCTTGATGGCTGGAATCTGGACGTTGTGGCCAGCTGCGACGGGGCCCTCACGGGCTGGCAGGTCTTCGACCTGCCGCACGTGCAGGCCGGCCTGCCAGGCGCGACGCGCGATGAGAAGCTGGAGCTGTTCGGAACGTTTCTGCAAGATCTGGCCACGCACGAACTGCTGCTGTTCGAACCATAACGGCGAACGGCGAAGGTGACCGGCCGCGCGCGGGAACTATCACGGCGGCGGAACGATTCGGCCCGGGGCACCCTGAATCCCCGTTGGCGTATGACAGGCGTTGCACTCGCCGTGGGGCGCCCGCGTCACCATCCGGCGCACGTTCTGTCCCCGGATCACTTTCACGGCAAGCTCGCCGACCAACGTTGCCTGAGAGTAGAAGTTGCCGGCGGCGTTGGGAGTCATGGTCACGACCCGGCATTGCGAATCGGTGATCACGATCGAGACGCTGCTGTCGGATAGCCCGTTACAGTAGGTTGGTTCGTGCCCGGTCGGGTAGATCGTGCCTGCGACGGTCCACAGGTGGCAGCCCTGACAGCGATCGCCTGGCATCATGGTCGCCCCGTTGCCGCTCATCCAGGTGCGACCGCTGCTGCATCTGGCCGCGGCGTTCAGGGGATCGCTGGCTCCGGTCGAACCCGTCACCCCGCCCATGGCCGTCTGGCAGGCCGGAATTCCGCCGCCTCCCGTCCCCGTTCGTCCACCGGTAGAGGCAAACGCGCCCCCCGTGGCGCTTCGGCCCCCCGTCGCACCAGTCGCGCCTCCGGTCCCGGTCGCGCCTCCCGTGCCCGGTCCAATGCCCCCCGAGCCCGGTGCGCCTCCCGATGCGACGGCACCGCCACCGGTACCATCCACAACGCCCTCGTCTGCCTCGGGGATACAACCCGCCGAAAGGCACGCAACCAAGGGCAGAACAAACGTGGTGCTAAGCCTCGTCATACGACTCACTGCCGACTCACCTGTGTGTGTGTCCGGTGAGACCCCGGTATTGTCACGGGTCAGAACAGAACAGTAGCAGGGCAACGCCGAGGAACATGCTGATACCTCGGGTGAAATGAACGGGTGAAATGCACCAGCACTTTCCCTCCGTTACACAGCCTCCTACGGTTGCGCAGCGCAATCACGAAGCGTGGTTGCGCAACCAATTAGCGGGGCATCGCTTCTTTGATGCCGCCGTCGATCGACAACGCCATGCCGGTGGTGAATCGCGATCGATCCGAAACCAAGAACAGCGCCGCTTCCGCCACCGCGTCGGGTGGAATCGGACCGACGCCCATCAGGTTCCGCCGACGGTATTCCGCCTCCTGCGCGTCGATCGAGATTCCGTTCATCGTCGCGCGCTGCGCGATCATCGCCCGCATCAAGGATGTGTCGATGAAATCCGCGTTGATGTAGTTGACGCGAATCCCGAAGGGCCCGAGTTCGGTCGCCAGATTGCGACCCAGCGCCGCCACCGCCGCCTTCGAACTGGCGTACGCGGTGTTGTTGACGGTCGGCGCGAACGCGCCCTTCGACGCATTCAACAGGATGATCCCGTGCCGTTGTATCTTCATGACCTTGACCGCCTCGCGCACCGCCAGGAAGTACCCCTTCACGTTCACGTCGAAGTGCCGATCCCAGCTTTCCTCGCTGATTTCGTCGACAGCGGCGGCTTCCAAATAACCCGCGTTGGCGACCAGAATGTCCAGACCGCCAAACGCCATCACCGCCTCGCCCACCGCCGCCGCGGTGTCGTCCGCGCTGGTCGCGTCCGCGACGACGGCGCGCACGCGGTGTGGATCCTTGCAGGCGGCGGCGATTTCGGCCGCAGCATCGCGAACGGCGTCGCCGCGGATGTCGGTCAACACGACGTGCGCGTGTTCGGCCGCCAAACGCGCGGCGATCGCGCGCCCGATGCCGCTGCCCGCGCCCGTCACCAGCGCCACCCGGCGAGAAAGCTCGCGCTCGGGTTGCTTCAACTTGGCCAGTTCCAGCGGCCAATACTCGAATTCGACCGCGTCGGCCTCGTCGAGGAAACGAAACCCGCCCATCGCCTCGGCCGCCTCCATCACACGGATGACGTGGCGGTAACACAGGTTGCCGACCACGGCGTTGGACTTGTCTTTCATCGCGGTCACGATGCCGAGGCCCGGCAGCAAAACCACCCGCGGCACGGGATCCTGCATCTCGACGCCCGGACGGTGGCGCGCGAACGTGTCGCGATACTGGGCGGCGAAACGATCAAGCGCTCCGTCGATGATCGTCGTCGCTTCGGGGGCACCAACGACCGTCAAATCGCCATCGACCAACAGCGGGACACTCCCGCAACGCAGGATGTGCTCGGGCGTGGACATTCCCCGCGGCGCCAACGCGGCCACCCGTGCGTCGCCCACAAAGGCCAGTGCTTCGTCCGAATCGTCGTAGTGCAAGACGACCGGTCGCGTTCTTGAAAGTCCTGTCCGCAAGATGGGCAAGATGGTGCGTGCGCTGATCTTGCGACGCTGCGATGACACCGCGGACGATCCCGACAAAGACGCGTTGGCCGCGAACGGTCGGCGACCGCCGCGCTGATCCGCTCCGCTCGCCGCCACGAACGCCTCGGCGCGGTTGATCAGCAGGTGCAGATTGTCGTAACACGCGCGCGCGGTGTCCCCCCAGGCAATCAATCCGTGGCGCCCCAGAACCAATCCGCGCGCGCCGTCCCGCAGCCTTCCCAGGCGGGCCACCGCGCGCGCCAACGGAAAACCCGGTCGCACATAGTCGATATAGATCGCGTCATCGCCCAACGCCTCGCGCACATGTCCTTCTGGACGTGGTGTGTCGGTCAACGCCTGCGTCGCGAAGTCGTGTGTGTGGACGATGAAGCGATACGGCAGCATTGAATGCAGCGGCGTCTCGACGGACGGCGCCGGCTCGCGCGTGTCCAACATGCCGGCGCGCAGGAACAGCATCATTTCTTCGTCGGTCATCTCGTCTCGCTTGGCCAGATAGACCAGGTCATCGAGGCGTAGTCCCGCGAAGCCCGGCCGCCCGATGGTGCCAAGGTCGGTGCCAGAGCCCTTGACCCGCAGTACGTCGATGCTTCGCCCGACCGCGTCCGTTTCGCGACGCTTGACCGAACTGTTGCCACCGCCGGGCTGCGTCAGCGTCGGATCCGCGCCCACCAGATTTGACAGATAGACCACCTGGTCCAGCTCATCGGTCAGCGGGGCGGCATGCCCTTCGTTCCAGCGATGATCCATGGCGCGACGCTACATCACCGTTCGTCCAACGCCACACCGGTGAATCCACCGGCCGCCGGCGCGCAGTGTGGGGCGCAACACCTGTTGCCAGCGGCGCAACTCAGCGCGGTCTCAGGAGGGGCGTGGCAGACCAATAAGTGGCGGATCGGCGGCACTATTCAAGGCTTCGTTAGCTAGCATACAAAATGCATTGTGGAAGAGGTGACCACACGGAGGACACTCTCTCTATGAAGCTCCAGCCCCACGGGTTTGCTTGGCCGCTACGTTCGACGACCTTGATGACCCTGATTGCCGTGGTCCCGTTTCTGCCCCTGAGTATGGGCTGCGAGCCGGCTCCCGGCGGCATCGAGATCACGGAGGACGCCGCCACCGCGGGGATGAATGGGCTTGCTGACGTCAACGGTCTGAGGAGCCTCAACGGGCTGAGGGGATCGAATGGTCTCAGAGCCAGGAACGGCTTGAGCCTGGACGGTGGGCTGTCGGGCGGGTTGGACCCCGACTCGATCATGATGTCGACCGAGGTGGGTCGCACCCTGGCCTCCTACGTGGTGAAATGCGCGCTGCCAGCGGATCGCACCCTGCAAAAATCCGACAGCAAGGGCACCAGATACATCTTCCCTGGAATGGTGGGTGTGGCGCCCGAATGGGAGCGGGGCGCCTGCGGCCAGACCTGCCAAGAGTGGATGACGGCGTGCATCCTCGCCTTGGTCAACACCACGGGCACGCACGTCCCCGTTTGGATGATGGCGGAGCATCCCGCCGTCGGCTTCGGCCAAAGCCCCGCCTATCCGCAGCAGGAAGGCTCATTCTTCGGCAACATCTTCTCGTCGAACCCAACCGCCTACTACTGCGAGGGGCGCGACACCAACGCCCGCCCGGTTCCGGGACGAATCGGCTCGATGCAAATCCTTCCCCCCTACGTGAACAAATACGGCACCAGCGGAAAGTGCGCCAGGAACTGCACGCCCTCCGACCACCCGAACCAGAACGATGGCTACAAGGCCTGCTCGGGATGGAATCGCGTGGTTACCATCTGGCACCAGTAGTCGCCCGTTCGAACCAAACCCCTCCGACCACGGCTCGGACCGTGGGGGATTACAACGCGGGGCTGCTTCCGAACCTTCCCGCCACCTTTCCCCGATTCCTAGATTCCGTTTGGTGCGCCCCCACCCAGATCGCCGCGCGTTCTTGCAGCTCGCGATCCGCCTCCGCCAGCACGTGCCCCGCACCGGGTTCGCCGGGCGCTGACGCCGCCAACACACCCAGCTGAATCGCCCGCTGCCGGGTCAAACCGTTGGGCCACAGGGCGCGGGCCAGGGAAAACCTGAGCCTCCGCAACTCCGAACGCAGTTCGGTCTGCTCAGCTATCTTGAGCGCCCTATCGAGAACACCGACGGCTTGCGCCGGTTCCTCCAGCCCCAGCAACGCCTCCCCCAGCGGTCCCAGGAAATACGGCAATTGGGCATTGTCCGGCGCGGTCGCTCGTTCCCAGATCGGAAGGGCCTGCTCGGCGTCGCGGCGCGCTTCGACATGGCGCCCCAACCGGTTGAGGGTGTCCGCCCGATTCGCGAGCTGGAGGGCGGTTTCTGGGTGCTCGCGACCGAATGCCGACGTCACGATGGTCACGCTCCGGTTGAGATGCTCCAGCGCTTCCTGATATCGGCCCAGCGAAGTCAACGCGCCAGCCAGGTTGCCGAGTGAAGTGCCAACGTCCGGGTGGGTGCCACCCAACACCTTTTCCTTGAGCTGCAGAGCGCCGCGATACCGCATCAACGCTTCCTCCATATCTCCGTGAGCATCAAGTGCGGTCCCAAGGTTGTTCAGCATCCAGGCGCGCAAGAGTTCGTGCCCATCCATCCTCGCCAGAAACGCCTCCGCCTGGCGAAACCAACGCCTGGCCCGGGTTGTGTCTCGATCCACGGAACCAGCGGCGAATATCTGGTCGATCGATGCTTCAGCCACGACCCGGTCATAACGTGTGGCCTGGCCCAGCCAGATTGCTTCATCCAGATTCCCTTCCCCTTCACTGATCCTGCCCAGCCGAAGCTGAACCTCGCCCAGTCGCGCCAAGGCCTCTGCCAGCAAGGGCGCATACCCCGCGACACGCGCCTCGGAAACCAGGAGCGCGGTAGCGGTCAACGCCTTACCAAGCCGGCCCGCGTCCTCCAACGCCTTGGCGGTCGCCAACTTCGCGCGCAGGGTTTCCACCTGCTGCCGGACATCGGGATCGTTGGGCGGGGGCACGGCGGCGCGCAGCGTGCGCACGTCGGCACAACGGTCAAGCGGCGTGAGGGCGGCGGCAGCCTTGACCGCGCTGGCGACCACCTCGCCGTTGGGCTCGACAAGCACGTCCGACAAGGCGCGCAGTTCGTTCCAGCGATCACGCAGGCAGGTCATCCGCAGATCCAGAACCTCCGCCGACTGTTCGCCGCGCACGTGGGCGGCCTCGCAGCTTTCCGTGTACATCATCGACCATGCGCCGACATAACCGTCCAGCAATCGCGCCGTTCCGCTGAAGGAATCGGTCGCGTAGGCTTGGCCGCTCTTGCGGAAGGCGGCGGCTATCTGAGCCCTCCGGCTGCCCGGGCTAGCCGCGACCTCCCAGACCCGCGTGAATCGATCCGAGGGAACGTGACACGTCGGCCGGTTTTCGCGCGCGCCCTGCCGACGCGCCGCGAGCCCGATGACAACAACCGCCGCGGTGGCCGCCGCGATCATGGCCCACCGCCGCCACACCACGGCCGGATCGTTCTGCAAAGCCGCCAGAAGCGCGTCCATCGATTGCCAGCGCTCGGCGGGATTGACCCGCAGGCCACGCAACACGACCCGCCGCAGCCAACTGGGCACGCGCGACGAATCCGGAACGGAACGCATCCGGCCCTTCACCACGTTCGCCGACAGTTCACCGACGGTCTTTCCCGCGAAAGGGCGCTCTCCGTGCAGGCCCTCGTAAAGTGCCACGCAAAAACTAAACTGATCGCTGCGCTCGTCGGCGGCGTGCCCATTGAACTGCTCGGGCGCCATGTACGCTGGCGTGCCGATGATCGCCCCGGTCTGGGTCAGTTCGGTGGATAGACTGGTATGGATACCGTCCGGGCGCCCGCCCGCCAACCGCGTCGGTCCTGTCACGCGCGTGGCTTCCAGATCGACAGTCTTCGGCTGCGATTGACGGGTTGATCCGTCGGGCGGTGTCAGTACGCGCGTGGCCGTGATGGCATCATCGTCGATCGCCACCCCGGTACCCGCGACAGGTGCCGCGGACGATTGTCCCGGCGAAACATCGTCGGCGTCCTGGCTGTCGGAGGGAACCGCGACCCGGCGCGCCAGTCCGAAGTCCATGACCCGCACCTGACCGTCGCGGCCCACCATGACGTTTTCGACCTTGAAATCACGGTGAACCAACTGCGCGGCGTGGGCGGAAGCCAGGCCGCGACCCGCCGCCATGAACACCCGCAACACGTCTCGCCACGATCGTTTCGCGGCCAGCAACCAGTATCCGACGGTGTTGCCGTCGACGAATTCCATGGCGACGAACACGCGATCACCGAAGCTGCCCACGTCGTGAACCACGATCACGTTGGGGTGGGACAGTTTCGCGATCGCCTGCGCCTCTCGGAGCAACCGGGCCTTGGCCTCCGATGTCGTCAGATCGTTGGCGCCCACCTGTGCGCGCAGCAACTTCACAGCCACCTTACGATCCAGCTCGGGATCGTAGGCGGCATAAACCTCGCCCATGGCTCCACGGCCCACCAGGCCCAGGACAACGTAGCGTCCGATGGACGCACCACGCCCGAGGCTGGCCGGCGCGATGCCGCCCGTATTTTCGGCTTCAGTCACAATCGTGGACCGCATACCCGTCATCGACGTGTCGCAGGTCCACGTTGAGGCGGCGACACACCTCGACAACGCGGGTTGTCACGAACCGACCTGGCGCGTTACATCCGCGTCCAGGTCACCGTGTCGCTGGCCGTAGTCGCGCCCGTCGTTCCGGTCACCTGAATGACGTTGTTGCCGACGGCCAGCGGCACGCTGGGCCACCGAAAAACGCGATCTGTGCTGGTCAGGGTTCCGATGACGGAGCCATTCACCGTCAGCTGCACGGAGGTCAGATTCGAGTAGACCTTGACCGGCACCGTGGCCGAGGCTCGGGACGTGAAGCGGCGCGACGAGATGTAGACGACCGGCGTCGTGTTCCAGTTCGCCTTGTACCAATGGAACGCGTCCTTGCGCGTTTTCCGATCGTAACTGACCATACCCTTGTCGTTGCGCCCGGGCGCCTCGCCTTCGTCGCGGCTGTCGACGGCAAAATCGAACATGTTCCATATGATCTTCGACCACAGGTAGCGCCGGGTCTTCATCTGCCGCCAGTGGGCTTCGTGAACCAGGTTCTGCCATTCCTCGGGATGAAACGCGCCGTAGGGATCCGGGGCCACGGGAGGCTCCGCGTGCTGGGTCAACGCGCCGCCTGCTCCGTATTCGCTGATGCCAAGTTTCCAGGTCGGCCGCAGCGCATGCAGGTTGTCGGCCCACGCACCGAACTGATCGTAGGTTCCGAACGCGGTGTACCAACCGTAGTACGTGTTGTACCCGACGGTGTCGGCGTGCGCGGGTAGGCCGCCGGTGTCGCTGGTGCAACACTGAGCGTACGTCGACACGCGGGTCGGATCCTCGGCGTGGGTCAGCGTGTTCAGATTCGTCAGCAGGTTGTTGGTCGCCGTCGTGTCGCTGCGCTGTTCGTTCCCGATTCCCCAAAACAAGATGGACGGGTGGTTGTAGTTCTGGCGAATCAGCTCGATCATCTGCTGGCGGGCATTGGTCGTGAACGCGATGGAATCGGTGATGCTGTTGACCAGCGGAATCTCAGCCCACAGGACCATGCCAGCCTTGTCGGCCAGGTCGTGGAAATATTCCGCCTGCTGGTAGTGCGACAGACGAATCACGTTGGCGCCCATCTCGCGAATCAACGCCATGTCCTCGTCGTGCTGGGCGCCCGTGATCGCCCAGCCCATCCCTAGCCTGTCCTGATGGCGGTTGACGCCGTGCAGATCCACGTACTGACCGTTCAGCGAGAATCCCTGCGCGGCGTCGATCGAATAGAACCGGAAACCCAATGGCACGGTCACCCAATCCGTCACCAGCGTACCGGCGCGCAGTTCGGCGGTGACGGAATACAGGTACGGATCGGCCGTGCCGTTCCACAGGTGCGGGTTCGCGATGGTCGCGCTGACGGCCAGTTCCTGCGTGGCCCCCGGGGCCACGGTTCCCGTCGCCGAAAGGCGGGTTTGTACGGTACCGTCGGCTCGCACAACGACGGTATCGACGGTCACCGCTTGCGACGTGGTTCCGCTGTTCTTCACGCGCACGCGGGCGCGCAGATTCGCGGACGCCGCGGTCACGGCGGTGGTGTCCAGGTAGACGCCGGACGACGCGCTGTCCTCGGTATCGATGTGAACGCTGTCGGTGATCAGCAGATGCGCGTCGCGATACAGGCCCCCGAAAAAGGTAAAATCAGCGTCCAGCGGCGCCACGTCCGTCACGGCCGCGTTGCTGACCTTCACGGCAACGACGTTGTCGGCGCCGACCGTCATCGCGGCCGTGACGTCGAATCGAAATCGCGAGAAGCCCCCACGGTGTTGACCAATCGTCGTGCCGTTGACGTAGACGTCCGCGACGATGTTGGCCGCGTCGAACTGAAGGTAGATACGTTTTCCCGTCGCGGTCGCGGGCGGCGTGTAGTGCCGGCGGTACCAGGCAACACCGCGGTAATAGTTGTTCCCGCCGTCCTGCCCATCGGTGGCGTTCCACGTGTGGGGTAGCGTGACGGCGGTCCAGGTGGTGTCGGTGAACGCGGTCGCCTGCGCGCCGGCCGCGTCGCTGCGCAGAAATCGCCATCCGGTATTAAACAGCTGGTCGGAACGCGCGGCGGGCGGGGCAACGTAAGCGCCAGCGCCACCGGCCCCGCCCGTACCGACCCCGCCGCCCGAGGCGGCCGCGCCACCCACACCAACAACGCCGCCGGCGCCGCCCGCCGCCCGACCGGCGGCACCGCCCGTCGATGAACCGACACCGGCCGTACCCGAGGCCCCGCCGGTGCCTGCGACTCCACCTGACCCCATTGTCCCCGCCCCAGCGCCCGAACCGCCGGAGGCGACGTTTCCGGCGGAGCCCATCGAGCCGCCGGAAGCCGGAGCGCCTCCGGTTGCGGCCCCGGTCGTTCCGCCCGTCGTTCCCCCTGTGATCCCCCCTGTCGCGACGACCGCCCCGCCCGCTCCGTCGGCGGCGCCCGTGCCGACACTGCCTGCGTCCTTGATTGGTGCGCCTCCCGGTGTGCTACAGGCAGCCCCCGACGCCAGCGAGGCGACCAAGAGGCATTGAAACACGCGATGTCCCATGGAAGTCACACTCCAATCCGTTGGAAGACTAACCAATGTAGGCCGCAATCAACACCGCTCGGCAACAGTCGCCACCCGAGGGTCGTATGGGTCACCCAGGGTTTCGGTACAATCGCGACCATGCCGCGCCAGTTGTTTCCCGCCGCAGCCGTTTTTGCCTGCCTGGTCGGTGTTGCCTTGGGTCCTCCGACCCTGACGCAAGCGAATCCAGCACGCCCGCGCGCATCGACCCCGGTACCCGACCTGGAACCCGCGGACCCGGTGCCTCCTGCCGGATCCGGCGCGCCGATGCGAGCACCGGGCACGGTTGCCCAGGCAACCCCGCTACACAAGATGATGCGCGTGCGTGTGGAGCCGACCCATGCCTGGGGCGGGGCCGCGCCAAGCGGCTGGCAGAGCCCGACGTTCGACGATCGACACTGGAGGGTGGCGGCGGGCCAGTTGTTACCCCGCGCGGGTCTCAAGCCAGGCGCGGTCATCCCGGAGGGCGTTACCGTGATCGACATGCTGCCGGCGGGCGCGTTGCTCACGCGAACGCGCTTCGCGATTGAAAACGTTGCGTCGGCGCGCGTGCTGGAACTTCGCATCACCTACCTGGACGGATTCATCGCGTATCTGAATGGCACCGAGATCGCACGTCGCAACGTCCCGGCGACCCCAGCCGATGCCAACGCCGCGGGGGCCCATGGTTCGGATCCCGAAAGGATCTTCCTGCCCTTGCCCTTGCCAGCGGGCGGCGCCGCCCTTTCAGCCAAGGACAACCTCCTGGCCGTAGAGGTTCGACCCGCCGCCGGTCGGGCGCCACTGGATGCCAACGCGCCGTCGGTTCGAATCGAAATCGGCGCGGCCGCGGGCGTGCGTATCGTGCGCGGGCCCTACCTGATAGCGCCCACCGACGGGGAGGTGTCGGTGGCCTGGGAAACCGACCTTCCCGCGCGCGGCAAGGTGTTCTTGTCGGCCGAGGGAACCCAGGCGCCACCGACGACCGTGCCCCAGCCCGGATCCAAAATCGGGACTAAAGCCAAAAACGCGGCCATGGTCGCGTCCCCCGACAGCAGCACATCGGCATCGACGCTGGCGTTGCGCCAGGTTGTCCGCCTGACCAACCTGGCGCCGGGCCAGCGCTACCAGTACCGCGTCGAGGTGGAAGCCGACGGCTCTGTCGACCGCGTCCAATCGGCGCTGGCGTCATTCGAAACCGCGCCACACCTGGACCGGCCCCTTCGGTTCATCGTCTACGGCGATATGCGCGCGCCCGGACACGCCAATCACGCACAGATTGTCGCGGCCATCTTGCGTGATCCAGCCCCGCTGATCGTCAACACGGGGGATCTGGTCGCCGTCGGCAGCGAGGAGTCCGCGTGGCAGCGTTACTTCGAGATCACCGCTCCCCTCGGCGCGACGGCGCCGGTGGTACCGGCGCTGGGAAATCACGAATCGTACGTCGGGGGCTCCGCGCGATCGTGGGCGCTGTTTGGTCTGAAATCCGCAGCCCCGATTTCGGGGACCGGCTACGGATCATTCGACTGGGGGGGCGCGCACTTCGTCATTCTGGACAGCAACCGTCCGGACGCCGCCCAGCTGAAATGGATGGTCCAGGATATCGCCGGCGCGAAACGTCGGCGCGCCCGCGCGATCTTCGCGGTGGCCCACGCCGGGCCCTGGGCGCACGGACCCCACGGCGGATCGCGAACCATGGAACGAGAATTTGCACCTGCCCTGGCGGCGGCGGGCGTCGACGTTCTGTTCTCGGGACACGATCACATCTATGAACGGGGCATCGGCGAGACCGCGCGGGGTCCCCTCCCGTACGTGGTTTCGGGCGGCGGTGGGGCGCCGCTTTACAATCCGACCTGCCGTCCGGCATCCAGGCCCAACGCGGCGGCTGTTCCGTCCGCGCCTTCGCCCAGCGGTGCCGTCCCCACGTCGGTGAGCACGGAAACGCCGACGCCGCTCCCCGCCTGTCCCGCGTCGGTGGCAATCATCAGCAAGAACCACCACTACATCGTCGTCGAAGTTGACGACCGCAACCTGCGCATGTGCCCCCGCCTTTCCGATGGCGGCGCGGTTGAACCCTGCGTGGATGTTCCGCTTCGAACGCGACGCCGGTGAAGTAGCGGACGGTCCGGTCAGGCCTTCAACATCGCGTCCAGATCGCCGGTGTAGGTCGTTCCGACGTTCGGCACCATCAGTCCCATCGAGTGGCAGACGCTGGCCAGAAGCTGATTGTTCGGTACGTTGGCTGGGAATTGCACGCAGGTTCCCTGCTTGAAGAAGCCGCCACCGCTCCCGATGATCAAGTACGGCAGGCTGTGAACGTCGTGATTCGCACCTTCGTTCATGTCGTTGCCCACCAGAATGACCGAGTTGTCGAGCGACGTGGACGCTCCCTCGGTATTGGCGGCCAACTGCCCGACCAAGCCGGCGATCTGCTTGTAGTAGAAGGTGTCGATCATGGTCTTGCTGGCAAATCCCGCGGACCCCAGATGCGCAATCGCGTGGAAGTCCGGACTGGCCAGCCCCAGGGAGGGGAAGGTCAGGCTGTTCCCGCCACCGTCGTCGATCAGGTCCAACGTAAACGTGCGCGCGATGTCGCATTTCACCGCGGCGGCGATGATGTCCATCATCAGTTTCGTCACGGCCGGGTAATTGGCGGCCTGGGTCAGGTTCAGCCCCGTTGGTGTATTCGGAGGGGGAGCGCAGCCGGCACCGACCGGAGCCACGGGAGCAACCAGTTGCTTCTCGATGGTCCGAATCGATTCAAGATGGGCGTTGATCTTGGCCTTGTCGTCGCTGCCCAGACGAGTCGAGAATGCCGTCAGATCCTTGATGGCGAAATCGATCACGCTCTTTCGTCGCGCGAGCAAAGGATCAACCGCCGGGGTGGCGCCCGGCGTGGTGGAAATATTGGCGAACAACCTGGTGTACAGGCGGTAGGGATCCGCCTCGGGAGTGTTCTTGACCCCTCCCGCGCGGTAGCTGGTGCCGGCATTGGTCTTGACGGACAGGTTCAGCTGGGGAGCCGCGAAACCCTGTGTCTTCAGGTGTTCGCCAATAAGCGTGTCGATTGACGCCGTCTGTGCCTTGAAACTGCCGGTCAACAGCGACGGGTAGTTGGAGTGACCACCGTAGCGTTGACCGTTGTCGGTCATGATCTTGCAATCGATGCCGCCCGTCGCATTGCCGCTGCCCTTCCCGCGCATCGCCAGGATCTTCGTCTTCCATGCGTCCAAGGGCGCCAGAATAGGCGGCAACGTCGCCAGTGCTCCGGCGGCCGGGTAGAAGTCCTTCGGAACGATCCCGTTGGTCCAGTTGATGAAAATGAACCGCTTGGCTACTCCCCCGGTCTGGGCGATCACCTTCTCGGAATTCAGCAAGGGCAACATACCCATGCCCAAACCCAAACCCTTGAGCAACGCACGCCTGGAGTACCGGTCTTTTCGATCAGTCGTCATTGGAGCACCTCCCCCGCGGCCGGGGCTCGATAACGGAAGGTTCGGGACGTCGCCAAGCCCACCACCAGTTCGCGAACATCGCGCGTGCTGTTCTTGAAGGCCGCAAGCGCCGCATTGATGGAAGCAACATCGGCCGCGGTGTCCTGCCGCCCGAGGCCATAGTGCAGCCACTGCTTGGTGAAGCAGGTTTGCACCTGGTTGCTGTTCGCCATGGCGGCCACCAGACCGCGCGCATCCGCGAACATCATTTGCTGGCCATCCAACGAAACCGTCACGCTGGCGTTGACCGGCTGTCCATTGTCGGTGGTCCGGTAGGCGCCGATACCATCGTAGTTCTCGAACGCGAAACCCAACGGATCGAGGATCGAGTGGCAAGCAGTCGCGCAAGGCATTGCGACGTGTGTCTCGAATCGCTGCCGGGTGGTCCCGTTTCCAGGCACGGCATCCGGGACCGGCGGCACCACCGCCGGCGGGGGCGGCAGTGTCCCGCAGAACAGTTTCTCGAAAACGGCCTTCCCGCGCCGGGGCGGATCCGATCCATTGGCTTGGCCCGTCACGCTCATGAAGCCCGCCATGGTCAACAGGCCCGATCGCTGGGCGGCATTCATCGTCACGGCCTTGAGGGCGGTTCCCGTGACACCGGTGATCCCGTAAAGGCTGGCCAGCGCCTGGTTGGCGAACGATGACGTTCCCGTCATCAACTCATCGAAACGCCCGGTACCGGTGGTGAGAATCGCGTTCACGAAGCTTGTGACCTCACCCTCCATCGCGGTCGTCAGGGCGTCGTTAAACATCGGATAAAGTTTGGGATCCTTCGGTTTGTCGGCCAGGGTCTCGATGTCCAGCCAGTCGCTGAAAAAATCGGCGAAGGTCGTGGCGGCTTTGGCGTCCTTGATCATCCGGCGAACCTGGACATCGACACCGGCTGCGTCCGCCAACTGATTCGCCCCAGCGGCGGTGAACAACGCCGGGTCGGGCATGCTTCCCCACAGGAAGTACGAGAGCCGGCTGGCGATTTCATACGGTCCCAGCTTGAGAACCGCCCCTTCGGCCACCTTCGCGCCCGCGGGATCGCCCCAGTGGTACAGGAACTCGGCCGACTGCAACATCGCCTCGATAAGAAGGCCGATGGCGCCCGCGAAATTCAGCGAGAGCGGGGCAGCGCGAGAGGTTGTGTACAGCGCGGTCAACCGAGCGACCTCACCCGTCGTTGCGGTAGTTGACAGGGGCCGACGGAACATCTTCATGGCCAGCCCTGTAGGGCCGAGGAATGTCGTCAGACACGCCGCCTCATTCGCGGCGGTAATGTTCGCCGCGCACGGGAGCAGCGTGTTGATGTTCGCTCCCTTGGCCAACGCCTCGGCGACGTCTCGGAACAGCATGGCGTCCTGACTGGCCACGGTTCCGGTTGTGCGGAACGCGAAACTAGACGTCAGATCCTGATCTTCAGCGGGGAGGCTTCCCGGCTGAACGACTGTGGTCGTGAGGCCCAGATCGCGAACCGTGTTCGCGTATTCGCGCCGGGTCAGCAGGCGCAGCGGACGCAACCCCGCGGCGTTGGGATCACCCGCCACGGTGGCGCCGCCCGTTCCAGTGGCGACGCCGCCACCGCCCGTTCCAGTGGCCACACCGCCACCACCGGTTCCGGCAATCACGCCACCGCCGCCGGTACCTGCACCGACGCCAGGTCCGCCGCCCGTGCCCGTGCCCACTCCGGTTCCGCCGCCGCCAGTAACCGATCCGGTTCCGGCATTGCCGGTATTGCCGGTTCCCGTCCCCGTCGACCCTGCCGTTCCGGCCGGGCCGCTGACGCCACCCACCACGGCCGTGCATCCCACGGTCAGCCCAATAGCCCATGCGCCAAGCGCCAGGTTCAGGGAACTTTTGGACCTTTTCGTCGGGGATCTCTTCATGACCTAGGGCCCTCCAAGACGGTGCGAAGACTTGACCAAGACCTGAACGCCACTACCGGAAATCCGCTATCCGTCATCGCAGTAGCAACTCCCTGAAAAGTAGGTCACTTCGGCATCGAAAAAGTTTGCAGCACAGTGCGTTGCCGTAGGCAGCCAGCGCACATGTGTGTCAAGGCGACGACAAAGGGCGATCCGATGGCGGGCAATCAAAGCTGGAAGGCCCCGGGTCCTTGGAGGGCGGAGCGACGGTTGGCAGTCGTATCGGCGATCAGGGCATTGGGACCGCGAGTCGTGCCCTGACGGCCGCCACGAATTCCACCAGATCGCCAAGGTGATTTTCGACGACGTCGCGGACGATCGCGGGATCCACGGACGCGTAGCCGTGAACCAGGACATTGCGAAATCCCGCCATCTTTCGCAGGCGATCGGTCTGCGAAGGATGCAGCCAACCCGCCTGGGTCAGGATCTCGAACAGCTGCGAATTCGTCGCGGGCTCGCCCAGCCTGTTGTCGGAGACAATGTGCGACGCCACATCAATGGCAGCCTGAATGGCGATCTGCAAGGTGTGCTCGGCGAATCGACGCTCGCGAACCTCGGTTGAGATTTCTTGAGGCTTCGACAACGTACGCAGCTCGCGCACGTAGGTCTCGATCAGTGCCAGCTTCTTGGCGACCAAATCCTCGTCCGTCATGGGGTCCGCGTCTCCTGGCGCCGGTAACGCCGGAGAATCGGCTGCATGTCGAAGTATTCGTTGCGCGCCCTGACCTCGAACCGGATTCGCGCCGAGCGATCCCGTTCCAACACCAGCCGTCCGTCGCGCAACACCCGATGCACAAGATCCGTGGGGGCACGATTCAGGACCACGAGATCCACGGGGCGCCCGAGATCCCGTTCCAGGTCCACGAGCAAATCCATCCCCAACCCGTCCAGCGTGGAATCCGGTTCGCCCCGAATGAGAACCGCCACGTCCACGTCGCTGTCTTCGCGGGCGGCACCACGTGCGCGGCTGCCGAACAAATACGCCGCGATGACATCGGATCGAACGCCCGCCATGGCGTGGCGGACCGCCGCCTCAACATCGTCAGTTGCCATGGCGACGTCCAGTATATCGCCCGGATCCGGGATTGTGCGCGCGCGATGTCGGGGATGGCCTGGTCGATGACGAAGCCCTCGAGGGAGATCCCGAAGAGTCGCGGACCGAGGACTGCCAAACATGACCATGAAAATCGTCATCTCACTTGAGGATTTTCATGGACAGGCCGGGGGGCTCTGGTCGCATGTTCAATCCCTGTCCCGCGTACTGGTTAAGTTACTTAATTTAGTTACGTACTGGTCAGCGCGCGCGGTCCCGTTGCCACGCTGTTACCGCGGACGTGATCGGCGTTGGCCGATCGCGCACCGAGCATCGCGATCACCCGCTCGTCTGGGTCTGTTACTGGGGTACCGGCCGCGAGGATATCGTGCGGGATCGGTCGGTGATGCTCCTGAGCGCTCGCTCCGGAGCTGCTCAACCTCCGCCGCCAGGGATACGGGCTGGAGACACTCGCGGCCTTTCTGAAAAAAAAAGGTGTGGCAATCAAAGTTCGGGAACGCTGAAGAACTGGTAGCGCGGAAGGTACCGGTCGGGTTGTAAGGGGCGGTGCGGGTAAACGAGCGGGCGGCGGTGCCGGGCGATCGTCTTGGGACCAACCCCGCCAGCGAGCGATCAAAATCCTGCGATCAGACGGTGGCCATGGTCGGACAGCCGCGAGATCTGACATCGCCGGGACCGGGATCATCGTTGGACATCCACCTCGCGTCGACGTGATCAAAAGCGGACGTCCACCAAGAAACTCGTCGGGGTATCATCGCGAGCCTGGTACTGCGATGAGCGAATCTGAAGCTGGCTGGCCACGGGGGAAAGTCTCCGCATGAACCCGATCTCCCTCGGCGATCTCGAAGAGTTGTCGGAGAGCGTCGACTTCGAGGCCAAGAAGGCCGCAGGAGCCGACGGAAGGGGGGAGTGTCCCCGCTCCTTGTTCGAGTCCTATTCCGCGATGGCGAATACCGACGGCGGCGTGATCCTGCTGGGCGCCGAAGAACGGGACGGAAGGATCCAGATCGCGGGCATCACCGACGTCGCACGGGTCCAGAAGGCGTTGTGGGACGGCATCAACAACCGGCAGCGGGTCAGTGCGAATCTGCTGGCGGATCGGAACGTGGAGGTTGGCGAGATCGAAGGCAAGGGTGTGATCCTGGTTCGCGTCCCGAGGGCAACGCGTCGGCAGCGGCCCGTCCACGTAGGCGAGAACCCGATGACGGGCACCTATATTCGAAACTTCGAAGGCGACTATCGGTGCGACGAGGAAACCGTCCGCCGGATGCTGGCGGAGCGAGTCGAGGATTCACGCGACGATCACATTCTTCCGCACTACTCCTTCGATGATCTGGATAGCAGCACGTTCGCGCGCTACCGGAACTACTTCAAGGCCAAGAAGCCGGACCATCCCTGGAACGGCGAGGACGATCAGGAATTCCTGCGCCTGATCGGCGGGTGGCGGCGCGACCGCGAGACCAACACGGGCGGCGTGACCGCCGCTGGCCTGCTGATGTTCGGACGCCACACCGAGATCAACGAAGTTTTCCCGTTCTACATGGTCGACTACCAGGAACGCCCCGAACCGAAGGCTGACGGACGGTGGATCGATCGCGTGATCCCCGACGGGACGTGGTCGGGCAATCTGTTCGATTTCTACGAGCGGGTCATTCAGCGGTTGTTCCGCGATCTGAAGGTGCCTTTCAAGTTGAAAGGTGATCGTCGGGTGGACGAGACACCTGTGCACGAAGCGCTCCGTGAGGCACTGGTCAATGCGCTCGTTCACGCCGACTACACGGGCAGGGTCTCGGTGCTGGTGGCCAAACGGCCCGACATGTTCGGGTTCCGGAACCCGGGGACGCTGCGCGTTCCCATCGATCTAGCGGTCAAGGGCGGTAACAGCGACTGTCGAAACCGCCTCCTTCAGGCCATGTTCCGCCACGTCGGTCTCGGCGAGCAGGCAGGGTCGGGGCTTCCGAGGATCTACGCGGCCTGGCGTGAACAGCAGTGGCGTGCGCCTGAGATCGACGAGCTGAAGGCTCCGCCCGAGCAGACCATCGTGCAACTCCGCATGGTCAGCCTCCTTCCGGTCGAGGTGATCCTCGTGTTGGAGGAGCGGTTCCCCGGGGTTTTCAGGCACCTGTCCGAGGTGCAACGGCTCGCCCTGGCGACGGTTGAGCTGGAAGGACAGGTCACCCATGAGCGCCTGCGTGAGATGGCCGACGCGCACTCGCGCGATCTGACCGTCGCCCTCGCATCGCTTATCCAGAAGGGATTTCTCGAAAGCGCGGGAAGTCACAAGCTGAAGACCTACTTCTTCCCCGGACAGCCGCCGCCCTCGGAGCCGGAAGCCCTCTTGTTGGGGACGGGTCGCGCCATCGAACACAGTGTGGCCAGCTCCGAACATAAGGGGCCGAGGTCCGAACATACGCAAGGGGCCAGCTCCGAACATAGCGGCCAGGCCGGCGCGAATCCGCCGCTCTCGGAGTGGGCGGCGCTGGAGGCGGCCACCTCCGACCTACGGAGTCGAAAGCGGGCGCCGCCGACCGAGGTCTCCGAGGCGATCACGCGCGTCTGCTCCGGACGTTTCCTGACCCTTTCTGAGCTGTCCCGTCTGCTCGGACGCAAGCCCGACTCGCTTCGCGTCCACTATCTCGCCAAGCTCCTTGCGACCGGTCAGGTTCGCCTTCGGTACCCCGACACGCCGACCCACCCCGACCAGGGGTACACCGCTGAAACGGACAGGACGAAATAGCGACCCTTTCAGAATCCTCAGAAACCACAGCTAGCGACATAGAACCTCGGCCTTCGACGTTCGCAGGTGCGCAGCGCGCGGCGGGGGCCAGGGTCTCGTCGTGGTCGCCTACCGGAAGGAGCTACAGTGAGTGCCACGACAGATACGATCGCAACGGACCCAATCGTTGAGGAGCTGAACACAGCGATCTTCGCTTTCCTCTTGGTCAAACAACGGTACCCGATTCTCATGGCGACGGCGGTGGAGATGGACCGTCTTCGAAAACGCTCGGATATCCGTCGGACTGCGAACAGCGCCGCGATCCAAATCATGCGGGATTCGTTCGACATGCTCGTGATCGATCTCTATTCGGTACGCGAGCGCCTTACGCGGAACGGGCTGTTCGAACTGCTGAAGCAAGCCCCCGCGCGTCTCTCCCCCACGCCGTCCACCGCGCCCGATTCCTACCTGGCGAATCTCGTCACCTCTCAGATTCGACGGGCTGCCACCAGGCTGAACGGAACCGATCACCCCGCGACCTTGGCCATGGTCGAGGCTCTATGCGCCCGATTCATAAAAGACACCAAGCCCCTCGACGACGATCGCAATCGGGTCCGCGCGCACCGGTACCAGCAGAAGCGCGACACGTCCGACCTCTTCATCGTGCTGCCCGACCTCCAAGGGCAGATCGATATCATGCGACGCTACCTGGAGGACCTGTACCTCGTGATCACGCACAGTGGCCACTCCATGGACCTCGCCGACTCGTCAGGCCACTTGGCGGAGGACATGGCCGACATCATCGTGCACGGATCGATCAACGCCGCCTGTAACTACTACGGCCTCCCCAGAAAGACGGGGGAGAACCCGACGCCGCCCCGGTACCGGTATGCGCGTAAGCAGACGCTGAAAAACGCCACTGGCCACCCGGACGTGCGGTGACGTTCCGTGATTGCTGATCGCCGGGCAGTGCGCACTCATGATCGCAGGAATAGGCAGCCACGCGCGTCTCGACTGCGGTTCGGTACGAGTCACGTCGGCGGTCTCGAAGAGATCGAAGAGGACTGGCGAGATTCGGCCTCGAAACCCTGACCGTAGGTGGTGGGCGCCCCACGCGTGGCGCCAGTGGGGGCGTTCTACCCTCCTCGCACAAGGAGAACAGATGACGGTCGGGCCACAACATCGCGCTTGTTTTGCCTCCCCCCCCGCCACTGGCTCCGGACGCGGGAGGACAATCGCACCTCGGCCTGCCAGGCCCGGGGCCGTGGTACTTCAGCGACTGTCGACCTGTCGACGGTCAATGCGGCAACGTCCCTCGTGTGAGGGAGCCCCTGGAGTATCCTATCGCGATGCGAAACCTGCTCCTCGCGTTTGGCTTAGTTTCGTTCGTTGCTGAACCAGGCTTGGGGCTCGCAGACCAGAATTCACGGCAGGGCTTGCCACCTATCATCCGCCCAGTAATGGACGAATCCGATGCGCTTCCGATAGCCATGGTGCACAGCAACGTCGAGGTTTCATCCCTTGAGATCCGGTGTGCCCCTGGGCCCGAACCGGGGACAGCACTCTGCAAGCTCATCCAGACGATGGTGACCAAGCCTACCGACGTCGAGGTGGCGCGCGAGGTGGTGAAAATGTATCCGCTGCACGGCCGCACGTCTGGCGTGGAGGATCAGCCGGGCGGCAATCTGACGGCGTGATTTTCGACGACACGCGATCCGCGCGACAGCGGCTGCTACGCGGATGGGGGCGCGTCGGGGACGTCGAGCGGGCCGT
>JANOJB010000051.1:0-5385 GCA_031407985.1 Pseudomonadota bacterium | reverse complement strand
GATGGCCACCTGTGCCGCTGCCGCGGCTAGCCCGCACAACAGATAAAAGACGGCGAAGCGAAGGCGCCCCATGCTGTCCTCGATGTTGTTTCCAAACACCCACAGGAACAGGCCGTTACCCAGCAGGTGACCCCAGCCACCGTGCAGGAACATCGACGTCAACGGAGTCAGTACGTTGCCGGAATCCGCGTCGACCAGGCAGGTCAGATTGTTTCCCAGCGGAACGCCCGACCCGATGCGGGCACGCCCGGTGATCTCGCCCGCGATCATCCCCCAGTTGCAGACACTGGTCGCCAACGCCACCGGATCCAGGCCCGCCCCCTGCACAACCACCCAGGTCGCGGCCAGCGCCACCAGAAGAATCACCGTAACGATCGGAAAGCGCAACGTCGGGTTGTCGTCGCTGATCGGAATCATCGTCGCGCCGCCTCACCGACGGCGGCGAAGGCCAGGCCGACGGCCTCCGCGGCGCTGGAGGCACGCGGCAGGTTCGGTACCACGCCCTCGATTTCCAGGCGCCACGAACCGACCAGGATGACGGGCTTCTGCGCCTTCAACGCCAACGCGATCTCGGACAACGTTCCGAACCCGCCGCCGATTGCGATCACCGCATCGCTGGCGCAAACGTTCACCCAGTTGCGCGCCTCGCCCAGGCCCGTGAACAGCGCGATGTCGATGTGCGGATTGGGCGGCGATTCGCGCTGACTCGCGCCGGGCAGGATTCCGATGGTCAGCCCCGCCACATCGCGCGCGCCCTGGGCCGCCGCCTCCATGACGCCACCGCGTCCCCCACACAACAAAACGGCGCCGCGTTCGGCGATGCCGCGGCCAACGGCGCGCGCCATATCGGCCGTCTGTGAATCACAGGCCGCCGGTCCCATGACTCCGATGATCACCCGATGTGTGCGCGCCGGCATGCGGTTTCCAATCCCGGGGCGCAGACTAGCAGCCCGGACGCTGCTTCGCGGTCCCGGCCACATCGGGTACAGTAGGACTGGTTTTTGTGATGCGCCAGCACCGGGTTTTCGCGTTCGGTCATCTGGCGATCCTCGCTTTCTGTTTCGCGGCATGTGCCGTCCCAAACACGGGCAATCCGGTTGGTTCGGGAGGCGCCGGCGCCACCGCGGGAGGCTCGGGTGGTCGGGGGACGGGAGGCGGAACTTCGGGCGGAAATGCCCCGGCAGGGGGCGGCTCCGTTGGAAACGCATCGGGCGGAGCTTCGGGCGGAGCTTCGGGCGGAGCTTCGGGCGAAAGCGGCTCCGGCGGATATGCCTCGGGTGGAAACACCCCGGGAAGCGGCGGACAGGGGGGCGGTGGCGCGGGGGAAGCCGCTGCGACCGGCGGTGGCGCGGGAAGAGCCGCTGCGACCGGCGGCAGCGCGGGCCCGGGAACCGGTGGCGCGACGGGAGGCTTGGGCGCCGCGGCTGGCGCTATCGGAGGCGGGGGTCGAGGCGGGACCTCTAGTGGAACCGGCGCAAGCGGCGGCGCCGGTGCCGTGGGAGGGGCGACCGCCGGCGGATGCGGGGCGCTAACGGGATCTCTGTTCTGCGACGATTTCGAAACCGCTACGATCGGAATGCCGCCACCCACGCCGAAGTGGTCGTCGTCGTTCAACGGATCGGCGACCATCACCATCGACGGAACCGCGCCCGCGCACAGCGGAGCGAAATCGGTTCACGTCAAGACGACCGGGGCCTACCAGGCCTTTTTCGTGCTGTCGAGCGGCGTGACATTTCCGGCACGCGCTTACATCCGCGCGTACATGCGCCTGGGCGCGCCGATGACCGGCGGTCACAACACGTACTTCAAATCGGGCGCGGCGGCGAATCCCAGTTCAGAGCACGAAACCCGCGTGGGTGTCATGAACGGAATGTTGATGATCAACCAACCCGCCGGTGATCGCGGGTTCCTATCGAATCAGAACTACTACACCGACGGCAACAAACCAGGCGTGGTGTTCGCGCCCATGACCTGGGTTTGCGTCGAATTGCTGGTGGACCCGCCCAAGTCCGAGATCGACATGTGGGTCGACGGCAGGGAGGTGCCGGATCTGCACCGCACCGACTGGCAGCAGGACGCTGTCGGCGCGCTGCGTTTCGGTTTCGAGAAGTACGCCGGCCCCGACGTCGACATCTGGTACGACGACATCGCGGTGGGGACCCAGCAGATCGGCTGCAACTGACGAAAGGTCGCTGGCCTGCGAATCTGGACACGCTGCATCCGGATCTGAAGCGCCCGACCAAAACCAAGATCGAAAGGCAAGCGAAGGCGCGCTAGCGCAGGTAACCCTTGATGGCGTCGTACCAAACCTGAGCCATGACCAGGTAGCCAGCTGGGTTTGGGTGCCATTTGTCCGCCAGCAGCGCTGTCTTGTAGTTCGGGTTCGCGGTGAACGGTGTGTACATGTCGACCAGCTGGATGTGTTTGCCCGCGCCAACCCGCGACTGCACCAGCGCCGGGATGGCGTCGTTGTAGGCGCGTACCCGCACGTTGCCCGCGTCGTCGTTCAGCGGAATGATCTTCGCCACGACGACCTGCGCGTTGGGAGCGTCGGTCGTGATTCGATCCAGCAGAGCGCCGAGGCGCGCGGGTGCATTGGCCAAGTCCACGCTGATATCGACGTCGTTGGTACCAATCTTCAACAGGATGATGTGCGGCCTGGCCGCGGTGATCGCGGCATCCACCAACGGCGAGACGCCCGACCTGCTGCTGGGATCGATCGTGTATCCGCTGTAACCCTCGTGGCCCCTGGGGAACGTCGTTGTCGTGGTTCCCACCATCACGCTGGTCGGCCCGTTGGTATTGCGACCGGCGAACGTGATCCGCTGGGCGTTCATCAGCGCGTACCGAAAAAGCTCGATCCGGTAGCCGCCGGGGGTGCCAAACCCGTCTGTGATCGAGTCACCAAGCGGCATGATCACGCAGTTGGTTCCCGCCGCGGGACAGGGCGCGAACGTGACGCCGCCAGCCCCCGCGGCTCCGCCGGAGCCCGTGGTACCGCCAGCTCCGCCACCGCGCCCGCCCGTGCCACCGCCAGCACCGCCGGAGCCTGTGCCACCGCCAGCACCGCCACCGCGCCCGCCCGTGCCACCGCCTGCACCGCCACCGCGCCCGCCCGTGCCACCGCCGCCCACGCCCGCACCACCCCGACCACCGCTGCCCGCGGCGCCAGCACCGCCGACAGCCAATCCCCCGGTTCCGCCCTCCGCGTCGGTGCCCGCATCCTGACCGCCCTGTGTTCCCCCACTACCGGAACCGCCGCCGCTTCCCGTTTGTCCGCCGGTACCCGAGCTGGCGCCGCCCGATCCCATTCGCCCACCGGTGCCGGTGGGCCCTTGCGGACTACCTGGACATCCCGCCACCACCGCAAGCGCGAGTAGCATCGACCAACGTGCTGAACTGTGCGGGGGGTGTTGGTTCATCGAGTTCCTCCTGAGGACGCCTGACCAGTATGTGCGACGGAACGGTGGCGCACCGTCGAGTTGTTTTGCCGGAGAATTCTCGGAACGCCTCGAACCTCCTTCGGGTTGCCTCCGGTCAGCCGGCCAGTCCGTGACACCCGCGGTGCACTCAGGGTGTCAGAAGTTTCAACTTCTTGAAATAGTCCCGCAGGTACCCACGGTCCCTGGCCAGCAGCCGGTCAGCGGTCAGAAAGGCGTGAGCCCCGATCAGGAAATCAGGGATCACCCGACCCGAGACGTGCGGACGACGGCGAAGGTAGTTTCCGAACATGCGACCCGCCATAAGAGCGCTGTCACGCGTGGACGGGACGAACTCTATTTGCCAGTCGCCCAAGAATTCCTCCGCGTCGTCGTCGGGCAGCGCGGGGCGAATTTCAGCCAGGACACACTCGCACACCGTGAGCGCTCCCTCTCGCGCGGCCCTGCGTAGGGCCGCCTCGGATACGTCGGCGAAGGTGGGATCGTCGGTGATGACGTCCAGCAACACACTGGAATCAATCGCGGTTCGCACGGCCGTCCCTCACACGCTTCAGGTAGTCATCCACCGACTGTCCTTGCGGCAGACGACCTTTGCCGCGCCACTTGCGAAACACATCCTCGGAGACGGACTTCGTGGCCACCAGTCTTCCGCCTTCGGCCTGAAAATCCAGGGACGTTCCCGGACGAAGTCCCAGGCGGTCGCGCAGGGCCTTCGGAATCGTCACCTGCCCCTTTTCAGACACCAGAGATTTCATACCTCCAGTGTATGAATTCCTACCTGGCAGGGCAACCAGCCTCCACCTGCCGACGCGGCCCCTTCGAATCAGTACACCTGAAACTGCCCGCTTAGCGCCAGCAACCCCAGCAGTTGAAGGATCCCGGTGTAGTACCGTACCGGGCCCGTCGGCACGGGAAGATTCCACACCTCGCCGACGAAGGCGGCCGCCTGGTTGTTCGTCGCGATCAGCGCCGAAATCCCGTTCACGACCACCAACGACGGATCGTGCGTCGGGTCCAGCACGGTCGCGCCATCAAGAGAGTAGGAACTGCCATACGTGGCGATTCCGCGGCTCGCGAAGAACTGCAACAGCTTGTTGCTTTCCTCCACCTGCCACGGATCGGTGCCGAACCAGATGCGGTCAAGGACCATGTTCAATTGCGTGCGGTATCCCTCGCGCTGAAACGTGTCCCACCCGGCCACCGGGGTCCCATCCTTCAGGTTGGCCCGCGCCGGCATCAGACCCGTGGTCGGGTGCGCCGCCAGTTTCCAGAACGATCGGCCGGCGGCCGCTGCCTCGTTCCAGAACGGATCGGCCGTGGCCTGCGCCCATAACCCGTAGTACGCGGGCATCTCAAGCGAGGGACGGGTCTGCGTCGCCGCCGAGGTGTTCGGCACGTCGAAAACCAGCTTGGTCGCGGCATCAAACGTGTTCGTGACGCCCTCCACGACACCGCCGTTCTGGGCTTCCTTGTCGCGCATGACGATCAAGATGGTGATCGCGTCCGATTGGTAGTCGACCGTCCCCGTGCGCGAGTCCCAACGATCGTGCGCGAAAATCAGGGCCATCAGGAACTGCTGCAATCCGAATGGATCGGCACAGGTCACGGCCCCGGCCGCGCTATCGCAGACCGACCGAAAATATCCCTGGTTCGGTCCGCTGGTGTACATCAGGTTCGCCTTGGCATAGCGCCACAGCCGATCGAACTCGTCGCGTTTGTTCAACTGCACGGCGATCATCATTCCGTAACCGACGCCCTCGGTCCGCACGTCGTCGTGAAAGATGTCCTGGATGTACGCCTGGTCTGCTCCCACGGTAAAATAGAAGGCCTGGGTGTCGGGATCGCCGTGGAACAGTTGGGTAAAAGTGGTGGCGATTTTCGTGGCTATTTCGGCGTCGGTTTTTCCCAGCACGTCGCGAAACGCGTTCGGGTACGACGCGGGACG
>JANOJB010000025.1:0-27153 GCA_031407985.1 Pseudomonadota bacterium | reverse complement strand
GGGACGGGGCTGCACTAGTGGTCATGGGGTCTGCGGAATCTCGCGGTTGTTGGCGCGATCGGTGATGGGAACCATGACTTTCATGGCGACCGGCGTCGCTACGGTGATTGTGCTGCGCGTGATGGGAACCTTCGCGTTATGACCAAGAAGGTGTTGGCCGCGGCATTTCTGTCAGGACTGATCTTCGCGATTGGTCTCGGCGTTTCAGGCATGACCCAACCATCCAAGGTGATCGGATTTCTGGATCTCTTTGGTGTCTGGGATCCCAGCCTTGGTCTCGTGATGGCGGGCGCGATCGGTGTTCATCTTCCGTTGTATAGGCTGATTCGCAGGCGGCCGGGATCAATGCCGATGGTCGGCACCTGTGGCCCGATTGAGGACGACGAGCTATCGGAGGCGGGCATCCGGGGCTCCACTAGTGGCAAGGCGGTCGCGGGCGCGGCCATTTTCGGCGTGGGCTGGGGACTAGGCGGCTACTGCCCTGGCCCGGCCGTGGTCTCGTTGGCCTCGGCCGCCCCTGGCGTGCTGATTTTCGTTGGAGCGATGGCGGTTGGGATGCTGATCTTCCAGTTTGCGTTCGCCCCCGCAACGAATTCCGTCGATCAACCCGGGCCCACCGCAGGAACCCTGGCTGGTCCCAGGAGCGGCTGACCGGATCACAACGCGCCCAGAACAGCGTCGTGCACGGCCGCGCGGAAGGCACGGAAGCGTGGGTCGTCACGCGCCGTCGGGTGAATCCGATTGGTCAGCAGCACAATCCACAAAGCGCGTGCGGGATCGATCCACAACGAGCAGCCGGTGAATCCCAGATGGCCCACCGCCGCGCGCGACATGAGCGCGCCCGCCTGTGAATCCGCAACGGCCGGGCCATCCCAGCCAAGGCGCCACGTTGAACCGGCAATCCCTGCCGGGCGCCAGAATTCGCGAATGACCTCGGGAGCAACCACGTGCCCCGCGCCCTCGCCGCGCCACGCGTCGACCAGCGCGGCAGCGATGCGCCCCAAATCCAGCGCGTCGCTGAACAACCCCGCGTGACCCGCAATGCCACCCATCGCGAATGCATTCAAATCATCAACTTCACCGACAACCATGCGCGCGCGCCTTGGGCATTTTTCCGTGGGCGCCACCGTGGCCCGACCAAGCAATCTTGCGCACGCGGCGGCGTCATCCAGATTCACGAACGTCGTCGACCTCAGGCCTAGGGGGCCACACAATATGCGTTCGGCCTGAACGTCCAGGCGCTGGCCCGTCGCGCGTTCCAGCAGATCCCCCAGCACGATGAAGCCGAGATCGCTGTACATCGATCGCGCGCCCGGTACGCCGACCAGGGGCTCGCGCGCCGCCTCGTGCGCGATCGCGGACCGCGCCCCAGGCCCGCGCGGGATACGTTCGTAAAACGGCCGGTGCGCTGGCAATCCAGACGCGTGACAAAGCAGGTGCCTTATCGTCACGAATTCTTTTGCGTCACCCTGAAATTCGGCAACGTGACGCGACACGGGATCATCAAGCGCGATGCTGCCCGCGGCGACAGCGCGCATGGCCAGCACCGAAGTGACCGCTGCTTTCGTAACCGACGCTACGTCGTAAACCGTATCCACGGTGGCGGGTAATTGTTCCGGATTGATCTGGCGAGCACCGAAAGCCGCATGAAATCGCGTCGTACCCTGGCTTGCGGCCAGTACCACCGCACCGGGCACGACGCCCGCTGCGACCGCATCGGTGCATGTATTTTCAAGTGCGGCAAACCCCGGCAAAATCGCTGCCATTGCGGCGCTGACTATACGCCCCAACCCGCCCGAACCGCCCCCCGTACCGCCCCCCCTACACGGGTGACCGGATGCGCGCCCAGTTTTTTTTGCGCGGCGGACCGCCTCCAGTGCTAGCTTGTGCGCCAACCCCCCTGAAGTTCGGCCAGTATGAGTTGCTGGAACGCGTGGCTGTCGGTGGAATGGCCGAGGTTTACCGAGGCCGTGTCGCTGGCGCCGAAGGTTTCGAAAAATGGGTCGCCATCAAGCGAATCCTGCCGGAATTCGCGCGCGACGATCGCTTCATCTCGATGATGCTGACCGAGGCGCGCATTCATTCAGCGCTGTCGCACGGGAACATCGTCCAGATTCATGATCTGGGCATCTCCGAGGACGGCGAGTACTTCATCGTTCTGGAGTACGTCGAGGGGCACGATCTGCGCGCGGTGATGGAAGCGGCGTCCGAGTTGGGTGTGCAGATCCCCGATTCGTTGGCGTTGCACATCGCCTACGAACTGACGCAGGCGCTGCATTTCGCCCACGAGCTGGCCGATCCCGAGGGACAGGCGCTGGGAATCATTCACCGCGATGTCTCGCCATCGAACGTGCTCATCTCGAATGCAGGCGAGGTGAAGCTGTCGGACTTCGGCATCGCCAAACGACGACACGATCATTCGTTCGTCGGATCGCTGAAGGGAAACATGGTCTACATGTCGCCCGAACAAGCCCAGCGCGTCCCGCTGGATCGGCGCACGGACGTTTTTTCGCTGGGCGCGGTGTTGTTCGAAATGCTGACCGGTCAGAAGCTGCGCGAAATCACCGACGAGGTGAACGGGTTTCGCGAGGTCGCATCCGGCGTCGTCCGGTCCGCGCGCACGCTGCGTCCGGATCTGCCCGAGGCCTACGAGATCCTGTTGTCGCGCGCCCTGGCGGCCAATCCCGCGGATCGGTTTCCCGACGCCGCTTCCTTCGGCGCGGCGATTCGCGAGCTGGGGCGTGGAAGCGAAGCTCCGGTGGGGCCCGCCGATCTCAAAGAGTTGATCGAGTTGCTGAATCCGCCGCGCCGGGCGCGCAGTCCGGTGGAACGCTCCAAGGTGATCCGCCTTGGACCCGAATTCAAGGTGCTGGCGGGAGCCACGCGTGCTCCGCGCGCTGGCGGTTTCGCCCAGACATCGGCCGGGCCAGGGACCGACTTCCACCTGGCGCCAGGTGTGGTTCCGGCCGAAACACAGAAATCGAAATCCAACGGCAGCGGGGGCCCAATCTGGAACGATGGGTCCGCCCGTATGGCCGCCGCGACACCTGCTCCCATTTCAAGCATGGGGGTTACGCCGCCCCCGCCCGTGATCCTGGCGGCCGCGCCGGTGTCGCCGAGTGCAAGTCCAAGTGCAAGTCCAAGCGCAAGATATCTCGCGCGATCCATGTCCTCGGAAGCCGCAGCCGCCAAAGCCGACCAGGCGGCAGCAGCAGTAGCCGCCGCACGGGCCGCCGAGGCTGCCGCCATGGCTGAGGCCGCCCGGGCCAGCGAAGTCGCCGCGGCAGACGCCGCCGAGGCAGCCGTCGCGGCCGAAGCAGCCGTCACCGCGGCGGTCGCGAACCTGGTGTCTGGCCGGGATTCCCTGGCGACGCCGCCGCCACCGGCCACCGTCGAAATAACGACACCTCTGGCCACGCCGCGCCCCATGGGACGCCCCATCGAACGCGCGGTCAAGCGCGCGATGGAGCACACCCTCCCGCTTGGGGTGCCCATTCATTCCGTTGCCAACGAGATGGCGATGTCGATGCCGACGCCGCCTCCCGTTCCAGGCGCGTACCCTGGCGCGGTCTCGGGTCCTCACTTCGCGCCAACGCCACAGCAACCGGCGCTGCTTCCCGTGGCGAACGCGCTTCGGGCCGGCGCCACAACGACGGGTCGCCAATTCGCTGTTTCGGCGCCAATGACGGCGGTGGTTCCCCATGATCTGCGGCGGGGGCCATGGCGTTCGATCTTCGTACTCCTTCTGCTGGGACTGCCGATCACGGCAGCGGCGGTTCACTACAAGGTCATGCCGCTCGACGTCGTGGCGGTGTGGTTCAAACCCGCGTCGCTGTCCATTGGTTCGGATCCCGCGGGAGCAAGCATCACGTTGGATGGCCGGGCGTTTCCCGATCCGACGCCGACCCGGATCCAGGTGCAACGCGATCGGAATGATCACATTCTGGAACTGTCGCGTCCGGGCTCGCGTTCGGTCAGCACGACCCTCAGGTTCGATCGCACCGTCGACCTCGCGCAGTCCGTGAGCCTTCCGGCCCTTCCTCCTCCTCCTCCTCCTCCGCCACCGGTCGAGGCAGCCCCGCCCACGCCGCCACCGCCACCGGTCGCTGTGGTGAAACCAACAGCCGCTGAAGTGAAGGCGGCGAAGAAGGCCGCCAAGAAAGCTGCGAGGAAGGCGGCGAAAGCGGCCGGCAAATCGGCCGGCAAAGCGACCGGCAAATCGGCCGGCAAATCGGCCAAGAAGAAGGCCGGCAAGAAAGCGAAGGCCCAGAAGAAGGATTCCGCCGGTTCCGGCGCCGGGGAACTGTAGACGGCCATCACGGCGCGTGAGCTGCCTGGGCAAGGCCTAGGCAGGTGGAGCGCAGTGATTTGCCGCTGACCGGACCGGCCGCAATTCCGCCCGGGTCAGTCGCGTAGCCGCGGGCCGCGCGGGAACAACAACGGTCGGTCGACACGCCAGGCGCGGCGGTGGTGGCGTGGGTACCGGCGGCGGAACGTCGACGTTTCGGGTTCCCGGGACGCCCTGCGCCGTCGACGGCCCCGCGACCGCAAGATGCGATCGCATGTCGCGAACCATCCGGCGGCCAATGCCCTTGACCCTCACCAATTCGTCGACGGTGCGAAACGGGCGCTTGGCCCGATAGCTCAGGATCCCACGCGCTTTTGCCGGTCCGATGCCCGGCAACAGCGACAGCAATTCTAGCGGGGCCGTATTCAGGTTGACGACGCCATCAAGGTTCCTTCCGCCCGCCTGGACCTGATGCGAGGAGAGGAAGACGCAGGTGAACGTAGCCAGCACAGCCGAAAGAATGCGCCGAAACGATGGGGCCATGACCCCTTGTCGGCGGCCGTATGTTCCGGTTGCGAGTGTGTGTGGGCGGGGGGTGGGCGGGGGACGACATGACCACGGCCAGGGCGAAACTCTGGACGTTTCATGTTTGCTCTCTTTTTAGACTTGCGTCGATGCGCCTTGGAGGAGTGTTGCCGGCGGAAGACCGGCGCCCTTCAGCTCGATGACGGCCCATGATTCCGAGGGGCGCAGCAGGTTGTCGAGGACCCCCCGCGCATCCTTGGCGCCGTTCCCGAGCAGAACGGAGATCAGCTCGGCGGCGGGCGTATCGATCCAGAAAAACAAGCCTCGGATGCTCGCGGCGTCGGCGGGGCTGTCGGTCAGCACGAAGGCCGTGCGTCCCACCATCCGGTCGAAGTCGTTCCTGCCGGGTCGGCCGAAGAGAACGTTGAGGTTCTCGCTCCGGACCTCCCATTGAAACGAGACGCTGGCGCCGTCGATCTTCAGCAGCTTGAGCACGCTGAGGCCCGCCTGGACGCCTCGGATGTGCACGAGCGCGTCGTTGCCGTCGGATTCGAAGCCGCGCACGGTAAATCCGGCCACGCCGAATCCAGCGACCCCTATGCTTTCGGCCCGTCCAACCTCGAGCCTCGACAGCGACGTTCGCGTCCCGACGACCTCATCAAACAGCTGATCGATATTCATGGTGTCCGCCTTTCTTCGTGAGTGGCCGCCGGCGACCTGCCGGGCGGGGCGGCGCTCGGCGCCGTCATTTCTGGTAGTGACGGGCGACCGTCGTTCGTTACGTCGCCGGTCGAGGCGTTCCGCCTATCGGCGCGATCGGGGTCGTGTCAGGATCGCTCCGTGCCGACGATCGACCCGCCAAGCAGCTTGGGTGACACCTTGGCCGCCGCCCGGCCAAGCGATCCAGTGGGTCTCGCGGTCTCCCGCATGCGCATCGCCGCCGGACTCTTCGGATCGGGTATGGGTACCGGAGTGGGACGGTTCCAGCTCCTGAATCGTCTGGGTGCCGGCGGAATGGGCATCATCTACGCTGCCTATGATCCCCAGCTCGAACGACCGGTCGCGGTAAAGCTGGTCCACGTCCCCGGTGCGAAGGGCGGGGACGCCCTCGCCGAAGCGAAGGCCCTGGCCCGGCTGTCACACCCGAACGTGGTGACCATCTACGACTTCGGCTTCGCCGAGGACCACCTCTACATCGTGATGGAGCTGGTCCTCGGTCAGACCCTGAAGCGGTGGGCCAAGGGCCGGTCGCAGCGCGAGATCGTGAAGGCCTACTCCCAGGCGGGCCAGGCGCTGGCCGCTGCTCACGCCGCGGCGCTGATTCATCGCGACTTCAAACCCGACAACGCCATCGTGGGGGTCGATGGCCGCGTGCGCGTGGTGGACTTCGGACTCGCCTGTGAAGTCGAACCACCTGGACCCGAAAGGCAGCTCGCCCACCGCGGCGCCGGCACACCCGGCTACATGGCACCTGAGCAGATTGCAGGTGGCCCCATCACCGCCGCCGTCGACCAGTATGGCTTCTGCACCGCTCTTCAGGAGGGACTGCTGGAGAAGAGCGAGCGCAATGGATCCCCGGTGATCCCCCGCTGGTTGCAGTCCGTGATCGACCGAGGCCGAGCAGCCGCGCCCGCCGACCGATTCGCCTCCATGGCCCATCTACTGAGCTCCTTGGCCCGAGATCCGGCGGTGACCCGTCGTCAGCGGATTGTCGCCGCCGCGTTGGTGGTGGCCGGTATCCTGACCTTCGTCGGCGGTCGGGCGACCCTAAAGGCGCGGGATCAGGCGTGTGGATCAGGCGAAGGGCAGCTGGAAATGGCGTGGGGTGACGAGGGCCGCGACACCGCTCTCGCGCGCGTCGCGGCGGTCAGCCCCTATGGCGCTTCCTTGCGGCCGCTCCTGCAGGGTGATCTCACCGATCACGCGCGACGCTGGGCGGCCACCTATCGAGAGGCTTGCTCGGCGAGCACCAGCGGCGTTCAGTCACAGGAGCTCGGCGATCGCCGGATGGCTTGCCTGGAGCGAGGGCGCTCCGCCCTGCGATCGGTCGCGCAGATCGTCCGCAGTGCGCGCAGCGAGAACATCGCGGACTTGGCCCTGGCCACGCACGCCTTGCCGAACCCGGAGGCTTGCAATGACTTGGCAGCTCTCCTGGATGCCGACACGCCTCCCTCGCCGGTGGCAGCCAAGGTCGCCGCCTTGAGGTCCGGCCTCGACGAGGCTCGGGTTCAGATCGCCGCTGGTAGATCCCGTCAGGCGCGACCTTCCGTCGAAGCCATCGTGAGCGCCGCGCGCGAGCTCTCCTACAACCCCCTGTTGTCGGAGGCATTGCTGGTGCACGGACACGCCTTGCTGAACACCGACGAGCGGGCGGCTGCCATCCCCCCATTGACCGAGTCCTACTCACTCGCCTTCCAGACCGGTCTTTTCACGGTGGCTGTCGAGGCGTGGGCGCGTCGGGCTTGGTCTCAGGGGACGTCGCTGGGTGGGGAGCAGTCCTTGTCCGGACTCGAGTTGGTCGAAGCTGCGGCGCGCAACCCGTCGACCTCGCCATTCGCCCGCGCTCTGCTCTACAACAACGTGGGCTGCGTCTATCTGGCACTGGAAAAGCGCGACCGCGCTCGCACGGCGTTCGAACGCGCCTCCCACGAGGAACAGAAGGTGGCGGGACCCGGGGCCGCCGAGCTTCTGAACGTGGACATCAACCTGGGATTGGTGGTGGATGATCCCCGTCGCCGAGACCAGATCCTGGCGGATGCGACGGCAAAGAGCGCGCGACTCCTGGGCGACGACCATCCGGTGACACTCAACGCCCGCTGGCTGCGCGGTGTGGGCGCGACTCCGTACGCCACGGCCCTCGCACTTCTGGAGCCGACGTGCACGGCCCTCGAAATGCACGGCGTGCTTGGTGCACAGCGATGCTGGATGGAGGTCGCCTATCTCCGAAGAGAATTGAATGACCGAGCGGGCGCCGTCTCGGCTCTGCGGCGGACCAAGTTGATGACTGGTGCCGCGCCATCGCCACTGGTCGGTGCCTATCTCCACCTCTGGCAAGGAGAAGCGACCGAGGCTGCTCGGGCCTTCGCGGCGGCGTTGAAGGCGATGCCACCGGGCGCCCATGAACCCTGGTGGGATCGTTTCGAGAGAGCCGAGGTCGAGCTCGGCCTTGGTCGCGCGCTCAGTGCGTCGGGACATCCGCAGGAGGCCAAGAGAGCGCTCCTCGCCAGCTTGGAACGATTCGGTCAGATCGCCAACAAGAGGGTGGCCGCCAATGTCGAGCGCCGCCTCGGCCGTGCCCGGGCCGACCTCGTCACGGTCCTGCTCTCCGTGCACGGCTCTCCGGCGACCATCGCCACGCTAGCTGGCTCAGCCGCCGCCTGGCTGCGGCAGGCGGGTGGACAGCAAGAAGAGATCGCCGAGCTCGAAAAACGCGCGTCGATGACGGCCGGTGACTGAACATCGACGCCCGCACATCACTTGCGACGGGGGTTGTTGCAATAGTTCGCCTTCCCCGGCGCGTTAACCGTGACGACGTAAGCGTCGGGCAAACGCTTACCAGGCGGCGTTGTCCCCGGCAGCAGGGGAGGTTCGGCCCAAGGATTCGGGCCCTGGTTCGACCAAGGAAAATCACTGCAGCGAGGAAGCCTCGCCATCCTCGGACAGGCGGCGGCACCACTTGTAACCATGGCCCGCGAAACGGCAGGCGCCTCGCAGGTCTCGGGATCGACGGTCCCCGGAGTGCGGCGTGGGTTGTTCAGGCAAAGAAGTTTTCCGTTGCCGCCCCAGACCGCCTCGATGTGCTGGTTGAAGAAGAGATTGGGCGTCTTGGCGGGAAATCCGGGTTGGATCGACAGCGGGAAGGTTTGCCCCTGGTCTGTCCACCACAACGGCGTTCCGTCTTGCGTCCATGGGCGCCCGTTTCCACAGTAGTCGGCGGTCATGGCCCGCAGCATGGCCGTCCGCTGTTCCAGGCTCGTGGTGGTCTTGCCACCGGGTGGCGTGCCCGCCGTCGTGTGCCGCAGCAGATGCATCTTGGCCGAGGCGGTCCCGATGCAGGCGAGGTTGAACGTCCCCTTCGCCTGTTTGCTGACCGTGTGCTTCGCGCCGTAGTGATCGCCCGTGAAGACCAGCGCCGTGTGCTCCTGCCCTTTGAGGTCGTTCAGCGCCGGTTCAGGGAACTTGTGCGTGCACAGGAAGGCGTCGAAGCACTCTGCTTCGGGTCGTCCATAGCACTCGGGTCCGTCGTCGGCAGGATATGGCTTGCCTGCGGGGACGGGGTGGGCGTTCTTCTTCCGGCTCACCTTCATCACCTTGAAGAGATACGAGGCAAGAGGGTCCTGAGGCGCGGCCCAGAAGCGCATGGTCTCGAACTGCTCGCTTTGGAGCTGGACCTTGTAGGCCCGCCCATCCCGCATCTTCAGCGTCATGACGACCCCCGTCACTGGGACGCTCTGATGTGCGCCATCCATGGTGAACGCCGACAGCCTATCTCCCTCCACCTCGAGCGAGACGGGCGTGCCATTCGTGGGTCCCGTCGGAGTGAACGACCTCACCTCGGTGATCGCCGGGCCTTCGGGCTTGACCGGCTCGCCGAGCCTCAACTCGTCAAAGACAATGCCGTCTCCGACCGTGGCGGAGTTTCCGCCACACTGAAAGCAGAGCCCCGCCCACACGGGCGCTGCCACCGGGTACACAAAAACCGAACCAATCACCACACCGACAAGGACCAACCGATTCGCAGGGACCATGAATGCCTCCAGTCGACGAACAAACCTGCCACCTGACACTCCCGCTAGTGCCGAGAGGGCCGTATCCGTTACAGAGAAGAGCGGCTTTACGACTCGGACGTCTCCACTCCCCGATCCGCTGCCTGAAGCTGGCTGAGGGAGATCGTCAACGGATCATTCGCCTCATCGCCCACCGAGCGACTCGAGTGGTCGATTCTGTCCAGTTCGGCGCGCAGGGCGTTGCGCGCCCGCAGCAGGCGAACCCGGATCGCCCCCGCCGAAACTTCAAAAATCTCGGATAGCGCGGCGGCATCCAGGTCCTGCCAATAGTGGCATTCGAGCAACGTCTGCTCGGCCAAGGGCAGACGCCGGAGTGCCTGGTGAATCTGACGATCACGTTGGGCTCGGTCCACCTTTCGGCTGGGGGAGGTCAGCTGTCCGGCCAGTTCGCTGACCGACGACGCCTCGAAATCGAGGTGGTCGTTCTTCAGCTCACGCCGATAGTGGTGGCGCAGCTGGTTCCACGCGATCGCGAATAGATAGGTACGAAAACTAGACTCGCCGCGGAAACGATCCCGCGACCCGACACATTCCATGAACGTTTGCTGGGTCAGGTCTTCTGCCTTGTCCCATGCCTTGTTGTCGAAGAATCGCAAGACATCAGCGAAGTGACGCTGGAATAACTCTTCCCCCGCGCGCTGATCACCCGCGCGCCACCGCTCCAACAGAACGTGATCGCTGTCCACAGCGGCCATAGTGCCACAGCCCATCGCGCGGCGCATCATCCTCGCTCGAGCCGCCTTCAGCAGCTGAGCGGCGCCGCGCCCAACACGAAAGTGCGCTCGCGGTCGGTAACGATTCCGCCGCTCGGTTCACTACCTCCTCAGCCGCGACGAACTGGAAGGTCCTGCTCCTCCGCCGTGGTCGAAAACAACCAACGAAAGGCTCTTCAAATGGCATTCTCCGAATTTCTACAGTGCTGCAGCTCCAAGAACGAACGCTTTGGCGAGGCGATCGCCGGCATCAGTGAGACCTCCATTCGCTCACTGCTCCGCGCCTGGGGTGGTCTGACCCCCGTTGAGAAGCAAGCAGTGCTTGCCGCCGCCGACTTCGGAGCCGCCGCTTTGGGTGTGGCGCTGGCCGGTTTGGGCGTCGCAGCCGCCGAGGTCGTTGCCGTCGCCCTCTTGGGCGTCGGGTTGGGAGCGGCGATGGAGATCGCCGTGAGCTGTGGCCGCCAGTGGCTCTGAACTATTCGTTCGAGGACTACCACACGGAGGATTTCATGATCACCCTCGCGCAGAAACCTCGAAAGAGGTCCCTTGTCATCGCAATCGTCATCATGCTGTGCCTCTCCGCAAGTAGCGGAGCGGCACACGCGCAGACGGCCAACTGCAATCAACTGCTCAAGTACGGCATTCAGGACACACTCGACGAACGTGGCACTAGCAAGGAGGCGAAGTCTCTTCGAACCACCGATGATTTCTTCGAGAGCACGGCCGAGACGGCCTGGGAGACCCTGGAGAAAAAGGTTGAGGAGAGCAACCAGACGAACGTATCGGTGGACGCGTCGTTCGACTATGGCCTGATCGCGGCACAGCTCGGGGTTGACGTCGCCACTCTGAAGAAAATGAAGAAGGAAGACTTCCAGTCGAAATTCCAGAGCAAATCCTCCACCTGGAACAAGTCGTCGACGCGAGCCGAACAGGAGTCCAAAGCCATTGCGACCCAGAAGAAGACCGCCACCGTCAGCAAGGATCTCGTAGACGCCTTTACGAAATGCGCCCTCGGCACGCCGAATCCCGGTCTCTACGCCACGGCCGCCCGAGATGCCTCGGACAGCGTCTACCTGACGGTCATATGGCAACCCGGGGCGGCGGCCTCATTGACCCCGGCGATTCCCGTTCGATTCGAGTCGGCGTTCAAGGGCATGACCGTCAAGGCAAAGGCGAACGAGGTTGTCGCGCAGGGTTCCGGGCGGACTTTTCCGGTCGTCTGTGCCCGCAAGTGCGACGGTCCCTTCCAAATCTCCGTCAACGGCACGATCTCGCAAGGGGGGACGGTTCGCTACTCGTACAGCGCGGTGGTCAACGTCCCGGGACGGGTCAAGGTCACCAAGGCGGCTGCCTGCGCAGGGCCGCCTCCGGCGCCTCTGCCCGATCGTATGAACACCGTGGGGAATCAATGCCGGATGTCGGCGGCGCGTCCTTGCTTCGCCGCGTACGAAGGAAAATGGCGCTGCCAAGTCAACGGCGTCGTCAGCCTCCTCGACTTCGGCAACGGCCACAACGGCTACTTCCAGGCCTCGAACTCGGGCGGCCAGGCGGGCGCTGGTTGCATGGAGTGCGACGGCACATGGACGGCGGCGGCCGACAATCTGAGCTGGGTCAATGTCAACGGCAAGCTGGCAACGACCAGCGACACCAGCCTGGAGGCCACGTGGAACTGGTGCGGCGGCGGCTCCGTTCCCGCATGCACGACGGCGGGTGGAACCCGCGCATCGATGACGTGTACCCGCGTCTGCACCACAGCTCCGTAACGCCGCGCGCTCGACCACCAAGGAGACACTGCGATGGAAACACCCGAACGACCCGAAGCGCCCGAAGCGCCCCAATCACCCGAGCGGCCCGAAGCGCCCGAACGACCCGAAGCGCCCGAAGCGCCCCAATCACCCGAGCGGCCCGAAGCGCCCGAACGACCCGAAGCGCCCGAAGCGCCCGAAGCGCCCGAGCGTCCCGAAGCGCCCCAGACGTAGACGACTGGTTGGGAGATAACGAGATGGAAACGGAGGACGTCGAGACAGGAGCGGAGGAGCCACGATCGCGGGGAGGAGGTGTGATCGGGACGCTGACCGCGATCGGAGCGCTCATCACCGCGATCGTGGGCCTCCTCGCGGGGTTGCGTCACCTGGGAGTCCTCGGCGGGGCGGAACAGCCCCAACCATCCGAGGCGCGGTCCGCAGAGCTGGTGCCGGATCCGCAGCGCCCCGCCCCACCCCCGGTTGAAGCAACCTCCGCATCGGAACAGAGGATCGTCGGCGCCTGGACGTGGCCAGGCCAGAAATGTGCCGAGGGGCCCCACGTAACCTACGAGGGTCAGCGCCTCGTGTTCACCACCCGCCCTACTCGCTTCGTTCATCGCGTCCTCTCCAATACGGCCGGCACCCTCCGGACCCTGGTGATAGCTCCGCAAGAACATGTCGGCGACGCCTACATCCTCCGGCTCACTGGAGACACCCTGCGCGTCATCGAGGAGGCCAACGGCGCGGAGAATGTATGGACCCGGTGCCGCTAGGAGGAAGCTGTCTGCGTGCCGGCCGCTGGTCTGAGGTCGGCCTGGGGTGAGCATCGAAGCGCGGACAGCGCGGATGGCCCTTTTTGCGCCGTGGCGGTACCGCCGTACCTGCCTGTCCGCTTATCAGCGTTTAGAACGTTCGAAGTGGACGACGTCGATCAAGACCGTCGCCGCGAAGATCAGCGTCTTGAGGCGCGTGGTCGGCAACGCACCGATCTCGACGCCGAAGTTGTCGGCGTCGGTAAACGCCTCCTTCAGTAAGCCGCTCCAGCGTTTTCGAATCACGGCGCGCACGGTCCCGTCGATCCGCACCTCGAACGTCCACGGCCGCAGGATGGGACCGAAGATGTCGGCGACGACGACGCCGGATTCGTCCTCGACGACGTAGATCCGCCGCAGCCAGCTCCAGCGTCGCTGGATCGCGCCCAGGTACTCTCCGTCCGCGGTGCGCACCTCCAGGCGGTGGAAGAAGAACCGAAACGGACGCCGCAACGCCATCAGCGGTGCTTCAGTGCCAAGGTCTGTCACCTGCGCCCGAAACGGACGGAACGGTCCCAGAAAAATTCGCTTCAAGAACGACAGGAATCCGCTACCGTGCTCCCGGACGCGAAACACCGGCATCTGTCGATCGTCGTAAACGTCGTACGCGTTCTTCATCTCGAAGGCGAGAAGAAGCTCGAGCCAACGCTTGCGCTGCCGGACCGTCAAACGCTGGAAGTCCGCGAACCGCGCCTCCAGCGCCAGCGTCGATGGTCCCACCAGCGCTCCGACCGATGGTCCCACCAGCGCGCCAGCCGTCTGTATCTGTCCGTCGTCCACGGCTTGGGCAGCATACACCTGTGTCCGCGATGGATCGCACCCACCCGCTTGGGCAAGACCGCGACTGGCTACCGCGCTACGCCGGCGGACGTCGCGAACGCGCGTTCATGTCGCTATGCCTCGACCGGCTCGCGAGATGCGCATAGTGGGCGGAACCGGAGGGTAGTCCGTGAAATCGACCGGGATCGTCAGTCGCTCGGCGGCGCTGGGCAGCAGAAACGCCGCTTCGGGCCGGGTCGAAAATGCGTCGATCACCTGGGCCAGGTCCGGGCGCTGACCGATATAGCTCATGCGCTCCGGCAAGCGTGCCAGCACGTAGCCCACCCATGGGTAGCCCGCGTATTGGTTGAACACGGTCCCCGTGTGCCAGAACTTGCGGCTCTCCTGATTCGGTTCCGACAGCATGAAGTCGTCATTGATCTCAAGGATGTCGGGCGCGAACAGCCAATCGGGGAAAACACGGTTGTGCACCACCGCTTGCCACCAGGTCAGGCTCAGCTCCTCGGCCAGCAGTGTGCTCCGCGGCGTAAGGCCCGCGCGCAACTGGTTGGCAAGGAACAACAGGTGCAGTAGCTCGTGAAGAACTTCGTCGACGGCAACGAAGACGTCCATCGCGATGGCCCCCGTGGGGTGATCGGGGATGCGCCCGTAGCGGGTGCGGCGAAGTTCGCGGTAGAACGCGAACGACCCGATGAATTGTCCGGTGTGCGTGGCGCCTGCCTTGGCGGCGAGGTTGGTCTGGCACGTCAACCCCTCGGCGACCATCACCTCGATCAACAACGCGACATCCGCGAACACGGTGCTGACGCCGGCGTGCTCGCGCAACACGCGCACATAGCGAGCGAGAGCCGCCAGCGTTTCGGGCGCGTGCTGGTAGCCGATGGTCACCGTGGGCAGCTGGTCCTCGGCCCGCGGTCCGAGGTGTGTCGAGCGCGGCGGTGCGACGACGGGTGTTGTCAGTGGCGCTGGGTGAATGGGCGTCGCGGTGATGCGCGCCAGCGCCGCGCCTAGTTCGGCGACCGCCTGTTGCTCCAGCACGGCGGCGATGCCGTAGCGTCCCAGCGCGAAGGCACCCTGAACGTCGCCGTTGGCGATCAGCGCCAACACCCTGCTGGTGTGCGGGACAGGGATGGGGCGGCGGGGGTCGTCGTAAAGCGCGCGGAGCAACGCCTGCCCGCGAAAGGAGTCGTCGGCGGTGCGGGCGTCGACCACAAGGGCACGCAGCGTGCCTTCCGCCGCGATCTTGAGCACGCCCGCAATGCTCTTGCGACGCACAGCGCCGGGTACCTCCAAGGTTCCCGTACCGAAATGAACGACCGACGTCGAACGAGGCGGATTCATCGGATTGCACCAGCGGCAGCACGAGCGTACCGTGGCAGATATGCCTTACAACAATAGCGAAAGAAAAACGAAGAGGTCCCGCGCTCGCCACGCGATGAACTTCGTCGTCGCAGGCGCTGTGGCCGCGGCACCGGGGCTGGGATGCGGGACCGCCAAACCGACGGCGGATGCGGCGTCGCACATGGACGCATCCGAGTCGCCCGACAAGGCGGACACCGCGGTGGACATGACGATGGCGATGGACACCGCTGCCACGGACAGCACTCCGAAGGACACCGGAACGATGGACACATCTTCCATGGACGTCCTGGCGGCGCCGGACGCGGGAACAGACGCGGGCACCGACGCGGGTGACGACGCCAGTTTGGACGCCTACCCGGACGGTATCCGGGGCTGACGAATTACCGACGTCGCGCCCGCCACTTGTCGGCCAGTTCGGCCGATTCCCGTTGCAGATCGGGTGGCGCGTCGATCGATCGGCCCTGAACGTCCCGCCGTGCCATCTGCCTGACCGCTCCGCGATCGTCGACGGCGATCTGCGCCAGGCACTCGTCCCAGGACGCGATGCGGGCCGCGAACGTTTCGTCGCAGGCCGGCGGCCGCTCAGGTGGCACGAACAACGTGTGCCGGGGTGACAGCACGCCATGCAAGCGTCCCAGCGCGCCCAGCCGACACCAAAACACGCTGGCGGTCGTATTCACCTCGGTGGGTGTGATCACCTCGGTGGGTGTGATCACCAGGGCTATGGGCGCATCGCCGGTGAACGTGCGGGCCAGTTGCTGCTCCAGGGCATCGAACCGCCCGGCGCGCGATCGCGGGGCACCGGCGAAGAACAGGGTGTCGAAATAGGCGGGCTGTAGAACGATGGTCGCGATCGACGGGTCAAGCTCCAGACGATGCAGCACCAGCCGCTGTGCCAGCACAACCGCCAGCCCGCCCGACACGTCGTAGCCGACCTCGGCCAGCACCGATTCGATCGACGAGATGCCGGGCAGGATCCGGACTCCCAATCCCGTGTCCTGCGCCAGGTCCAGTACGTGTTGCGTCACGGCATCGACGACCACCGCACTGCCCGGCGCCAGCATGACCACGCCCGGACCGCCCCGCGCGGCGACGACCACGGCGTGGGCCATGCGCTTGTACATGTCGGGCCGATACATGCCAACCGCATATTCGTCGTGCTCGGAAAAATGGATCGCTGCGGTCGCATTCAGCGCGCGCACGTGTTCGGCGATGCCCGTATTGGTGGTTGAACAGAACACCACGCGGGCCGCGCGCAGCACGTCGTCCGCCGCGCCGCCGAGCTGCCGTGTGGCCAACAATCCGGCGCCCACGATGGTGATGTCGGGAAGTCCGGTCGACGACGGCACGAGGACGCCTACGATACCCCGCGCGCGGGCTTTCCGTCCGCGGTGCGCACCTCCTGCGCGCCGGCCGGCTGTAGTTGTCCGTCGTCCACGGCTTGGGGCAGCATAGGCTTGTGTCCGCGATGGAGCGCACCCACCCGATGGGGCAAGACCTCGACTGGCTGCCGCGCGAGTTGAAGCTGGGGCGCTGGTCGGTCGCGGGCGCGTCGTGGGCGGGCAGCCTGGCGGCGGCGGGCGCGCTGACGATCGCGTCGGCGGGGCTGCTGGTCCACCTGGCGGCGCTGACGGGCGCCGCGGGCATCTACGCCGGCGGGCGACTCGGACGCGCGTTCATGTTGCGGCGACTCGACCGGCTCGCGCGCGGGCGGCTGGATTTGGTGCGCGTGGGGACGCTGGACGAGGGCCAGCTTGCGCACGTAGCGGGACACGTGGCGGCGCCGCGGGAGACGCTGTCTTCGTTCCTGCACGACATTCCGGGCGTCTACCGGCGCATGGTGTTTCAGTGGGAACGGCGCCGGTTTGTCCACGAATCGGCCATCGACTTCGACGTCGTCGACGCGGCCGGCACGCGCATCAAGGTCGAGGTCGACGACGCGCGATTGCTGATCCCCCCGACCAAGGAACTGGCCTCGTATCCCGGATCGCTGTTCGAGCGTCCCGATCTGCCCCGTTCGCTCGACGCGCTTATCGGCCGCCGCCGACCGTCGCTGGCGACGTCCGGGACCGTGGAGGCCGCCGAGTTCGTCCTGCAGGTCGGCGCGCCGGTTCAAATCATCGGGTACAAGACCGACGCGGTCGATCCGGCAATCGGCACCAGAACAGGGCGGTCGCCGCCGATGCGGCCGGCGCTTCGTTCGGGCCGCGTGCCTCTGCTGATCACGCCGACAGCGCCGCCGGACTGGGAAGACGGACTGTGACCTCTACGGCTTGTCAGCCGGGGAGCAGTACTTGCGCGTCTCGTCGCGCGTCAACGTCAGGGCGACGGCTCCGCCGACTCCGGTCGATCGGCATTCGTAGCCACCGCGGCAGTCACCGTTGTCGCCGCAGCTCTGAACACAAACTCGTTTTTCCAGCGATCGGCGCACGCACAAGCCCGAATCCTTGAGACACAGCTCATCGGCATCACAATCCGCGTCGGTACCGCACGCCTGGGTCAGCATGGGATCCAGAAAGGGCTCGGGGAACAAGCGAACACAGAAAGAGTCTTCCGGGCACGAGCGCGCGTCGCACCCCTCAATCACGCAATACCCCCCCGGCTGAGACATATCGCAGGTACGAGATCCGGTGGTGGGATCGCAGTCGGCGCTGGTGGTGCAGGCGTCGCCGATCTTCCGGCCGCATCCGCCGGTGCCAAGGGCGATGGCTAATGCCACCACCGCCGCCAGCGAAACGCGGTAAAGACCGATTTGATTGTGAGAGGCACCAGGCACGGGCTTGGGTTTGTACCGTATCGGCCTGGGCGGCGCGAGTGGCAACCCCCGCAACGTGAATCTTGTAGGCATGAATCTTGTAGTTCGACCCGGTACCGTGCCCGACGAGTTGTCCCGACCGATATCCACCATGGCGCCCAAACCGCCGGAACGTCTTATGGACGGCGGGCATGACATGGGCTCACCCGATGGTGGCTGGATCGGCATGGTGAGCGAGTTTCGAAACCATCTGACGATCTTCTTGGCCGGTACCAACCAGCTGTCCGCCATGCTGCCGCGAGCGGTGGCTTCCGAATTCGCGGATCGCCTGGATGACATGGAGTCCAGTGCCGAATTCCTGCAGACGCTGTTGACCTGGATGGATGCGTCGCTGGGCCGCGGATCGCAGGCTATTTCCGATGTGGGGGATCTGCTCCGGCGAGCGGAGACCCTGGCCTCGACCGGCCTGTCGTCGCGGGTCGCGATTCGCCTGGAGCCAAGACCAGCCGGCCTTCGCAACCGCGGCGTGGCCATTGAATGCGCCCTGGCGGCGCTGATTACGGAACTCGGCCGTGGGCTGGATCAAGAGAGGGGCAACGCGCGCACGCCCCACGCCTTTGAGATAACGGTATCCGTTCATCCGCAGCGGGGCGCCCTTTCGATTGTCCTGGCCAGCAACGCCACGCAAACGGGCACGGCGCGGCCCATGGAAACCGGCTGGCGCGTATCGCTGGCCAAGGCGCTGCTGACTCAGGTTGGCGGCACGATCGAGGCCATTGGCCGGGGGACGGGCACGCGCGGTGCGGGTTTCGAGGTTCGCTTCCGATTTCAGTGACACGACCAGTTTCGAAACCGAAACCCCATTCTCGCAGGGGCACTGCGGGCGCGACCACAGCGACCGGAGGATCGGGATGGACCCCAACCGCGCCTGTGGCGGGACGAACAGCGGGCCAGTCCTTGGCACGGCTTGGCGCGGCTTAGCGCGCCGAGCTGTGTTATGCTGACCGCGATGTTTTCGCGCCGAGGCCTGAGGCGCCGGCTGGACCATCGCGTGTTCTCCATCGCATGAGGGTTCGCTTCTGGGGTGTCCGCGGATCTTTGCCCGTACCGGGCTCCAAAACGGAAAGGTACGGGGGCAATACCTCGTGTGTGGAGATCCGATCGGACGCCGGAACCCGCGTCATCATCGATGCCGGCACCGGCATTCGACGCCTGGGCAAGGAACTGATGCGTGAGGAATTCGAGGGCGGCGCCGGCACCGCGCATCTGCTGATTTCGCACACCCACTGGGACCACATACAGGGTCTGCCGTTCTTCTCGCCGCTTTATCAGAAGGGCAATCACCTTTACGTGTACGCGCGCCGCCGCGACGACGTCCATCTGCGAGCCGTCTTCGCATCCCAGACCGGCGATCCCTACTTCCCCATCTCGATCGAGGAAGCCAAGGCGGAGATTTCCTTCCGTGAACTCGCCGATTCGGCAAAATTCGAGATCGCGGATGTGGAGATCTCCTGTACCCGCCTCAATCATCCCTACGTCGCGACCGCCTACCGCCTGTCCGTAGATGGGGCTTCCGTCGCCTACGTCTCGGACACGGCTCCCTTCTCGGACATTCTGTTCGAAAATCAGTACATTGCCCGGCCGCCCTCTTTGGGCACGGCGTTACCTGAGGTCGACCGCGTCCGCTTGCGGGCCATGCGCGACGGCGTGGTGCGCCTGTGCGAGGGGGCCGATCTGGTCATCTACGACACCATGTTCACGCCGGACGATTACCTCCGCATTCCGCATTACGGGCATTCGCGCCCGTCGGACGCGCTGGACGTCTGTCGCGAGGCGGGAGCGCGGCGGCTGGCGCTGTTTCATCACGCGCCCGAGCGCTCGGATGCCGAGGTGGACGCCATCCTCGACGATACTCGGATCAAGGTCCGCGCATCCCGGCTGACCCTGGACGTTTCGGCCGCGTACGAGGGGTTGGACATCGAACTTCGCGGCCGGGGGAAGGTCTGATGGAGATCACCTTCTGGGGCGTCCGGGGATCCATCCCAGCGCCTGGTCCGGGAACCGTCCGATATGGCGGAAACACGTCGTGTGTATCGATACGTACCAGCGCGGGCGCCCTGGTGGTTCTGGACCTGGGTACGGGCGCCCGCAATCTGGGTCTTGCCTTGCTGGGCAATGGCGCGGGTGATCGCTTTGCCGGAGGTGGCGGCGAAGCGGCGATTTTGCTTTCGCACACGCACTGGGATCACATCCAGGGTTTTCCGTTCTTCAGTCCGCTTTACATCGCCGGCAACGTTTTCAAGATCTACGGCCCGGCCGAAAGCTCGGCCCTGCTGGAAGGAATCCTGGAGGGGCAAATGGCGCCCCAGTACTTCCCGGTGCAGACGCTGAAGAACATGGGCGCGCGCATCGACATCGCCGCGGTGGCGGCGGGAGTACCCTTCGATGTTCTGGGCTGCCGGATCACAGCCGCGGCGAATCCCCACGGTCGCGCCGGCGCTATGGCCTTCCGGATCGAGGAAGCGGGGCACGCGGTTGTTTATGCCAGCGACGCTGGATACGGACCCCAGGGGCCGTCGCCCGAGGTGTTGGCGCTGTACCACCGTGCGGATCTTCTGATTCACGACAGCACGTACACACCGGAGGACCGCGTGCGTTACCCGCAGCGGGGCCTGGCGTCGGTCACCGAAGCGGTTGGCGCGGCGATTCAGGCGAGCGCGCGCCGCCTGGCCCTGTTCCACTACGATCAGGACTACACCGACGCGGATGTCGACGCTTTGGTCGCCCGTGGGCACGCTGAAATCCATGCGGCTGGCGCGACTCTCGAACTGTGCGCCGCGGCCGAGGGACTGACTCTGCGTCTTTGACGACACCGGGACGGATCACCGTGCGGTCGCGCGGCGTTTGCACCCCGTTGGCAGGCCCTCATCAGCGCGTCGCGTTTGCGGCTACGAGGCGATCCCAACGTTGCAACCGCTACTCCGTCGCGATCAGGTAACCCTTTTCGATCAGCATGCGCAGTTTTTCGGCGATGGTGAGATCGGTGTGGCTGCACTCGTCGAAAAGCGCGCGAACGGTCTCGGCGCCGAGCGCCACCTGAAACACGTCCAGCTCTTCTGGTCCCAGATCGCGAAGCTTCGCTTCCAGGGGGTGCGGCACCGCCAACGTGGCTGTCTGCGCCGGCAGCTTTCCCGCGTGGACGTTGTATTCGTCCAGCTGACGCATGCCTTCCATCAGCAGACCCTCGGTCGAATCCTGTAGTTCTTCCAGCACCGCACGATCATCCGGTGGTTCGAGATCGAAGAACCCCTGCACCCATCCAAGCATCCGGTACATCGCCTTGCGCGGTCCGGTGTTGAAACTGTCGTCGATGCTGGCGAAGTAGATCTGTCCCTTGCGCAGGTAGATCTTTCCGACGCCCAGGTCGGATCGAACCACCAATACGCCTGATTTACGACTGGTGGACAGAAGCTGCAGAAGATCCGGTAGCGGGATCTCCTCGATGCTGCCCGACATTGACTTCGTCGCCGGGCGTTTGTTCGCCGCGACGGCCAAACGAGATCGCGCCTCGTTTTCGGTCAGGCTCGCGCTCTGCTCGCCGGCCATCGCCACCAGCTTGATGATTGACGTTCCAATCAGGATCCGATCACCATCCTTGATCTCCGAGGTCCGTACCTTCTCGCCGTTGACGAAGGTCCCGTTTGTCGATCCCAGGTCCTGAATGGTCACGATGCTGTCGGCGGTGACGATCTTGGCATGTTTGCGCGAGACCATGTCCTCGACCAGCACCATGTCCAGCTCCGACGATCGCCCGATCACGATCTCGCGGTGCGGCCGCAAGGGAAATTCTCCTCCCTGATATTTGCCCGAGATGAAGCGCAGCGCCCATTGCGCGGCTTCGCCGGAAGGGCTGCTGCCCATCACGTCTCGCGGCCTAAATGTGCTCAAAACTTGATGATTCTAATTTTCGTGATGGGGTCCGTCAAACAATCCGCCCACGTCATTGTTGAAAGCGGGCGCGACCTGGGGGGCCTCCAGAATCTCGGACACGGTCCGGGCGACGTTTTCGTCGACCAACAGACCCGAGTGTCCGGTCGGAACGACCAGGTGCCTGGCACCGGCGAGAATCGTCGTCCTTGGGGGTGCCAACCAGTCGCGTTCGGCGGCGATCGTGACCACTTCGGGCCCCGGTGGGATCGGTCGTTCGGCCAGCTCGCGCAGAAACGCGCTGCCCGGCAGCAATTGCAGGCTGGCGCGGCCAAGGGGCGCCGTGGCGATGCCCAACAAAGCGGACCAGGTCCCTGAAATCGGCGTGCCAAGCAAAACCAGGCGTCGGATCCTCCGCTCGCCACCCAGCCGTTTCAGATAGTCGAGCGCCACCAGTCCGCCCATCGAATGCGCCACGACGTCCACCTTGTCGACCCCAATCTGCGATGCCAGCGACTCGACCTTGCGAGCGATGTATCCGGCGGACTCCCGGATGTCGCCCATGTGAATAGGGCCAAACCGGTAGGTCATCACGACCCGCCCCTGATTCGTCAAACGCTCTTCCAGAAGGTGGACAGAGCCGCGGGTCGCCAAATATCCGTGGATCAGCAGCACAGGGGGAGCCAAAGGCATCGATTCAGCCGGCATTGTCCCCAACGCCGCGTGGGCCTGTCTGCCCGACACCGCCGCCGCCCTGGTCGCGCCAGCGCTTGCCGCCGCGGGTTCCGGGGCCGGGCTTCGCGTGACCGAAGGGGCCGCCCAGTTTCCCCTCAGGAGCTGCCGCACATAAAGCAACGCCTGCCCAGAATCGACGACCCCGTCGCCGACGACACGACCGATATTCCGGGCACGAGCCAGAAGCTCGTCGACAACCCTCATCGTTCGCCTTTCTCCTCCTACCGAAAGGCTACCACGACCTCCGACAGACACCGCCCGGTTGCCGCGGAAGCACCGGCCCAGCGGAGCGTCAGCGCTTGCCGCGGGGCTTGACGGGTTTGGCCACGCGACGTTTCGCGCTCACTTTTGACGCACGTGGCTTGGCCGCCGGGTTGGGCGGTGATGCCACGGCCTTGACCTCGGGGGCTGGGTCTGGTTTTTCCAGAAGCGGCTCGACTTCACCATCAAGCGGGGTCCTGGCCCGAGGTGCCGGAACACCGGTCGGCGATTCGGCGGTTTCCGGCACTGCGCGGGGCGGGGACGGCGATGTATCCACAACGGACGGGGCCCGTTTGCTGGGTGGCACCATGGGAAGATCACCGATGGTCTTCCCGTCCGCCGCGGAACGCATCGTCAGCGCCGCGATGTCGGCTTGTGTTGCCCGGTGCGCCAACGCAGCTCCGCCGACCATCGCCATCAGGATCAGCGCCATCGCCAACCAGCCCGGGGGACCACCCTTCTTTTCGGGAAGCAGCGCCGAGACCGCGTCCCTGAAGTCGATGGTCTGGGGCTGGTTGAGAACCAGCGGCTCGGGATCCGCCGACGGTGACGGGTAGGGCGCCGGTGGCAACGGACGGAAGGGGGCTGACGACGGCGACGGCCAGGAATCCCCGCCAAAAGCCCGGCCGGGAGGCGGCGTCAAAACATCCTCGATATCGAAGCTTCGTGGCTGGGGCAAAGGCGTGGGCGCGACGTTCACGGGTGGTGGCGGGGTGGCGTCCTCAATCTCGTTGTGAGGTAACCCGCCGCCGGGGAATGGCGGCGGCGGCGGAGCCGGCGCGCGCGCGGGGGCCGAAAATGGTGGCGGAATCGCGGGTGCTTTTTGTGTGGCACGCGGCAGGGATCGGCCCGCGGGGAACAAGGGAGCGGGGGGAGGCGCGGGCTGGCCAGACGGCGAATACCCCAGGCGCTGAAGCAGCGGAGGCGGTGCCGTGGGAATCGGCTTCGGCGTCGCCAAAGGGAAAGGCGACGAGGTCCGCGTCCAGACCGGAGGCGGGGTGGGTGGCTGCTGGACGCGGCCATCGCCAACGCTGGCGCTTGACGACGACGGCGGAAAGGAAATCCCGCGCCCCTCACCACCGGGACGGGTCTCCTCGTCGTCCAACATCGAGTCGAGATCGAAGTCCTTGGTACTACCCACGCCATTAGGACTTAGCACGGAGGGAGGCGCTTCGTCCTGGGGGATGTCATTTACGATCCCGATCGAGGAAGCCTCGGTTCCAACCAGGTCGGAACTGGCGCCGGCAGGCACCTGCGGGTCCGTTGAGGCGGACTGCGGCTCGTCGCGTAACCATCGCTCGGGATCATCGCCCAAGATGTCGCGCAGATGCGCGGCCAGTTCAGGCGCCGAGAACGTCAGCCTGCTGCGGTGGGCGACCTTGCGCAGGGCTTCACCAAGTTCGGCGGCGTTTTGATAGCGATCATCGACATTTGGCGCCAGCGCGCGCGCCAACACGTCATCAAGGAGCTTGGGCAGACCCTTACGCTTCTGCGAAACCGGCAAGATGGAGATTCCGTAGATTTCGTCCGCTGGCGTGTTCAGATCGCCCACGAACAAGCGCTCGCCGCTGAGGGATTCGTACAGGCACACCGACAGCGAGTACAGATCGCACCGGTGATCGATGGATTGGCTGCGCGCCTGCTCGGGTGACATGTAGCCGACCTTGCCCCGCACCCGATAGAACACCGACGAATAAGTGGACGCCTTGGCGATTCCGAAGTCGGACAGCTTGGCCGTGCCTTGCACCGAGCAAATGATGTTCGACGGGGACACGTCGCGGTGAATGATGTCCAGGGATTTTCCGGTCGCGTCGCGACGCGCGTGTGCGTAGCTGAGTCCCGCCAGGATCTCGAGGGCTATGTGAATGGCGGCGGCAGGCGACAGCTCGCGCTTGCGCTGGCGGGCGCGGCGGATGATGGTCCGCAAATCCGCGCCGCGCACGTATTCCATCACGATGAACAGGGACTGGTCGGATTCGACCAGATCAAAAGTGTGGACGATGTTCGCGTGGTCCAGGGTCGCCGATATCTTGGCCTCGCGGAAGAACAGGTCGCGAAACTCGGGCCGCGACGTGTACTCGGGCAGCAACTGCTTGAGGACCACCTCCTTGGCGAATCCCCCCGGCCCCAGCTTCTTGCCGATGTAGATGGCCCCCATCCCGCCTTCGGTGAGGTACTTCTCGATGCGATAACGCCGGGCTTGGGTCTCTTGGGGGGTGGCCTGCATCGAAAGACCGGCTAGGATGCCCCCCGGCGGGGCAAGATTCAATGTCGGTCTATCGCTTGAAGTCCGTGCTGGAGCTGCGGCGGCGCGAGGAGGAAGCGGCTGCGGCGCACGCTGCTGACGCGACGCGCGAGCGCGCGGCCGCGGAGGCCGAGGAAACCCGTCTGGCGGGTGAGACTTCCGCGGCGCGTGCGCTCTGGGAAAACGCCCGCGCGGGGAGCGCCGGTGGCCCCGACGCGACGGTATCGGGCGCCGCAGCCGGCGAACGATCTCGATTCGTGGCGCGGAGGCGGGATGAGTTCACCCGCGCCAGGGCCGAGCTGGCGGCGTTCCGATCGGGACGACTTGCGGAGGCGCGCGCAGCGGAAGCCACCGCACGCGACCTTCACCTGGCGGCGCGGCAGGCCCGCGAGGCCTTCGACAAACACGAGGCGAAGTTCCAGTTGGGCCAACGCACGATTGCCCAGCGCCGCGAGGAAGAGACGCTGGAAGACGTGTCGCGCGCCGCGCGGCAAACACGCGGCGACAACCGATCTTAGCGACGGCCAAGACCGGCCGCCCGGTTGTCGTCGTGCTGAACCCGGCCGCGCCGAGAAGGACACCATGATCAACCGGCACCGTCTGATAAGCTGCGCCCTTCGCCGTGCCGATCGAGTTCGCCAATATTCTGATCTTCGTCGTTCTGGCGGCAGCGTTTCTGCTGGTGACGCTGACCATCGGGAAGTTGATGCGCCCGTCGGCGCCCAGCTTCGCCAAGGGGGCGGCGTACGACTGCGGCGAGCACGCGGTGGGATCGGGGTGGTTCAATTTCAACCCGCGGTTCTATGTCGTCGCGCTGGTGTTCCTGATCTTCGATGTCGAGGTTGCGTTCACGTATCCGGTCGCCACTGTGTTTCGACGCTGGGTGGCTCGCGGTGACGGCGCGGTCGCGTTCGTCGAGATCGGGTTGTTCATAGCGGTGTTGGCACTGGGACTGGCCTATGTCTGGCGGCGGGGCGATCTCGATTGGCTGCGTACGCTGAAGCGGTGAGTGCGATGGAAGCGCGCGCGATTTTCGACCGCGTGACCGTGGCGTTTGGCGACGCGGTCTTCGATTTTAAGGAAGCGGTCGCGAAGGATGCGAAGGAAGGCCCGCGCGATCCCTGCTTTCGGGCGCGGCCCGAAGGCATCGTCGACGTGATGCGTGGCCTGCGCGACCTTCCCGAATTGCGGTTCGATTTTCTGCAGAACCTGACCGCCGTCGACTGGATCAAGCGTGACGTGATGGAAATCGTGTACCACCTGTTTTCGTACCCCCACAGGCACGCGGCCTGCGTGAAGGTCGAGGTGCCTCGCGCGACGCCGCGGTTGCCGTCGGTCGCGGCGATCTGGCCGACGGCGAACTGGCTGGAACGCGAGCAGTACGACCTTCTTGGCGTGGTGTTCGAGGGGCACCCCGACCTGCGGCGCATCCTGATGCCCGACGATTGGGTCGGTCACCCGATGCGGAAGGATTTTCACGAGGCGAAATCGTACCGCGGCATGCCGACGTCGCGACTCTCGCCGATGGACCTGCTGGTGACGTACGATCGCGCACACGTCGCGCGGGCCGACATCGCGGGCCAAGGAGCGAGTGCGCCGGCAAGCCCCCCGGCGCCCGCGCCCCCCCCGGACAAGCCGGAGAGCGCGTCGTGAGCGAATTGGTCTTCGCCACCGAAACGGGCGACGAAATGACGCTGAACCTGGGGCCGCAGCACCCGTCGACCCACGGCGTGATTCGGTTCATCGTTCGCACCGACGGCGAGATCATGTTCAGCGCCGAGCCGGACATCGGGTACCTGCACCGGGCCATCGAACACATCGCCGAGAAGTGCACCTACGAAGGGTTCATGCCCTACACCGATCGTGTCGATTATGTCTGCGCCATGACCGCGAACCACGTCTGGGCGACGGCGGTCGAGAAGCTGGGGCAACTGGACGTGCCGCCGCGGGCGCACTACCTCCGCGTGATCAGCGACGAGCTGAATCGGATCTCGTCCCACTGCATCGCGCTGGGCGCCATGTCCATGGATCTGGGCGCGGTGACGCCGTTTCCCTATGCGCTGCGCGAACGCGAGTACATCAACGACTTGATGGAGGAGCTCTGCGGGGCGCGACTGACCTACAACTATCATCGCGTCGGCGGCGTCGGTTGGGACATGACGGATGCTTGGCGCGACAAGGTGCTGCGATTCCTCGACCATTTCGAGCCGGTGATCGA
>JANOJB010000394.1:0-9202 GCA_031407985.1 Pseudomonadota bacterium | reverse complement strand
GCAAAGCGCGACGGGGATCAACGCCAACCACGAGATCGTGGGATCGATGACCGTGGCGGGGGATCCGCAGAGCCGCGCGTACAAGATGACGTTGCCGGACTGGGTGGTGAACCCAGGAGATCCGCTGTGGGCGAACGTGTTCCCGCAGGTGGACGGAATCGTCGATGTTGGGGGCGGCAACTACGTCGCGGTGTTCGGCTATCGCAACACAGGTACGACGGAGGTGCAGATTCTTCCCGGAGTTGGTGCCAACTCCTTCACCCGCAACAATGGTCCGGCGGTTGCGAATCCCAATCCGGCGCCGCCGTTACGGTTCGTTCCCGGCACTCACGCGGGATCATTCCTGCCGAAGGGTGTGGTCGGGGAGACGCTGTCTTGGACCGTGGCGGGCAAGCCGAAGTCGATCACGATAACGCCGTCCACGATGACTCCCCTCGCCCACGTTCCCATCGGAGTGAACGGGGGATACGGGGTGACCATCGACGGCTCGACCGTGGTGATCCAACCCGATCTGGGCCCGTACGTGACGCCGCCCCAGGAGCCGCAGTTGGCGGAGGGCGATCCCGTCTTTCCGGCAAGCTTCAACGGAGCATTGACGGGCACCCTAGGTGTTGGTCCATCCGGTGCAGCGACCTACACCGTGCCGATTTCCATCCCACCTGGTATTGCCGGCATGGCGCCGGATTTGAACCTTGTTTACAGCAGCCAAGGCCGAAACTCGATCGTCGGCCAAGGATGGAACCTGACCGGGCAATCTGCGATTCACCGATGTCCGAAGACGCGGGCGCAGGATGGGTACTCCAGATCACTGAGCATGGGGGCTATCGCGGGCCCTGGGGGGCCTGACCGCAACGACAATGACGGGGTGTGCCTCGATGGCCAGAGACTCTTCTTTCAACAAGGTCCTCCCAGCGACACGAGTCATTACACGCCAGAAACTCAAGATTACACGGATATTTCCTTTAGTACGACGACGAAGGCCTTCGTTGTGCGAACAAAATCCGGTGAACGACGTTACTATGGATCAACGACGGCTTCCCGAGTTCGGTTTCCCTCAAGTCTCGCGAGCGAGTCGAGCGACACTGGTTCCGATCCAGCGCCCAGCGACGGCAATGTAACGGCCATTTGGGCATTGGATCGGGTCGTTGATGCCTGGGGCAACTTCTACGACCTTCGATACAACCAGGGCTTTGGCGCGTTTTCCGATAGCGGCCTCCTGCTGACGGAAATCAAGTACACCGGGCACTTGGCGGGCTCCGGCGAGGACGAGACGCAACCATTCGAAACGATCACGCTGGCCTATGACCCGACCGTACGCCCTGACGTAAGACAGGTTCGGTTCGGTGCTTCAACTCTTCCGATGAAGCATCGCCTCACCAGAATCACCACGTCACGTGGCTTCTACCTCCTGAACTACGAGGAGCCAGACGAGAACATGCTTCCGAGTCGTTTGAAGAAAGTGGACTATTGCAGACCATACACCGGTGGCGCGAACTGCCTAAAGGCGCTTGAGTTCGATTGGGACGGTGGCGGTTACCGTTGGGATCCAGCCCCTGAATATGCGTTGCCTGCCAGCATCGCACCTGCCTTCGACGAAGACCTGAACCCGATCCTGCCCGGAACTCAGTTTGTCGACCTGGACGGCGACGGACGGCTGGATTTCGTTCAATCGAAAAAGGGCGTGTCGCCTGATCCGTTGTGCTCGCACGGTGTGTGGAGGAACAACGGACAACGCTGGGAGTGTACGCCGGCCAGTTGGAAACTGCCGGAGGAACTAGTACACGCCAACGGAAGGGTCAATGCCGTCCTGGCTGACCTCGACGGGGACGGTCTGCAAGACCTCATCAGCGGAACGAGGGTTACCTGCGGTCTAACGTGTCCGACCTTTGGCCCTTGTGAACCGTATTGCAACCCCCTTCCTCCGGTGGCGTTTCTGAATAGACTTAAGACGGACGGTGTCTGGATCGCCGCACCCGCCGGATATGCCACCCTTCCCCAGGGCTGGGGAAATTTCGTTCTCGGGGCCGGGGACAATCTAGCCGACATGGATGGCGATGGTCTGGTGGACATCTTTCGCATGGGAACCGGTGACGACGACGGGTTGCGCGTCGCTCTGAATACGGGGATTGGATGGGAAGACAAAACAGATCCGTATGGCATCACTGGACTCGGCAGGCCGATTCGGAATCAGGAACCTCGGGACATCAATCGCGATGGCCTCCTCGATTTCGTTGCGAGGGGCGCTGACGCCGACGACACTATCCGCGCGGCCATCAATACGGGGCTTTCCTTTCCGCAGGGTGCGGGGTGGGGTTATCCGTTTGTCTTTAGGACATTTGCCGCCGATCCTATCTCCAACGGACCTCCAATAACGACGGCTTCGGGGGACCTGGATGGCGACGGTATTCCCGACGGGGTCATCTACGACAATAGGGTTCTTCCTGGGCTGAAGGTCGGGGTCTCTTTCGCCACGGGTGCTGGCTTTATTACCGGCATTTCTGTTCCGCTGCCCGTGCCGCAGAGTTTCAGTACGCCGTTCACGCTGCCCTACCAGAAGGCACTCGCTGATCTCTCGGCGCCGCAGAATCAGGGTGTCGACAGCAGGAATCAGACGGTCTCCGTAGCCGATATCAACGCGGATGGTTTGGCGGATGTGATCCAGAACCACTGGCCGAGCGGAACGTCCAGTGGCCAAGGACAGGTGTTGTTCAATACTGGTACGACGTTCAAGGATCTGGATGGCCTGACTTCGAGTTGGCAGCAATCTGCCGGCACGAATCCGGTTCCCCTGACCCCAGGCGTGGAGCGGCGTCACACGTTCATCGATCTCAACGGCGACGGCGTTGTTGACGTGGCGGGGGACACGTCGGCTTGGATCAATAGGTTTCGGCCGCCGGTAATTACGCATTTCCCGAACGGCCTGGCCAACAAGTCGGTAGTCGCTTATCTGACAATCTCGTCGGCCACGGCGCAGACCGCGAACGGATCGGAGTCTCCGACGTATGTCAGTTCGGGATATCTTTCGCCTCGGCAGATGTATTCCACACCACCGCTTCGGGTTGCGTCTTCTGTTACGGTGGACAATGGTGCTGGCTCGACCTCAAGAACAAGCTATCGCTATGAGGACATGCGGTCGTCCTCGGGGGGACGTGGGTCGCAGGGATTCCGCAGATTCATCGAGAGGGGCCCGTCTGGGATAGAAACAAGGACCACGTTTGCCCAACCGTATCCGTATACAGGCCGAACGGTGGCCGTCGAACGAAATAGCTTCGACCCGGTAACGAAGAGTGAGACTGGTCCGCTGACGAAGACGGTGACAGATTATTGCGACCGCTTGCCGCCTTCGCCATGCACCCCTCCTACCGGTTCGACGGCGATCGGGCCTTGGGTGGGGACGATCGCTGTCTTCCCGATCACCGTCACAGACACGACCTATCTTCGAACGTCCGCATCTGTGGAGCTGAATCCGGCAGAGTTCATCAATACAACCACAACATTTCGCTATGATGCTCGGGGAAACGTTCTGCAATCGACGATCAAGAGCGAAAGTTCGGACTCGACGGAAGAGACCTATGAGCGCGACACGGTGAATGTGTACGGCCAGGCAGGGAGCGAGGAGGAGCGGCAGGGCAAGGTGACGGAGTCGACGGTGACCGCACGCAGGCTGCGTGGCGAAAGTGCGATGCCGGTGGTTCATACGACGGCCTTTGTCTACGGCAATGTCAACGCGTTCTCCGTTCCGCCGGAGGTGGTTGGCGCCAATCCGCCAGTGACGGTTGTCAACACCCTCGCTCTCCGGGTGAGGAAGGTTGAGCCCGGGGCACGCGCTCCGATCGAACTGCATACGGCTTACGCTTACGATCGCTTCGGAAACGTCACTACGACGACGAGTTGCGCGAATGAATTCCCGAGTTGTGCCCCCGGGGCCGTGGTCAACACTGATCCACCCCATCGCACCACAACCGTCAGTTACGACCCCGCTGATTTCAACTTTCCCCTTGGGATTGGCCTGGTCAATTCGCTCTGGTACGGCAAGGGTCGCTTTCCCGTCAAGACAGTCACAGGGGTTGGCTATCCCGAGGCCCAGACCGAATACAGTGCCTATTTTTCGGAGTTCGGAACGCTACGCCAGAAGACCAGCGTGAACGGTGTCCACACCTGTTTCACGTACGACGATTTTGGAACCAAGACCTCCGACGTGGACCGCTGCGGATCAGGCGCATCTCTAACGACGATGTTCCATCGCTACCTGGCCACCGGGTCTCCGTCGTTGGCCAAGGTGGTGAACGTCACCAGCCCGCCTGGTGCGGGCAAGACTTGGGTGTACACCGATGCCCTGGATAGGGTTATTCAGACACAGGGGCGAAGCTTCGAAGGCGGCTTCACGCTGGCCACGACCACGTACGATGCCTTCGGGCGGGTATCTGGAACCTTGAAACCCCGGCTGTCCTCCGAGAGCTCGCTGCTGTATCCGAGCACGATCACCTACGACGGGTTGGGGAGGGTGAAGGAGGAGGATCGAAACCTGGGACCCATTCAAGGGGGTGACCCGCTTGCGGTCGGCGCCGACATCGTGAAAACCACCTACCAGGGATCGGGAATTCTCACCGAGCATCGAGTTAGCGGCATTCTGAGGGCGCGCTACGAGAGGAAGAATGTTTTAGGCAAGGTGGCCTTGGTCAAGGTCGCGTTGGACGGCGACGCTCCAGACAGCGCGATGAAATTCCTGTTTGACGCCGAGGGCAATCTGACCGACACGAAGGATTCGCTGGAGGCCACCGCCAACACCATTCATATCGAATACGACGCGCGCGGGCGGAAGCGACTGTCGCGAGACCCGGATCTCGGAGAATGGACCTACGTCTACAACGGGTTTGGGGACTTGATTTCGCAGACCGACGCAAAGAGGAACAAGACCACCATGGCGTACGACGTTCTGGGGCGGGTGGTCCGAAAGACCGAGTTGGCTGATACGGCGAACGAATCGGTTTCGCAGTGGATTTACGACGTCGCACCCGGAGCCGGGAAGGGGAAATTGGCGACGATGGTGGGTGCCCCTGACCCCCGCCTAACGGGGCCGCCTTGCGATATTCGCGACGCCACCTTGACCGATGGGAAACGCACGGGACGCTGGTTTAACTATGATGAATTTGGTGCTGTGGTGCAGTCCGACGAATGCACGGACGGGACGACATTCAGCTCGTATTTTGAGTACGACGCGTTCGGCCGCCAGAACCTCATTCGGTACCCAGCGGTCTTGGGCGAACGACTGGTCGTCAAATACAACTACACGGGACTTGGGTTTCTTCATTTTGTATCGGACGCAACAACCAACAACACGTACTGGGTGGCATCCAGCATGAACGCGCTAGGTCAGGTGACTGCCGAGGTGACTGGGAGCGGGGTGCGGACGGTTTCCGAGCGGAATCGAGCCACGGGTTGGCTGCAGGGTTCGACGAGCACCGCGTTCGCCGACAACAACAACCTGATTCAGAGTTGGACGTATAGGTACGACGAGGCCGGGAACCTGCGTACGCGGCTCCGCCAGGACAAGGTCAACGTCGCGAATTCCGCCGAATACTTCGGATACGACCGGCTGGAACGTCTGAACTACGCCACAGTCGAGGCGGGGGGCAATACCACCACACAATGGTACGTCTACGATCGGCTAGGCAACCTGACCGAGAAGGCCGGCAAGACGTACACGTATTCGGGGTGCGCCGCAGGGGGAGGGCCCCACGCAGTCTGTAGGGTCGGGACCGATCAGGCGTACTCGTACGATGCCAACGGGAACATGACCATCGGGCGGGATCGGAATATTACGTACAACGCGAGCAACAAGGTCATTCACGTCGACAGTCACCCGGCGACATCCCAAGGCAATGACACTGGGGTTGTTGATTTCATTTACGGTGCCGATGGCAATCGCGTAGTCCAAGAAGTGACGGGAGGGACGGCGAACGCTTCCGCTCAAACGGTCTACGTGGGCATGGGAGGGACGGGGAAGTCGCTGTACGAACGCACGAGGCGCGGGACCGGCGGTGAAGTCGAGCACGTTCAGTTCATCTATGCGGGCGGGGCGCACGGTGGTAACGCCTTCGCCGTGAGGGCGATCAAGGAGAACGGAGCGTCCACGGAGCCACCCGCCCTGAAGTACTATCACTTCGATCATCTGGGATCGGTGACGGCGATGAGTGACGAAGTGGGTCGGGTGGTTGATGCGGCATGGGGGGGGGCGAAGGCGGGCGTTCTTGGGTACGACGCCTGGGGGGCGCGAAGGAATCCCGATGGTACGGAGGCGAATCCGGCGTCGTTTGACCAGCAGGTTGGACATCGCGAGTTCACGGGGCACGAGACGATTCCCAATGTTGGTTTGGTGAACATGAACGGGCGTGTTTACGACCCCGTGTTGGGTCGTTTCCTGTCACCCGATCCAACGATTCAGTTCGCTGCGGACTTACAGAACTACAACCGCTACAGCTACGTTCTGAACAATCCGCTGCGCTACTCGGATCCCACCGGGTACTCGATCAGCGGATGGGACATCGCGCGCGCTGGATTAGGGATTGCACTGGGAGTGGGCGGCGCGGCGATCTGCGCGTATTCGGCAGGAGTGGGCTGCGTGGCGTTCGGCCTTTGGGCGGCTGGTGTGCAAGGTATGGTGGCCGTGGCGTCGGGCGCGTCCGTGGACCAGGCGCTAATGTCTGGTGCGATAGGATTCATGTCAGGAATGGCGTTTGGGGGGATTGGGGGGGCCGCCGCGCAAGGATTGGGCGGGGACCTGGGGGCGCAGCTTGTGGGCGGAGCGATTTCCGGAGCACTGGGCGGTGCGATGACGACGGCGATAGCAGGAGGTAGCGGCGAGGATATAGCGATGAACGCGCTCGTCGGAGCGGTCAGTGGAGCGGCGATGGCGGGCGTCAGCTACAGCTTTAGGGTGAACGCGTTGAGCCAGGCCTCTTCGGCCCCGGGGGCGCACGGGTCCGGGGAGACTACGCGGGCTGCAGCGGACGGGGGCGGTTCGTACGACGGTGATCGGGAGAGGGCGCAAGGAGCAGCTTGGGGAGCACGGAAACGCTCTGACCTTATGAATAGGCGCGGTGGCATTGTGCGCGCTGCCATGGCCCACAAAGGTGAGTCCAAGTTTGACCAAGCTGCGGCATATGACGACAGGTTCCGTCCCGGCTCAAATAAATGCAACCTTTTCAACGCGGTCGTGGCGCGCGAAGCAAAGGCGCCCATTCCCCATAATAGGTTCGGCTTTCCGCCCACAGCAAACGCCCTCGCAAATGGAGGTGTCGATCCAATAAGCGGGCGGTCGTGGAAGATGTCCGGATCTGGATGGGTAGAGGTGACGGGGCCGGCAATGGGAGGCGATTTGATCGCGTATGGCCGTGCGGGCGAATCCGGGCATACAGCGGTTGTCGTCAAGGGGGGGACACATTCCCAGTCGGTCGGCGCTGCGGGTGTGGGAGTAGAGCAAGATGGCTTCTTCTGGGAGAACGGTCGTGCCGAAACGACACGAATATGGCGATGGGTGGGATCACAATGAAGGTCAGTGCTGCGGCATGCTTCATGACGATTCTGCTCGCAGGAGGTCCTGATCCCAGCGCGCAGTCACAGACCGTCCCGAAACTGCGTCCGAACGATCTCTCCGTTACGGCGAGGCGAATTGCCGTAGCGTGCAGGAACATAGAACGTGAGGATCAGACGCTTCTCGACAATTTTGAAATGAAGCAGCTGTTCGCGGCTCCCGATCCGTTCTTCGATCAGGCCCTCAACATCGTGCAGGATTCACAATTCTCGCTCTCAGAGAAGATGGTCGTTGTCTACGGTATGCAATGCCTTCCAATGGACAAGTATCTGGCACTCGGGCGATCGGTCCTGGCTGGCGTTGAAGCTGGCAGGTCGCCGCCGCGCCTTCTCTTTGTAGCGGTGTTGCCGGGGACGAACTGGAGTACCAGGTTGACAGCCTCGTATCGAGACCACCGAGTGAAACGGTTCTTGATGGATGTGCGCAAGTCGAATGCCTCGGATGGTGCATTGCGAGGGATTGTTTTGGAGATCCTATCGGGCGAACTCGATCGCGCCAACCGCCGAGCACCGGAGGGCTATTGGGGGACACGGGCATGCCCCGTTTCTGCTCGATGACCGTGGGCTGGGAGCCATCGGGCAGGGCAGGGCAGGGCGGCACGCACAGAACCGGACCAAGGTTGCTGTGACTCGCCGCTGCGACGCTCCGACCCGAAATCGGATCGCGGGGAACCGGCGGCGGAACATGCCGGGCAACCCGAACACGAAACTGCTCCCGGACGGCGAATCTGCTGCGTGAGATGTTACGGGCCGAATTGTCATCGTACGCGACGGCCGAATTGGCGTCGTATGAAAATCGGGGCGTGGCCGCGCTGTCGTCGTAAAAGTTGGCCGTCGTGGTCGTAGTTGGCCGGGTGGCGCACGACGTGGCTGGCCGCTCCGGACGACGTGTCGGGCATCTCGGAAGCGCGGGTGCCACAAACGCAAACCGCCGCTCGGCGCGGATTGTGCGCCGAACGCCGAACGGCGGCTGTGAAAATGCGACCGCGATAGGGAGTTTCAGAAATCAGCGTCGGTGGGGGCGTTTGGATCGCCGTCGTCGACGTATTCGGCGTCGAGTGGTGGGAGGTGGATCTGGGCGTGCGAATGGCGGGGCTTCATGTGGCCTCCCGTTCGCGCCAGTGGGGCTGGAGGAGGACGCGGTTGACCTGTTTGAGGTCGACGCAGCGGGTGCGATCGCGGACGGCCTCGACAGAGAACCGGACCAAGGTTGCCGTTGACGGGCCAGGGCGAAGCCGAGACCAGAAATCGGATCGGGTGGGGCGGAGGCGGAAAAGAGCCGGGCAACCGAACACCAAGTTGCTCCCGACGGCGAATTTGCTCAGTGAGAATGCGATCAGACGCGGCCGTTCTTCAAACGAGCAACGCCAGAGCAAAAGGCCCTTGGCCTTCGATCAGTATCGTCGATCGCGTCGCGTCCGGGCAGTCACCCTGCGTCGAAGGGCTCGCAGACCGCCCCCGCGACGCGGGGCAACCAATACGTCCCCGCCGGAAAACAAGCCTCGTCGCCCGCGACGAACAGCCCTCTGTGCCAACGTGAGTGAGACAGCTCGACCCCTGGAAATTAGTGTAGAGGGCGAGCAAGGGATCCATCATGAACGCGGTAGCA
>JANOJB010000365.1:0-37875 GCA_031407985.1 Pseudomonadota bacterium | reverse complement strand
GTTGGGGGGCAAGGTCGATCTGTCGACGGGCGAGGTGCGTGTGGCGCTGGAGGCCACCGCCTTGGTCGATCAAATCAAGCGGGCGTTGCTGCGCCTGTCCATCGACAACGCGGTTTCGCTGGTCATCGACGACACGGTCATTTTTCAGGACGCGGAAGGCCGGGGCGGTGATCTACCGGATCTGATCTTGGCGCTGTCCGAACACGCATCGGTGTTCGGGCGCGGCTTTCGGGAAATGCGCCTTGCCGTCGAGCACGAGGACGCCGGACTGCACCTGCTGATCGAGGCCCGGGCCGTCACGCAGCACAAGCTTGGGGCACCGTCGGCGTTCATCTCGATCGGTGGACGGATCAAGGATCTGGAACCGCGGACAGGCGAAGACGCGGACGCGTATCGTCGCCGGGTGGAACCGCTGGTGGCGGACAGCGTTCGCCTGGAAACCGCGCGTTTGCAGTTTCAGTCCTTCGTCGCCCGCCTGGAGGCGGCGTTGCGCGCGGTGCTGCCGGAAGCCCAGGTCGAGGAAAAGCGCGCCGAGGCGCTGGTCGTGCGCCCGACGACTCAACCGGTGGCGGCCACGCAGAATCCGATGAGCCCGGCCTACGATCCCTACTCGCTTTATTATCCCAGCCCGATGGGGATGGTGCTGGACGTGATGCTGATTTCATCGTTCATGCACATGCTGGCCCCGCCGCCTTCCATCATGATCGTGCACCCATCGGGCGCCCCGATCGGAGGCGCAGATACAATCTCGTCCCACCCAGAAGCGGTCGAGGCATCGGCTCCCGATCCGGGCGCGGGCGCGGACGACGGAGGTTCAGGCGCGGGCGCGGACTACGATCAGGACACCATCGCCGATGGTTCGACCGACAATCTGGGTGACACCGACATGGGGGGTGGAGGGGACTTCGACGGTGGGGATTTCGGCGGCGGAGACTTCGGGGACTGACGACGGCAGACCCCGGTGACAGACCGCGTGGGGCGAGAGGATCTAGATCATTGAATCGTGACCGTCCACGTGACGGTCTTGTCGGAATGGCCCATCGCCCCGGAACCCCAAAACTGGCGGTTGAAGACCGTTCCCGGTACCTGCCGCACCAAATCCATCCCTGCGTTGTCGTAGGCGCGCGCGGTGATTGTGTGCGCGCCGGGCGTAAGGCCTGTGACGGCGTAGGTGGGACCGCCGTTTGCCGCGGCCATGGTGCCGTCGACGGACCAGTCGACGTTGATGACAGTGGGATCGATGACGTTGACTTTCAGCATCGTCGGATTCGTCACCGCACCCGCCGGCGGCTCGACCGAATCGTAGGGCTGGACGACGGCGCGCCAGATGTCCATGACGATTTTCTCGCGCGAGACTGAGTTGAACGAAGTGTTCGGGTTACACACGCCGCCGGTGCCGTTGCAGAAGAGGCTGTTCATCATCGAGTTGCTGCTAGGCCTCCAGGTTCCGCCGCCGTCGCATGCAACGAATCCTTGCATCCCCGTACCGGGGGTTTGGCTGTATCCAACCCAGCCCGGCCACTTCATCCCGCTGTTCCCATTCATCAGGCTCACGTTTACGCCGTAGGTGGCTTCGCCGCTGACGCGGCCTTGTTCACAGTTTCCGTACTCGTCGGACAGCGAGTGGTGGCCGTGGCCCCCTTCGTGGAGTGCCGCGCCCCCCGCTTCCGCGTTGCCGCCCGACCACATCATCAGCGTTCCTCCGGAGTTCCACCAACTGGAACCGTTCAGCACCACGGCGCGCCAGTCGATCATGAAACTGGCCGGTACGTTGGCGTTGATCGCGGTGGTCACGGCGGACGTGTTGCAGTTGGCCAGTCGGCTTGAATCGTTGCCGCAGCAACCGAACATGCTGGAGCCGCAAATGGGGGTGGACGGAATCCTGAGCACGCAGATGTTCACGAAGTTTCGATACCGCAGGTAGGGCTGCCCGACGGGATCGCTGAAGCGCTTCGTCATCGCGGCCGCAAGGTGCCTATCAAGCGCGCCGCCCGTCGCAAGGTCCGCCTGGCTGTAGCCGTCGCCGACGATCAGGTAGTTCAAGCGGTTCGACGGCGGCCCGTGGTTCTCAAGCGCCGTCCCCATTGCGCCGCAATCGAGAGGCGCGATCACGAGGGCACCGCCAGTGCCGGTGTTGGTGCCGCCCCGACCACCCGCGCTGGCCCCTCCCGTGCCGGCACCGCCCCGACCACCCGCGCCGCCCGAACCGCCGATCCGGCCGCCGGTTGCGCCGGTCGAGCCGCCCAACGCGCCACCGGTGCCGGGGGTCGCGCCGCCCGAGCCCGGAGTCGAGCCACCGCTACCCGGCGGCACCGTCGCCCCGCCACTGCCCGAAGGCACCGTCGTCCCGCCGCTATTGTTCGCCCGGCCTCCAGAGCCAGAACCGCCTCCGTCTCCCGCAGGTGCGCAAGCGAGCGTTAGTCCAAAACCGATCAGGGCCATCAAGATCCGGGGGCGTGATCTCATGCTGTTAAGGAGACGAGGCGTGCATTTGATGGTTCACGTTTCTGTACTTTGCCGAACGCAAGGCGTCACAACTTCCGTCGGGCAAGATCTTTCGCAAGAGCGCGGGATCGCGCGCGCTGCGGGTTGCGCGCGACGTTCTCGCCGGTCCGTCGAGAGCTACCGCGATGACCTGTTCAGGGCCGCCGCAGCGCGTACCAGCGCCTGGAAGGCTTTCTTGTCTATTTCGTCACCCTCATGAAAATCGATGGCGCGCCTGACGTTCCCTTCAAGGCTGGAATTGAACAGCCCCGAAGGATCCTTCAGCGAAGCGCCCTTCGCGAAGGTCACCTTCACGACGGTCTTGTACGTTTCGCCGGTGCAGATCATTCCATCGTGATACCAAACCGGAACGCCTCTCCACTTCCACTCCTCGATCACATCAGGGTCAGCCTGTTTGATGAGAGCGCGGACATGAGAGAGCGTCTTTCCTCTCCAGTCGTCCAGCTCCTTGATCCTCGCGTCGATCAGCCGAGAAGGGGATTCGCCCTTGGTCGTTGCGCTCTTTTTCATTCCGTTTGCTCCTGATTCGGCCGTTTATCTCGCCAAGATACCAATGACCAACCGGTCACGCGTTCCGCCGATTTGCGCTCCCGTTCGCCTGTCGTATCGTGGTGTCGTATCGTGGGCTCGTGCCCACCTTCTATACAATCGGAACCGCTGTCGTCGTCGCCATGCTGGTGTTGCCCGCGCCTGCCCGGGGAGGCGCGCCGGGCGCGCCCGCCGGCTCTGTCGCCGCGCCATCCGCCGCGGGCACGGCGCAACCGAAGGTCGCACCTCCCTCGATCCAGTCCAGCGAAGGCAGCGTCCGCGACACGCCGGCGGCGGCGGCGGCTTGGGATCGCGGACTGGACGCGCTGGTGCGCGGTGATCTGGATCTTGCGGCGGCGGCCTTCGGCGAGGTCGTGGCGCAGTCGGGAAACGACGGGCGACGCACCACCGCGCGCGATCTGATCGATCGAATGGCACGCGCGAAAGCGGAACATCCCGCCGGTGCGCCACAAACACCGCAGGCGGGATCAGCCGCCACGGGTGGCGCCACCGCACCCGCCACGCTGGTTCCACCCACGGCCACCGCGCGGACCGATCGACGCGCTCCCCATGACGACGAGGGTGGATTGAATCATGAAGGGCGCGTCGCAACGTTGGCCGTCACAACTGCGCTGGGACTGGGCCTATACGGATGGGCCGTCCCCCAGTTACTGGACCTGGATGGCAGGGGCTACGTCGGCATGTACATGCTGGTCGCGGGTGCCAGCTTCGCCGTGCCCTACCTTTTGACGTGGGAGAGCCCGGTCACATGGCCGATGACCGGCCTCGGATTTTGGGGCGGCACGCGCGGTATCGCGCACGGCGCGATGATGGCGGCGTTCATCTCGCCGAACAGCACCAGCGAGCAGGGATTGGCTGCAAGCATGCTGATCGGCAGCACAACCGAGCTGATCGCCGGTCTGGCCTGGGGCTCCCGTGGGACCTTGACCCCCGGCGGCGCGCACACGGTCGGCGTCGCGGGAGACGTTGGTCTGCTAGTGGCAATGGGCCTGGGGCACGCGACGACCCTGGATCGCGCCGCGGGTACTGGAAGCGATACCCAACTGCGCACGCTGATGGGAATGGGCCTGGCGGGTACGGTGGGAGGTGTTGTCGGCGGCTGGTGGCTGTCGGGCCAACGCGAGCGCAGCTTCGGCGACATCGAAGTCACCCGCGCGGCTGGCGTGATTGGAGCATGGACCGGCGCGACGGTGGCAATCGTCGCCAACGTCGATGATTCGCGGCTGGGCGTGGGAAGCCTGATGTTGGGCGGCATCGCCGGACTGGTCGCGGGGGATCATCTGGTGCGCGACACGAATTTCAGTTTCGCGCAAGGCGTGTTCGTCGATCTCGGGACGCTGGCGGGTGGACTGGCGGGCGCCGGCCTCGCCTATCTGATCATCCCCGACATCAGCAGCCCCAAACCCTACTTCGTCGCCAGCACGATCGGAGCGGCCGGCGGTTTCACGCTGCTGACGCTTACCCAACTGGACACCGCGCGCGCCCGTCGCCGGGCCGGCGTTTCGGACGCCGATTCAGCCCCGCGTTTGGCGCTGTTTCCGACTTTCGGTCGCGACGGCCACCGTGGCCTGTCGGTCGGCGGCGCTTTCTAGCGCGGTTGGCCGCGGGCTACTACCTCCCCGAGCACATCCCCACACGCCGCCGGCAACGCGGGCTCTGGCTCGACCGCCTCCGCGTCCTTCTTCCGCGTGCGCGTGGCCTCGGCGTCGTCGCTGAACCACCACGCGAGGCTGGCGCCGCAGCCGTCTCCAGGAGGAGGATCCTGCGGTACGCACAGGGGACTTCCCGCCGGACACCTGAGTCTCACGTGGAAGTGGTCGTGGTGTCCCCACCACGGACGCAGGCGCCCCTGCCAAGGCTTCGTCGCACTCGCCCCGTCGCACAACATCCGCTTCACCGCGGGGTTGACGAAGATCCGATCCACCGCCGGATCCGCCGCCGCCAGCGCCAACAATTGCACGATGCGTGGATTCCACGCCGGCGTCGTTCCGTGCGTGCGGAGATCGACAACCGCGGGCGGTGATAGCCGCTCCCGATCTCCCGCCGTGAGTCGCCCGGCCCGCACGCCCGCCGGCGCCGCGTAACCGATGTCCACGTCCAGCCCGGTCTGGTGACTGCGGTGGCCGCTGGGCGCCGGGCCGCCGCGCGGCTGCGACATGTCGCCGACGACCAGCAATCCCAGCTTCGCGCCCTTCGCCGCCGCCGCCAACTTGCGGACGTACGCGATCAAATCCGGATGGCCATGGTGCCGATTGCGCCCGAGGCGCACGGCCTCGTAGCCCCGTCCGCTGGAAGGCAGCGTGGCCGCGCCCCGTAAGCAGCCGAGGCTGCACGCACCAATGGCCGCCGCGGGCCCCTCCGACGGTGCGCGCTGCGCCTGCCAGTGCTTCGCAACGATCCCAGCCTTCTTGGCGGGCGCGACCGCTTCCAGCGTCCCGGCTTCCGGCGCCCCGGCATCAAGCGCCAGCAGGATCAAAAACCGCCCAGTCGTGCCCACCGACACGAATCATAATCTCAACCGGCCACTTGGTGGCGACCTGTGGTTTATGCCGTCTGGATCGCCGCGCACGGTGTCGACGACAGGCCCTTGTCCAAACCAACCGAGGTGATCTTCGACCCGGCCGCTCGCATCACCGTCAGCAACACATTGCTGGTGCTTTCCTTCGCGCCTTTGTAGTGAACGCCGGGGTTCTTCAGATAACCGGAACCCCCACCGGCCACGACAATCGGATAATCCGTGTTCGAGTGGGCCTTCCCATCGGCGACATCCGAGGATGCCAAGATCGCCACGTTGTCCAGCAGGGTCTTGCCATCGGAATCCGGGGTGCTCTTCAGCTTGGTCAACAGGTAGGCCAACTGCTGCATCGTGAACAGATCGGTCTTCTGACACTGCGGCTGATCACCCGCTTCGTTGTGCGTCAGATCGTGATGGCCGCTGGTGATGGCAGCGTCGGCCTGCGAAAATACGGTATAGCCGACGCTGCCCGTGAACTGCACCGAGAAGATCCGCGTCAGATCACACGACAGACTGACAGCCAGCAGATCCGACATCAGTTGGTTGCGCAGCGTGATGTTCTCGGCGGCGCGCGTATCCCCGACCGCCTTGGGCCGCACCTGCGTTCCGCAACTGGCGGGCGGCGGCATCGTGGTCGTTGTACCGATGCGCTGTTCGATCGACCGGATGTTGGTCAGGTGCTGATCCAGACGCTGCTTGTCCCCCGCGCCGATGCGCGCCTGCAAACGCGTGATGTCCATCTTCACGGCATCCAGAACGCTTTTTCGAAGCGCAGCCGTCATGTCCGTTACCGGCGGCGTCACACCCGGGGTCGTCGCCACGCCCGCGAAGACGCGATCAAAAACTTTCGCGGCGTCGTACTCGGGCGGATTGGGGCTGTCGGGTCCGCTATGCGACAGGTACTGCAGCGTCGTCCCCTCGGCGGCGACGACCTTGTTCGAAATGCCCAGCTCCAGTGATCGAAACTTGGTCGTCGGATTCAGTTCCTTGGCCAACTGCTGATCCAGGGAAGCCTGGCTGAACGTCGACCTGTAGTTCGAGTTCGGATGATCCTGCGGAAGGATCTCCGCCCCGGAAAACACCGCGCCCAGCGCCGAGTGGTGCCCACGCAGGTTGCCGGACTTCACGTCCACGCCGGTCACGATGTTCACGTATTCCTTGATACCGGCCACCGCCAGCGGCGCCGTCGTGATCCCGGGTGTCCAGTTGGCACCCACGGTGGTGGGACGCCACTGCGGCATCTTGACGCCGTTGCCCCAGAACCACAGCCCCAACCTGCGAATGCTGGCCGTCTGCCCGAACGCCTGGCGGCCGGTGCCGTACATCGCCTCCAGCGATGGAAGGGCAATCCCGATGGACACCCCGCCAAACGCGCCCCGCAGCAAGGTTCGTCGATTCAGTTTGGTTCGGTTCATGGCATTCACTCCGGCTGTCCTACAAAACGGAAGGCGTCGCTTGCGACCAGCTTTGCCAGGATGCCCCGCACACGGAACCCATCGGCCGTGAACGCGGTACTCAGGCTGTTGACGACGGGCTGATCGCCGGCCTTCTCCAGGTGTCCAGTCGCCACACGGAACAGATTGCGTACCAGGCAGTCGGCGGTCTCGGGGTTGTTCTGGGGCGTCTTCACACCGTTCGCCAAGACTTGGCCCAGCTCGCGCGCGCCGTTAAAGGCCATTCCTCCGATGGTTCCGGTCACGTCCAACGCCATGCCCCGATCGGTCTCCCGATACGCGCCGATACCGTCGAACTTCTCCAGTGCAAATCCCATCGGGTCGATGACCGTGTGGCACGCGGCGCAGGCGGGCAGCGTTTGGTGAATCTGCAGCTGCTCGCGTTTTGTCTTGGTCTTGTCCTGCGTCGGGATCTCGGTGATCACGTCGTTGGGCGGCGGTGGAACGGAATTGCACAGAAGCGTCTCGACGATGAACTTGCCCCGCAGCGTCGGTGACGTGCCATCCGGGTGGGCATTCAACGCCAGGAAACTGGCCTGGCCCAGATAACCCGCGCGTGGCCCCGCGGCCGGCAGCGTGGTTGCGACGAAGCCGGTGCCCGCCGGGGCGGCCACGCCATACAACTTCGCCAGCTCTGCGTTCAGGAAGGTCTGCGTGGTTGTGAACAGCTCGCGGTAGTCGCCGTTGCGCCCAAACATGTCCCGCAGCAACGCCTGCGTCTCGCCGCGCATCGACGCGCCCAAGGTGGTGGACGCCGCCGCGGGAAACACCGCCGCGGACTGCGACAGAGCATCCAGATCGCCCAACCTCAACATCTGCGAGAAGACGTCCACGATCGCGTCCTGCGCGCGCGGGGACGCCACCAACCGATCGGCCTGAGTCTGCAAGCCGGCGGCGGTCGACAAGGTTTTCGCCGTCGCCGCATCCAGGAGGGCATCGTCAGGCGTGCTGGCCCACAGCAGAAACGAAAGGCGGGACGCGATCTCGAAGGGATCAAGGACGCGACCGCCCGGCGCCGTGGCGTCGGCCAGACCGATTTCGGTTCGGTAAAGAAAGTTCGGGGATTGCAGAAAACCAGCCAGCACGTACTGAACGCCGCCCCAGAAATCCGCGAGTCCCGTCATCGCGGTCGTACCGACGCCCACGTACTGCGTGATCTCCTCGGTGGTCAGCGGTCTGCGGAAGACGCGCCGGCCGAAATTCGTGACGAACGTTCGCAAACAGGTTGCATCGGTCGCGCCGGTCGGCGTGCAGCCCACCACCTTCGGTCTACGCGTCGTGTCCTTCGCAAGCGAGGCGGCCAGCGCCAGCGCCGAGGTTTCGAACTGCTCGGTGATGGTCGCCGACAGAGCGATGATCGACGCGGCAACCGACGTCAGATTGTTGTACGCGGTGTCCTTCTCCAGCTCGACGGTTACCTGCGTGCCGGGGCCCAACAGATCGACGACGGAGTTCTTGTATTCGAGCACGGTCAGGCGGCGCAGCCGCGTGCCCGCCGGCGTGAACACGCCGGGGACCGTTGTCGTCCCTCCGGTGCCACCTGTTCCCGGCGTTACGCCCCCACCGCCGGTAACGGCCGTGCCGCCGGTACCAACCTGACCGGCGCCCGCGCCACCGACGGCCATGCCACCGCCCGAGCCCGTTGCGGATCCCGTTCCCACGGAGGAGCCCGTTCCGCTCCCTGTCCCAGCGCCCGAACCGCCCGACACCCCCGTGGTTCCGATTGTCGCCGTGCAACCAACGGCAAGACCCAGCACCAAAGTCACGTTTCGCCAGGCGGGAAATGCCCTGGGTTGGTGTCGACCGTCGGGGACCATACTCACCTCCGAAGCAGGACGTTTATCCGTTGTAGCAACTTAAGACAGTACATCCAGAACACCGGATTGGCACGAGACATTACGAACCTGGCATCAACATGCGCCGCCAAGGTACGCCCAGCAACTACATCGTCATTCATGCCCTTCCCGGGCAGAACGGAACGGCAGGCAACGTACGCTGCGGTAGAACCGCCGCCGTGCGAATCGCCGCTGTCTTCATCGTCGTATGCGCCTGCGCGCCCGTGCTTCCCAGCCAGCCTGCGGAGCGCGCGTTGGTCCGCGACGTCGCCCGCGTCGTTGATGTCCGTCAACGGGTCGGCTGGCTGGTCGACGACGTCGAGGTCGAAGCGGCCCTACCCGACGTCATCAAGAGTGCATGCAGCGTGGACGAGTCCCATCGAACGGCCGCGCTGGCCTGGCTGGATGCCGAGATCGCCGGGCGTGGCGGCCCCCCCGTCCAGGCCTGGCAACGCGCGGGCAAGGATCTGGACAAGATCCAGGACCTGCTGCTGTTCGCGCGTACGCGGCTGGTTCTGGCGCGCGCGAACGACTGGGTTCGTGACGGGAAGTGTCCGTTTTGGATCGAGCCCAATCCCGGGTTCGACGGCTATCAGGCGCTTGGCCACCGATGGATCCTGGGCGTGGAGGCCGGGGGCCGTTTGGGCGTCGGTACCGAAAGCGGAATCTGGGGCTTCGGCGCGGGCGGTGGCGGGCGGGTGCTGGGCGGCTACGGAATCACCGAGCGTGCCAGTCTGTATTTAGGCATCGAAGGAGGGGGCGCCGCCCGATTCACCAAGGTGCCCGTGGGTGAAAAGGCGACCATCCCGGATTTCCTGGCCATCTTCGCGATCCCCGTGGTCGGACGATACACGTTTGGGCGTTCGACGTTCTTCGAGGCCGAGACGGGGTTCATGGCCTATTTCAACCAAGTCGATGGGCGTATCGAACCCGGTCTGCGCGCGGGTGTTGGCGTCGGCGGAACCTACCTGCGCATGAAACGCGGCCCCCTGCCCCGTTTCGTTTTCGGGATCACCGTCGATCACGCGCCGGGTTGGGGCGGCGATCGGCCGAGGGTCACGCAGTTTTCCGCCGGGCTGCGCGCGGGTTTCGATCTATCCCGGTGACGGTGACGGCCCCACCAGCGGGCTACGGTCCCACCAGCCCCGCGATGGTTCCGGCGCTGAACGTGGCCAGAGATCCCGCGACGATCGATCGCAAACCCAGGCGCGCCAGGTCAGCCCGGCGCTCGGGCACCATCGATCCCAGCCCGCCAAGCACGATGGCCAGCGAACCGAAATTCGCAAATCCACACAACGCAAAGCTGGCGATGCGCACCGTTCGGGGCTCCAGCGCCGCCGCGTGCGCGGCCAGCGCCTGATACGCCAGGAATTCGTTCAGCACCGTCTTGGTCCCCAGCAGCGATCCCACGAACGGAGCATCCGCCCATGGCACGCCCATCAGATACGCCAGCGGCGCCAGTAGAACACCCAGCATCTTTCCCAGCGTCAGATCACCGTGGCCAAACCAGCCACCGACGAACGACGCCCCCCGATCCACCATCGCGACCAGCGCGACGAACGCAATCAGCATCGCCCCCACGTTCAGGGCCAGTTGCAGCCCCTCGCTGGCTCCGCGCGCGGCTGCGTCGATCACATTCACGTCGATCCTGGGAATCGCCACCGTGGCCTTGCCCATGGTCTCGGGGGTGCCCCGCTCGGGAACGATAATTTTGGCGAACATCACGGCCGCCGGCGCGCTCATGAACGACGCCGTGACCAGGTAACCGGCGTCGACGCCCATCGCGACGTACGCCAGCAGCACAGTACCGGCGATGGTCGCCATGCCCGCGGCCATCACCGCGAATAGCTCGCTTTCAGTCATGCGGGCGACGTACGGCCGAATCAACAGCGGCGCCTCGGTCATGCCCAGGAAGATGTCACCGACGGTGGACAGCGCCTCAGCACCCGAGATCTTCATCGTGCGGGCCAGGCCCCGGCTAAGCAACGTCACGATCCGCTGCATGATCCCCAGGTGATAAAGCACCGCCATCAGACTGGCGACGAAGATGATCAGGGGCAATACCCGCACCGCCAGCACGAAACCGACAACGACGGTATGAAAACCACCGGGCGCGGCGGTGTCGGGCGTCGAGACCGCGACGACGTTCGGCCAGTTTCCAAACACGAACTGGATCCCGGCGTCCGCGAATCCCACGAAGGCGTTCGCCAGATCGTTCGCCCACACGAAAAACCGCGCCCCCGCGGGCGTCCGCAGCGCCACCAGGGCGACCGCCAACTGCAATCCCAGGCCCCAGCCCAGGTTGCGGGCGATGGCGCGGCCGCCCAACGCCCGGCGGCGATCGGACGAGATCGCGAACGCAATCGCCAGCAGCACCAGCAACCCCAGCACGCCCGTCAATCGATCTCCAGCGGCGGATGTCCGAAGCGCATGCGCACGCGGTTGACGATGCGGAGCACCGACTGTCGTCCAATCAGCGACCGTTCCAGGCGACGCTTGCCGGGAAAATCAACCAACGTGAGGCCGGTCAGAATCAGCAACGTGCCCTGCCCCGGAATGCCCGGGATCGCCATCAACAAACCCAGCAACACGATCAGGTACCCCGCCACGTTCTTCACGATCAGGCCCACGATCCGAATGACCGGGTGGCGCCGCGCCCAGAACGTCGGTGCCGTAGGGCCCTTGAATTGATCGACGGGCCAACGGATCACGACGACACCCACCATCACGATGCTGACCACCAAAAGCCCCAGCGACAACGCCACCGTGCCGCCAATGCCCAGCCGCTTGAACAGATTCAGAAACGATGTGAGCCAACTTTCCATTCCCACCCATCCGTCGACGTGCAGGCACAGTATCAGATGCGCACCGACGAAAAACCAGCGACTCGACGGCCCAAACGGCGCCGGGCCGCCTGCTAGACTGCGACCATCCAAATACAGATCACAGATCGCATCGCCAGCGTGGCGCCGGACGAATGGAACCGACTTTGCGGGGATGACAATCCGTTCATCGAACACGGATTCCTGGCGGCGCTGGAGATATCCGGCAGCGTCGGCGATCGGGCCGGCAACGTGCCCCGGTTCGTGCTGGCCCGGCGGGCCGGCCAACTGGTGGGCGCGGTGCCCCTGTATCTGAAGAACAACAGCTACGGCGAATTTATTTTCGACTGGGGCTGGGCAAACGCTGCCCATCATTCCGGCATCCCGTACTACCCGAAACTGGTGGCGGCGGTGCCTTTCACGCCGGCCACCGGACCGCGCCTGCTGATCGCACCCGAGGCGGATGTCGATGACTTGACCGCGGCCTTGGTCGGCGGCATACGCGCTGTCGCTGAACAGGAACGGGCGTCCTCGATCCACGTTCTGTTTTGCACCGAGGACGAGTCGTCCCGCCTTGCGGCTCACGGCCTGATGCCGCGGTTGAGCATGCAGTTTCATTGGCACAACCGCCCCGACCGGCCCTATCGCGATTTCGACGATTACCTGGACGCGTTCAAATCACGCCACAGAAAGCAGGTTCGGCACGAACGGGCGATCGCAGCCGGCCACGGTCTGACCATCAAGACGCTGTCCGGCACCGAGATGGGCCCCGACGACTGGCGCGCCGCGCGAGATTTTTACGTGGCGAACGCGGAGAAACACGGCGGGATCGAATACCTGACACCCGCGTTCTTCGACGTCGTACGCGAAACCTACGGCCACCGGGTCGTGTCGACGCTGGCGTACCGGGACGATGTGCCGGTGGCGGGAACGTTCAATTTCGAGAAGGGCCGACACATCTACGGGCGATACTGGGGCGCGGCCTCCGAGTATTCGATGCTGCATTTCGAGCTGTGTTACCACCAGCTGATCGAACGCGCGATCGCCCACGGCGCGACCCGCTTCGAGGCTGGGGCGCAGGGCGAGCACAAGTTGAAGCGAGGCCTGCTTCCCGCGTTCACGCACAGCGCTCACTGGGTCCGGCATCCAGGGTTGGCGGCGGCGGTGTCCGATTTCGTCGCCGCCGAGGCCCAATCCGTGCGAGAACAGGTCGCGACGTTGCAAACCGAGTCCCCGTTTCGCGAAGGATCCCCATGACAAAATCGAAGATCGCGCTCGGGGGAAACGCTCCGTTGTTGTTCCCGCTCTGCTTGGCATTCGTCCTGGCCATGGGAATCAGCGGATGCCGGCGCTCCGGCGGAGCGGCACGCCATGCCCCGGTTGCCGCGTGCCAGTCGGCGAAAGACTGCGGACCCGGCACCGCGTGTGTCGTGCCCGGGGTGTGCGGCCGGCAGTGCAAAACCGATCGTGACTGCACCGACGGCCGAAGCTGCGCCGAGATCCGCCTGATGGAATCCACGCAGGCCGGCGCGCCCGCCCCCGCGACCGTCACGACCTGCGTGATCGCGACCCCCCCGTAGTCAAGTCAGCCCCGCTGGTCGGGAGGCGGGAGCTTCGACGACCGGAGCCGGCCTGCTAGGCCACTGCTAGGCCCCCGGGCGTTGTTGATACGCGAACGTCAGCTTCTCGCCGTCGTGGTCTACGCGAACGGTACCGCCGCCGGCCAGCGATCCAAACAACAACTCGTCGGTGAGCGGTCGTTTGATCTCGTCCTGGATCACGCGCCCCAAAGGCCGCGCCCCGTTCATCGGGTCGTAGCCTTTCTTCGCCAGATACGTGCGCGCGGCGTCGGCAATCTCGACCACAACCTTGCGTTCGGCCAACTGCACCCGAAGCTCGCCGATGAACTTGTCCACGATTTGGACCATGACCTGCGGGTCCAACGGCGCGAAGTCGATCTTGGCGTCCAGGCGGTTGCGAAACTCGGGCGAAAAGGACCGTTTAAACGCCTCGTCCGTATCGCCGAGACGCGGATCGTCCTGACTGCCGAAACCGGGCAGGCGTCGCGAAAGATCCCGGGCGCCCACGTTGCTGGTCATGATCAGCACGACGTTGCGGAAGTCGGACTTGCGTCCGTTGTTGTCCGTCAGCGCGCCGTGATCCATCACCTGCAGCAACAGGTTGAACAGATCGGGGTGCGCTTTTTCGATCTCGTCCAGCAACAAGACGGTGTGCGGCGTCTGATGAATCGCGTCGGTCAGCAACCCGCCCTGATCGAACCCGACGTATCCCGGGGGGGCGCCAATCAATCGCGACACCGTGTGTCGCTCCATGTATTCGGACATGTCGAAACGGGTGAATCCGATCCCCATGACCTCGGCCAACTGCTTGGCCAGTTCGGTTTTGCCGACGCCGGTCGGGCCCGCGAACACAAAGCTGCCGATGGGACGCGCGGGCGCACCCAGACCGGCGCGGTTCATCTTGATCGCCTGGGCCAGACGTTCGACCGCGCGGTCCTGTCCGAAGATCTTCGCCTTGAGCGCCGGTTCCAGCTCACGCAAACGCTCGCTATCGTCGGCGGCCACGCGCTTGGGGGGAATCCGCGCCATACGAGCGACAACAGCCTCGATGTCGACCGCGCGTACCAGGCGTCGGCCTCCCTGTCCCGTCGCGCCGACACCCTGCCCCGCTTTGCCCTTCAACTTGCGCGCGGCGCCCGCCTCGTCGATCAGATCGATTGCTTTGTCGGGCAACTTCCGATCGTGCAGATAACGCGCGGCCAGTTCGGCGGCCGCCCGAATGGCCTGACGGGTATAGACGATCTTGTGGAACTCCTCATAACGCGCCTGCAAGCCCTGAAGGATCTTGACGGTCTCCTCGACGGTCGGCTCTTCGACGTCGATGGCCTGAAACCGTCGTGCCAGGGCGCGGTCCTTCTCGACGTGGGTTCGGTACTCCTTGTGCGTCGTCGTGCCGATGACGCGCAGTTTGCCGGCGGCCAGCGCGGGTTTGATCAGGTTGGACGCGTCCATGGCCCCGCCCGACGCGGCGCCGGCACCGACGATCGTGTGCAGCTCGTCGATGAAGACGATCGCGTTACCCTTTTCCTCCAACGCCCGCATCACGCCCTTGAACCGTTCCTCGAAGTCGCCGCGATAACGTGTCCCCGCGACCATGGCGCCCATGTCCAGCGTGTAGATGACCGAGCCCTTCAGTGCCTCGGGCGCCTCGCCCAGTTCGATCCGCCGGGCCAGGCCCTCAACGATGGCGGTCTTGCCGACGCCCGCGTCGCCGATGAACAGCGGGTTGTTCTTGCGACGGCGGGCCAGGACGTGCAGCGCGCGCTCCAGTTGCGGTCCGCGCCCGATCAAGGGATCGATGTCGCCAGCACGGGCGCGTTCGTTCAGGTTCACGGTATACGCGGCCAATGGATCGACCGGGGTCTCGTCGCCCCCTTCGGCGGTATCGGCACCCTCGTCGCTGGACGGACTGTGCGACGATTTTGCGGGCAGAAGCTTGGACACGCCGTGCGAGATGTAGCTGACGATGTCCAGCCGGCTGATTCCCTCTTCCTTCAAGAACGTGACGGCGTGTGATTCGGGCTCGGCGAACATCGCAACCAATACGTTCGCGCCGGTGGCCTCGGCCTTGCCCGCGCTGAGCACGTGATTGACGGCGCGCTGGACGACCCGCGCGAAACCCAAGGTCGGTTGCGCCCGTTCGCGCTGGTCTTCGGCCAACGGCTTGACCGCCGTCGACAGGTAGTCCTCCAGCTTCTTCTCGAGGCGTGGGGCCGATCCCCCGCACTGCTTGACCACGTCGACGGTTTTCTCGTCGCCAAGCAGCGCCAGCAGCATATGCTCCAACGTGGAAAATTCGTGACCGCGCAACGTCGCGTCGTCCAGCGCCCGCCGAATCGCGGTTTCCAATTCGGGACTCAGCATGTTTTTTCCATATTGGCGCCTGAAGCGTAGCGCACGCCCGCCAACTCACAAGGAAAGGCACGGGGATTTTCCCCGCGCCCAGACGGCATGACGCCGCTGTTTCGTCAACCTGTCAGGGCGTGACGGTCAGGTTGCCCATGAGGCGAACGTCTTTCGATGTCGAGCCGACCTGAAGTTGCACCGTTCCCGACTGGAGAGCGAAGGCGTTCGACGCCGTGTTCCAGTACGTGAGGGCGCTCCCCGCCAGCGGGAACGTCACCGTCTGCTTCTGCCCCGGCATCAGCGTGACCCGTTTGAAGCCGCGAAGCTGCTGCCTCGGGCGCGGCAACGCCGTCGACTGCGGATAGGCAACGTAAAGCTGCACCACCTCGTCGCCGACGCGCGTCCCGGTGTTGGTGACATCAACACTGACGTTCACCGAGGTGTTCATCGATACCCCGGTCCCGCTGACCACGAGGTTCTCATACCTGAACGCCGTGTAGCTCAGTCCATGTCCGAACGGGAATACCGGCGTCCCTGCGTAGTACCAGTACGTCGTCCCCTTCTTGATGTCGTAGTCAAAAATTGTCGTCGGGATGTCGGTTTCCGACGCGTACCACGTCATGGTGGTGCGCCCACCCGGGTTGTAGTCCCCGAACAAGACGTCGGCCAGCGCGGTTCCAATCTCCTGCCCGGAGTTCGAGATGTGCACGATCGCGGGCACGTTGTCCGCAAGCCACTTGACGCCTTGTGGATAGCCGGACAGCAGCACGACGATGGTGTTTGGATTGGCGGCGACCACGCTTTGCACCAGCGTCTGCTGATCCGGCATAAGACCGATGCGCGTCCGATCGGCATCGAACCCTTCGCGTCCCTCGTATCCCATCGATGCCGCGGGACATGCCGCCCACAGGTCTTCGGCGAGGCCGCAAATCGGGTGCGGGCCGACGACGACGATCGCCACGTTCGCCGCCCTGGCGGCATTCACCGCGGCGCTGTTTGTATTGGCGGCGTTGAAGGTCACGGTGACCCCCGTGCCCAGCTTCGCCCTGATCCCGGCCAGTGCCGTCACCGCCGTATAGGGCGGCCTGCCCGCGTACCAGTCGCGAATGATCTGATCGCCGCGCGGCCCGATCACGGCCACGTTCGTCAGCGCGGCCTTGTTCAGCGGCAACGTGTTGTTCGCGTTCTTCAGCAAGACGACGGTGCGGCGGGACACGTCCAAGGCGCGCGCTTTGTAGTCAGCCGTGGTCCACGGGTTCTCGGTTCCGGTGAGACTGCGGTACGGCACGCGGGCCTTCGGATCCAGGTCGCCCAGACGGAATCGGAGGCGCAGGCTGCCTCGAAGCGCGAAGTCGAGGTCGGCCACCGTGAGCAGGTTCATCGTGAATGCGCGCCGCAACGCCTCGATGTCGTCGGGTTTAACGCCGGTCACGTTCCCGCCGACCAGCAGTTGTCCGCTCTTGACCACCTCGGCGGCCGCCTTCTCGTACGACCAGCCCATGGCCGCGTAGTTGTGGCCGGTCGCCGCGTGAAGACCACTTAACGCGTACGCATCCGTCACCACCATGCCGTCGAATTTCCACTGCGAGATAAGGAGGTTCTTGATCCGGGGCGTGATCGCCGCGGGATCGCCGCTGATCTTTTGGTACGAGGTCATGATGCTGTCGCCCTTGCCGGCCTTGATCACCTCTTGGAACGGCGTCAGGTAGTACTCGTTGAGGTTGCGGTCATCGAGTGCCGAATCGCTCTTGTTGCGATTCGCTTCGTTGTTGTAGGCGAGGAAGTGCTTCAGCGTCGACGCGGCCATCAGGTACGGCGCGTCCGTGTTCTGAAGGCCGCCGTACTGCCTGCCGCCGTGAAGGCCGGAGAGAAAACCCTTTGCCAACTCGCTGACCAGGTGAGGGTCCTCGCCGTACATCTCTTCGGTGCGTCCCCAACGCGGATCGCGCGCGAGATCGATGACGGGCGCGCGAATGACGATGCTGGTGCAGCATTGATTCGGGTCGGCCCAGCGCGCGTAGTAGACGCGCGATTCGACCCCCATCGTGTCGCCGACGATGCGCATCGCTTCCGGATCCCAGGACTGCGCGAGGCCGAACGCCTGTGGGAACTGTGTCGCGACGACGCGCGATTGGGCGACGCTGCCCACCCTGGACCAACCGAGGCCGTGCAGCCCTTCCGTGTACGTCGTGAAGTAGGGAATCCCGAGCCGCGCAACCGCCGGCTGATTCTCGTAAAGCATGCTGATCTTCTCGTCGGCTGTCAGCAGCGACAGCACATTCGTCACGCGCTCCTCAAGCGGCTTGCACGGGTCCTGGAACGGATACTGGTAGTCCGCCGGGTTGCTGGTGCATGCGATCGTCGCACCACCCGTGCCGGTCGTCGTACCGCCCGTGCCCGTCGTCGCACCGCCGCGACCACCAGTGACCGTCACCGCCGTGCCGCCTACTCCCGTTCCGCCGCCGCCCGTCCCGGTGACGCCACCCGATCCGGCAACGATGATCCCGCCGCCGCCGCCCGTTGCAACGACGCCCACCCCGCCCCCGCCAAGCGTACCGCCGCTTCCGGCTCCGCTGCCCGCCGTCCCCGTGTCCATGCCGCCGGTCCCACCGAAGGTGGGGACGGTCCCGACGCCGCCCGTGCTTCCGGTACCCGGCACGCTCGGCTTACTCGGCGTGCAGGCCACGAGGGATAACACCGAAAGAACTATCGCGTGGGTCGACTTCATCAAATAGCCCTCTGGTTGATGCCAGTTTCGCCTGGCGCACATGGCCGAACGGTAACCAAGTTTCGCAGCGCTGTCAGCGCAGGTGGAAGGGATTCCGGAACGCGGCCCCATAAATTTGACGGTTTGCACTATGACTCCTCCTTGAACTACGGTCCGCCCAGCAGTGCCTCGACAGGCTTTCTTCGGTTCACGGTCACGTCAGGGCCCTGCTCATGCTGCGTGAAGGCGAGGGGCGAGTCGGGGGGCACGCCCTTGCCGAGTGTCGGGACGACCCGAGCCCGCGCGACCCGAGCCCGCTCATATCTGCGTATCCTCGGCTACCCGCGGTCCCGCGTTATACTGCGACAATGCCGACCGCCGCTTCCCTGCTTCTCCACGACGACACCTCGCGGGAGGACCACGTCGTCCATCTCCGGGGTATCAACTGGGAAGACTACGAGCGACTACTGGAGATCCGCGGCGATCGATCCGCGCCGCGCTTCACCTATCTGCGGGGGACCCTGGAGATCATGAGCCCGTCAAAGGACCACGAAGCCATCAAGTCCCTGATCGCCGGACTTCTCGAATGTTGGTGTCTCGATCGCGAGATAGAGATGATGCCCTTTGGCTCGTGGACGTTGAAGGAACGCACAGAGGAACGCGGCGCGGAACCCGACGAATGTTACGTCTTCGGCACCGAGCCGCGCGACCGGCCGCAATTGGCGATCGAGGTCGAGTGGACCAGCGGCGGGATCGACAAACTAGAGGTCTACAAAAGGCTGGGGATCGACGAAGTTTGGTACTGGCGAAGGGGCGCGATTCACGTCTTCGTACTGGAAGATGGAACGTACAACGAACTTCCGCGAAGCCGAATCCTCCCTCGGCTGGATCTCGTTCTGCTCACCACGTTTCTCGACCGCCCGACGCTGACCCAAGCCGTGCGCGCCTTCCGCGCGGCGATCGCCGCCGCCGACACGCCCTGACCAACGCCGACCCAGTCGTTATCAGATCGACGCCGCCCGGATCCGGCTGACAAGTTGTTAGGCTGTCGCACCATGACCCATTTCGACGCCGACGGCCGACGATCCTTGTCCCGCCGGGATGCCCTATTCGCGACCGCAACGCTGGCGGCCGCGCCTCTAAGCTGCCGGCGGGCCGGCCCCAGGATCGCGGCGCCGGTGGATGCGGGTGTCGCGCAATCGTCCCCTTGGGGCGGGCTTAAGGTGGCCCGCGTATCGAGCATGAAAGAGGACGAGCGCGGGGGCAGCGCCGTCGTCGTCCTGCACGGTTGGGGCGCGCCGGGCGACGATCTGGTGCCAATCGCCGAGGCGTTGAAACGTCCGGGCGTGCGGTTCTTCGTCCCGGCGGCGCCGCTGCCCGAGATGGGAGGCGGCCGCGCCTGGTGGCACCTGGATCCGAATACGCGGCCGCCGCACGCGGCCGCCGATCAACTGGCGCCCGGTTTTGTGCCCACCGCTGAAGTGGTTGCCGCGCGCGCCGCCGTGCAGGGACTGATCGCGACGGTCGTTGATCGGTACGCGCCCACGACGGTGGCGCTGATGGGGTTTTCGCAGGGCGCGATGTTGTCGATCGATATCGCGCTGGCCGGCAACGTCGCGGCGGCCGGCTTGCCCCGCGTCGATCGCGTCGTGGCGATGTCGGGCGTCTTGCTGATGGATTCGGTGTCGGCGTTGACGGCGCCGCACCCAACCAAGCCGCGGTTTCTACTGTCCCACGGTCGCCAGGATCCCGTGGTCCCCTTTGCGAGCGGCAACCGTGCCAAGGAACTGCTCGAGAAGCACGGTTTCCCCGTGACGTGGCGACCGTTCGACGGCGGCCACGAGATCCCGTCGCCGCTGCTGGGCGACGTAGAGCAGTTCCTTTTCTCGCCGGCCTAGGGGCGAATCATTCAACCGGCGCGGGCTTGAACGACAGGCTGTCCACCCACCGCAACGTCGTGGAATCGAAGGGGCGCCCGTGCCCCGTGGTCAGGAACATCGTCACACCGAGCATGCGCGAGGTCAGCTCGCGACCGTCCCTGGCGGCGTCGGTGGAATGACTGCTTAGCCAGGTCATGCATTCCTCTTCGGTGGACAGCATGGGTTCGAATCCATCCGGCATGCGAACGATGTGATGGTTTGAATACAGGGTCACGCCTTTGGCCTTGGTGGCGTCCGCTTGCGGCGCGCCCAGTCGGGTGTCCCCTACGCTGACACCCGGCACAACCTCGATCAGCAATGAAACGTCGGGGTACAGGACGCGGTGGTTGTCTCTCTGCTGCTCCCTGAACCAACGCTGAAACCGCAAAGTCGCCGGGTTCAGCTCGCGCAGGCGCGCTTCCGGATGTTCGTGCGGTTGCACACCGGCGCTGGCCGCCCACCCGCGAAAAGCGTCGTCGGTCGAGAAGGCATCCTCCTCGTCCTTCCAGCGGCTGGCCAGCAGCCGTACAAAGTCCTCGATGTTGTCGCCCGCAACCACCATGCCGCCTTCGCTGTCGAGGCGGACCACGGGCCAACGTTCGGACGGCGCATCGTCGAGCATCCACAGCGCGACCTGTCCGCCGCTGCCGTCGCGGGCAAAAAACGCGAGCTTGCGGGGAAAGCGTTCGATCAGCGCGGGGTCATCCCCGCCGAAGAAAACGACCATGAAGTCGTCGCTGAGGTTGGTGAGCTCGAAATCGCCAAACGTGTTTCGGCGGGAGCCGCGCATGTGCTCGACCAGCCGATGCAGACGCTCGGGCACGGGCACGTCGGCCGGCCACATCGTGAGAATGGGATCGGACGGATTCACAACCCGACGCTGGCCCAACCCGGACCGCCGTGCAGCATTTCCGACAGCCACGTCTCCAGCGGAACGCCGGCCGAGGCAGTTGTGGCCATCGTGCCCAGCATCGTGTGGGACTCGCCGGGGATGGCGAACGTGCGGAACGTCGCGGTTGGGGCCAAGCGGTTGGTGTTCAGCGCGCGGAGACGCAGTTCGAAATCCAGCGCCAGCGGAATCAGGAAATACGTGCGAATGACCTGATCGTGCAGCGACGTCAGCAGGGCCATGCGGTCCTGCGGATACTTCGCGACCAGCGCCGGGTACAGCCGCGACAGATCGCCACGACAGTCGGCGCACAGGGGATCGACGACATCGCCAAGGCGCCAGTTGGCGAACCAGGCCGCGCGCTCGTCCGCCGGGATGCCGTCGCCTTCCAGCAAGGGCCCCGCGTCGTCGACCAGCGCGAACGGGATCCCGGGATAGTTGCGGCGAAACAGGTCGTAGTTCAGCGTGGCGCCGAAGCCGCCGGCGCTGCTGCCGGAAATCACCACGCCCGTGGGCGCCGGCCAGGTGGCGCGCACGCGCGGGAGCAGCGCCTCGACATTGCGACGCCCGACATGGGCGAACGGGCGCGGCCCCAGCACGTCGTAGGTCGCGATGTTGTTTCCCGCGTGCAGATCGCCCGTGCAGTACGGGATGAAGACATAGCTGGCCTCGCGGAAGGGATTGGTGGCCCGCGCGCGGTCCAGTGCCTGCGTGACGCCCGGGGCGGCCGCGTCCCACTGCGCCTGCCCGAACGGACCGTGGACGGACGCGTTCAGAACGAAGCAGGTCGCGGCGTCCCAGCAGGCGCCCCCACCCATGAAGTAGACGAACAGGGCGCCACCGCCGCCCGCGGGCGCCGGATTGATCGCGACGCCGGTGGCGCTCTGGTCGTCGCAGCCCATGCCGGGCACGTCTATCCACTTCCACGCGCCCGGCGGCCCGGTCAACGGCGTTCCACCGCCGCCGTCGGAGCCGCCACCGCCTGGCACCGCCGTTTCGACGTTGCACCCAATACCGGCAAGCGCGACGGCGAACGTCACCACGGGGCGCAATGGGAGTCGCATCCCCCGATTGTAGCCGCGATGGTGCCGTATCACGCGCGTCGGCGCGGTCGAAGCTGTGTTGCGCGATCTGCCCCGTGAGCCGTCGCGCCTGACACGGCGACACTGGATGTTGCAACGCCAGCGGACGCACAGGAGAAGACCCATGGACCGCACAAAAGGCCCCAGGCAATCGGTTGATATCTGGGCGCGTGGATCCGCAGCGAAAACTGCGGCGAATGCCGCCGCGATGATCGCCGCGACGTTCGCTGTTGTCGCGGCGTCCTGCGCCAAGGTCTCGACGTCGGCGGTCGGCACGGGAGCCGGTACGGGCGGCACCAGAGGCACCGCGGGAACGACGGGAACCGCCGGCACGACCGGAGGCACCGGGGGCACAAGGGGCATGGGGGGATTCATCGGCGTGACGGACGCCGGCGCGAACGAAGCCGGCCCCACCGAGGATGCGAACTGCGGGTTGCAGAACTTCGCGCTGGATCGCCGGCCCGCGATCGTCCTTCTGTTGCAGGACCGCTCGACGTCGATGCGAAACACCTTGAGCGGCGGCGTCACGCGCTGGGCCACCGTCGTGGATGGCGTCAAGCCGGTGCTGCAGCAGACGCAGGCCGGTATCTCATGGGGGCTCAAATTCTTCCCCGACGCCAAGCAGTGCGGCGTTACTCCGGGCGCGAACATCGAACCCGCCGTGAACAACGCGGGCGCGATCACGGCCCAATTGGACGCGATCAAGGTCGTGGCCAATTCGGCGGACAACCTGGGCTTGTGGGACGGAACCCCGGTCGCTCCTGCGCTGCGGCAGGCGGCCAAGTACCTGGCGTCGCTGCCCAGCGACAAGCAGAAGTACATCCTGCTGGCGACCGACGGACAGCCGACCTGCGCGGGCGGCGATCCGTTGCTCGGCGGTGGCAATCCGGACAGCGACGATCATCCCAGCGGTCCCGCCGCTGTCGCCGAGGTCGTCGCCATGGGCATCAAGGTGCCGGTGATCGGCGTTTCGTTCTCGGCGACGTGGGATCCCACCGATCTCGACGACAACGAGGTCACGTTGAACAACATGGCGAAGGCGGGCGGGATGCCGCGACAGATGGATCCCGCGTACTACGCCGCCAATTCGTCGGCCGAGCTGGCCGCGGCGTTCGCGCAGATCACCGGGATCGTCATCAGCTGCACCTTCGACCTGAAAGGGATGAAGCCGCCATCACCCGATGACGTGGCCGTGAAGATCGACGGCGTCAAGGTGCCGCGCGACAAGACCCACGGCGAAGGCTGGGATTACGACGCGGATGTGGCGAACGTCGTCATCCACGGTCAGGCGTGCGACCAACTGAAGGGCGTTGGGGCGACCAACAACGTTCAGATTATCTTCGGCTGTCCCGGCGTTGTCATCGAGTAGAGACCTTCGCCCCGACATCGACGAATTGGGAGAAGTGGCGAAAGACGTCTGGTGGCCTCTGGGTGGGCCATTTCGCTTCGGCGGGGCCTCATACATCAACGGAGGCCTCCATGCCCAGTAACGGTTTTCCGCGATCTTCCTGGTTTGCGGCCACGGCTTTGCTCGCCGCCTGCGTGGGCACGCCCGAGCCCGCCACCGACGGTTCAGGCGGCGCGGTTGGTGGCACGGGCGGATCCGTCGGTAGCGGAGGGCGCGGCACCGGCGGAACCGCGCCCGGCACGGGAGGCACGGTCGTGGCCGGCACCGGCGGATCGACCGGGGCGGGCGGCGCGGGCGGCGGAAGCTCCGGGTGCGGGAAGACATCGCCGACCGGCCTGTTTCAGGCGACGATCATGGTCGGCGGCGTCGCGCGCGCATACTACGTGTCGATCCCCACCGGATACGATCCCACCGTGCCACGCGCGCTGGTGTTCGGGTACCACGGCAGCAACTACACCGGGAAGATGATGCGACCGTATCTGGACATGGAGAAGGCCCCGCTGCTGGCCAAGGGGATCTTCGTCTACCCCGATGGCATGCCGCCCCCGGAGGATCTGGGTAAGGCCTGGGAGCTGACGGCGACCGGGAAAGACATGCCATTCTTCGACGCCATGGTGACGCAGATGACGGCTGACTATTGTGTCGACGCCAAAAGAATTCTGGTTTCCGGTCAAAGTTATGGCGGACTGATGACCAACGCGCTGGGGTGCCTGCGCGGCAGCGTGATCCGCGCGATCGCGCCCATCGCCGGCTCTGGCCCCAACAGCACGGCACAGTGTCAGGCACCCGTGGCGGCGTGGATCAACCACGGCACCGACGACGACGCGGTTTCGTTCGCCAGCGGCCAGCGCGCCCGCGACTTCTGGTTGATGAAGAACGGGTGCACGACAACAACCGTTCAGGGCGCGCCCATGCAGTGCCAGAACTATCAAAGCTGCATGGCTGGGTATCCCGTGATCTGGTGTCAGCACACCGGCGAGACGGGTCACCAGCAGACCGCCTGGGGACGGGTGGCCGTGCGCGAGTTCTTCGCCGGCTTCTGATTCCAGAAGCACCGCCAGGAGCCACCGCGCATCCTGCGGCGCGCGCCCGGCTCGCGTTCTCGCAACCGCGCGGTGAATGGGCCGACAACCCGGGCATGCCTTGTCATCATCATCGATCGTCGGCCGCGCCTTTTTCCCTAGTCGCGGCACTGGCGACGCTCGCTCTGGCTCTTGGGCCAGGTCTTACCGGCTGCGACCTACCCCCGGTTGCCGCGGCCCCCAGCGGATCCGGCGCGTCCACGCGGTCAGTCGCCCTGATTGTCGCCCCCGACGACGGAACGTCTGCCATCCTGACCGCGATCCGGTCGGCGCGGCGGCGGGTGCTGGTCCAGATGTACATGTTGACGGCCCCCGATGCGCTGGCGGCGCTGGTGACGGCACACGATGCGGGGGCCGATGTGCGGGTCTTGCTGGAACCGGCGACCTATGGGACGGCCGATGCGAACCAACCCGCGTTCCTTGCGCTGGCCGCCGCCGGGATTGACGTCCGGTGGATCGGAAGGCCGAAGGGACTGGTCCACACCAAACTGGTCCTGGTGGACGACAGCGTGGCCTACATCATGACGCTGAACCTGACGGCGTCGGGCCTGGGCAGCAACCGTGAGTACATCATCGTCGATTCGGATCCCGCCAACCTGCGGCGGTTGCAGGTCATCTGGAACGCGGACGCAATCGGCGGCGATCCCGGGCCGGTGCCCAGTTCCACACGCCTGCTGACCTCGCCCATCGACGCACGTTCGCGGCTGACGTCCGCGATCGACGGCGCACGGACAACGATCGGGCTGGAAATCGAGGAGATCTCGGACGCCGATCTGGTCAGCCGGCTGATCGCCGCGCGGGAGCGAGGCGTCGCGGTGACCGTGGTCGCTCCCGCCGGCAACACATCCGCCGCAACGGCAGCCGCCCTTGGCCGCATGGCCACCGCGGGGATCACCGTCCGCACGGTGGCGGCACCCGCGATACACGCCAAGGCGATGGTCGTCGACGGTCGACGGGTGTACGTCGGATCGGTGAACTTCACGCGCGCGTCGCTCGACGACAACCGGGAGATCGGCGTATTGCTCGACGCCCCGGCCATGGCCGCCCGCATCTCGGCGACGATCGCCGCCGACGCGGCCAGGGGCCTCGCGCCGTAGCTGGGATACCGGCAGCATTTTCGCGCCTACCAGCGACGACGGGCGTCCCTACCCCACGTCGCCCATCGCCGCGATCACGCGACGCAAAGCCGGGTTGCCGTCCGCGTTCTCGGTATCCAGTGCCTGCCGCAGAAGCGGCGTCAGATCGTCACTGTTGAACGTTCGGAGCCGGGCCTCGGCGGCCGCCTGAACCGCCGACGCCTCGTGCAACAAAGCGTCGACCAGAAACATCCCCGCTTCCAGTGATCCGATGTCGGCGATGGTCTCCAGCGCCGCGATCCGAACGCGTTCGTCCGTCTTGTCGCGGAAGATGCGCACCAGTGCATCCAAGCCGTCCCGAAACCGCAGACTACGCAGGGCGACCAGCGCCGCTTCGCGGACCTTCTCGGCGGGATCCTCCAGACCCTGGCGGACCAAACCGAAACTTCGCCGGCAGTAGACCTGGCCCACGCCCGCCATGACGGCGCCGCGCACCTCGGGAGAACGACTGTGCTCGTACAATTCCTCCATCGGCCGCAACACCTCGTAGACCTGGATCCGACCGAGGGCGATCGCCAACTCGGACGCGGCGTTCGTGTCGCCGATGGAGAAGCCCGGGGCGCTGGCCAACAACAGCGCGCGCAGCGCCAGGCGCGAGAACCGGACGTGATCGGTTCGGTCGACCACCAGGCGCGCCAGCACGGCGGCGGGATCGCCGCCCAGCTCCCACTCCACCAGGTCCTGCCGCCAAACGTCTTGATACGCACCCGACCGACGCAGGTACTCGGGAAACCCAGGCGCGGGAGCAACCGGGACGTTTCCCCCCGCGTACTTGGCCGCCAGACTCCGGTACCGGTCGCGTTTTTTCGGCGGCAGCGGCAACGCGGCAAGTTCAAGGTACAGGCGCGACACCAGCGCCAGATCGGGAATCGCGGTTGCCGCGTCGATCCCCGCGTGCAGGGCGTTCTCGGACAGATCCGTGGATCCCGCGGCCACCTCGTTCTGGCGGGCGGTCTCCGACCAAAGCGCGGCCGCGCGTCCCAGATAGTGACGGTCGTAGATCAACCCCGCCTTGGCGCTGAAGTCCGCGGCTTCGCGCGCCGACGTCGCCGCGGCGTAGAACTCGCCGCGCTCGACCGCGTAGGTCAGAAAATCATCGTAGTACTGAAGCACGGAGAATCTCTGATCGTCGGCCGACAGGATGCGAATCGCGTTGATGTATCCCTCGGCCACGTTTTCGAACGCCCCGATGTCTTTCCCCAGGCGCAACAGAACGCCATAACAGTCGAACGCGCGCTCGCGATCTCCACGGCTTTCGAAGTCATCGGCCAGTTCCTCGATCTGCCGCTGGGCCAGGGACATTTGGGTCTCGGCGTCCTCCCGCTCACCCAGGCCCAGCAAACATTCGCCCAGGTTAAAATGCACCAGCGCGGTTTCGTAGGGCCGCCCGACAAGACGTGGGTCGTGCAGCGCCCGCTCCCACTCGCCACGAGCCGCGGACGCCACGCCGCCGGCCTCCAGTTCGACCGCGGCCAGAACCGGGTGGCCTGCCGTGGCCAGGACGCGCGCCGCCTCGACGTGGTTCCCCAGCTTGGACGCGCACAGGGCCCATTCCAGCGGTTGCTCGGCGACGGGGAAATGGCGCTGGGCATCGGCGAACCGCCGCAAGGCCAGAAGGATGTGGCCCGCCTCCTTCCGACGACCCAGCGCCTGATACGTACCCAGCGCACCTTCCATCCAACCATCGTAGACACCGGGCCCGAAGGCCTGCACCCGGGACAAGAGCGCACCGTAATGTTCCAGCGCCTCGCGGTGACGTCCCGCGCGGAACGCCCGATCGGCGCGCTCCTTCGTGTCTACTTCTTCACGCGTCGGCATTGCTGTGTTTCCGCCTCGCCGTGCCGAGGCCGATCTGAGCCGCATCGTCGACGATCTCCAACGCCCGTCGCCGGCTTTGGGCAACGCGCGCCAGGGTCTCGGCGGTGACGATCTGGTGACGGTGCAAAAGCGGGAGGTAGTCAAGCGCGATCGGCCGCGACGGCAGCACGAAAATCCCATACAGCGACGCGTCCCGGGCCAGCGCCTCGACTGTCGCCAGCGGGATGTGACATTCGGCGTGGGTGATGAACGTGATCGCGACGTCGCGTCCCTCTTCCCGGCGCAACCGACCAACCTCGGCGGCAACGTCCGCGAATACGCGCGCATAGTTCCGGCCGCGTTCGGATCGAAATGACAAGAGACGCGGCAACTCGCGGCGCGCTGCCCGACCGATGTCCAGACGTTCGTACAGCCGGCTGTCGAAAAAGCGTAGCCAGACCTCGCCGCCCAGCAACGACAGCTTCTTGCACAGCGCCAACGCGAGACCGCGGGCGAACACCTGACGCGCGCCCCGCATCGACGCGCTGGCGTCCACCAGCAGCAGGTTCACGCGCCGCCCCGCATCCGGCGCGCGTTCCCGCCCGTAGTACAGAAGATCGTCGGCAAGCGCCTTCTGCGTGAAGACCTCCTCGTCCTGGGCCAGTTCGCTGGGCAGCAACGCATCGACCGAACCGCGCCGTTCAATCGACGCGTACCCGTCGATCGAAAACCGCTGCACCGATCGCCGCCGTTTGGTCTCCAGCAACGACGGCAGCAATTGCAGCGAGAAATCCACGATGTCGGCCGTGCCGATGGCACCGACGATTTGATAAAGGTCGACCAGATCCGGTGCCCCCCCGTCGACTGAAAACAGGCCCAACAGTCGCAGCGCCGACACGTCAATCTGATCCAGGCGGGCCAGAACCGCACGATCGTGTTCGACCAGACGCTGCACGAACGGCGTGACCCAACCCGGATCCGCCGCCCGCGCCAGTTCGGCGCGATCGCGCGCATACGCAGGCGACGCGGACGGCAGTTCGGACAGCCCCGGCCGTCGCGGGCGCCCGGGCCAGCGCAGGGTAACGTCCGCCAGCACCCGGCCCAGCACGACAGCTATGGTTTCGTCGCGCAACGTCCCGGTTCCGAGGGCGTCCACCAGGTCGGCCGTGGCCACCGCGGACAGCAGCGCGCGGTACTGCGTGCGCGCCGCCGACAGCGCCGTCCGAGGCGCCGGCTGCAACCGGTGCGGCTGCCCATGGCGCCCACGCGCCAGCAAGAGGCCCAGGTCATGAACGACGACAAGCGGCGGCCTCAGACCCAGGCGCGCCAGCAGATTCCACCAGACCACCGCCTGGATGGCCTCGGCCGGACCGGAGGGCCCGACCTCGCTGAGCACCAGCGTCGCAAGCTGTCTGGGCAGCTCACCTTCGCCTAGGTCAGTCGGCGCGGGCATGCCGCAAGGTTAACCGATCCGATCGACGAGCGGCCCCGGACCCGAACCGCCGGCCACCGGTGTCAGAAGGCGTCGCCGAGGCGCGCGATCTGGTCGTAGGCGGTCTGCATCCACACCTTGATGCGCTGGCGATCCATGCGCGTGAACAACTCGGGCGCGAAGTCGGGGTTATGAACCGCCGCCCAGAAGCTGCCGTCGCTGCGATCAATCTTTCGCATCGCCGACGCGTGCAGCTCGGGCAGGTGAATCGTCTGGGCCGCGTTTTCGTTCGCCAAGACACGGGTCGACGATCGATCGAACATCGAGAAGTCCGTTCCCCGTCCCATGTTCTCGACGATGACGTAGCGGGCGGCGCGCCCGTACCGGCTGAGCAACCGATCCAGTGTCGAAACGGCGTCCTTGCCGTCGTCCATGACGTGCCAGAACACCACATCGACCGCCGACTCACGCGCCAGCTCCAGAATCCCGGCCTCCTTGATCCAGGCCGCGACGGCGCGGTCACCCTGCGCCGGCAGATCCACAATCACGCGCCGGTCGGTCTCGGTCGCCAGCGTGAAGATTTCGTCGGCTCCCTCCAGGCGCGACAGATCCACCGCGCGGCTGTAGGCGCCGTAGTGACGCATCAACGCCCCGTGTGAGGAATCGGCGTCGACCCCCGTGAACGTGATTTGCTTGTCCAGACACCACTGCGCCAGCAGACGGGCCACAACGGACTTACCGACCCCCCCCTTGTCGCCTCCTACGAAATGAATCTTGCTCATGCGGTGCAGTTTATCCCGTCATTGTTTCCAGTGCGCTTCTTCCGTGTATCCGCCCCGTGGCCGTGGCGACCCAGGCGGTCTTTGGGGAGCCGTCGCTACCCGCGCGGGCTTTTGCGAAGCAGCAACAGGTGCTCGCGTCGCGGACGCCCCCCGAAAATTTCACGCAAACGGCGATCGTGGGTGGCGCGCACCTGAGACGCGCGGGCCACCGGAAGCAGGCCCGCCGCCTCCGACAACGCCTCGACCGCCTCGGGCGCGTCCTCGGGGTCATTCCCGACGATACCGTCGCCCACCACCAGCATCGCCATCCCCCCCGGGGCCAGAACACGTCCCATCTCGCCAAGCCAGCGGGTCTGGGCAAGACGCCATGTGGCGGGATCGGCACCGAAGCCACCCTCCGCCGCGCGCGCGCCGACCTGCGTACGTTCGAACGATCGGCGCGGCAGCTCGAGCCAGGCGAACCGGACGTCGTGTTGCGCGGCGTAGTCGTAGGTTCCCGGATACGGGGGCGACGATACGATCAACCGAACAGTCCCGTCGTCAATCCCACTGAGATCGCGCGCGTCGCCAATGCGGACCTGCGGCACGGGCGTCCCGGCGGGAATTCGCCGTTCCAACACGGCCAGGCTGCTCGCCAGTTCGACGGCGCGATCCAGAAGCAGGCGCGACGGAACGCCGCGCGCGATTCGTTTGTCGGCACCGTCGCGCGGTGCCTCGGGACCGGCCTTCATCAACTTCACAAGATTCGACGAGAAACACAGCCGCAGGGCGCGTCCCACCGGCGTCTTCTTCTTCGTCTCCATCACCAACGCACGCAATCCGAACAGCTCGAACGCCACGTGCGGGAAGAAGCGCTCGAATTCGGGTTTTGCCCACGCCGGGATCTCGGGCCGCCGACGCCGCCGGGCATTCTCACCGACTTCCTCGGCGATGCGCCGCGCCTCGGCTACCAACTCGGCGCGCGCCGCCTCACCTAGAACGGTGGTGCGTGTCTCGGCGATCGCGATCCCCAACGGGCTTGCGTCGATACCGAGCGCCGTCCGTCCCGACCCCATCGCCTCGACCAGCACGGTTCCGCTGCCGCAGAACGGGTCAAGAACCACGTCCCCCGGATCGCTCCACCTGTTGATCGCGCCGCGCGCGATCGACGGATGCATGCGTCCCGCGTATGCGTGAAAACCATGGGTCAAGGCCCGCGCCAAACCGGTATCGACGTCCCACAGCTCCCCAAGAACGCGTGCCGCGGCCGGATCGCCGCCGGTTTCGACGGCGCCCCCCACCGTCGAAAACGCGCGCCGCTGGCGGGGTACGCGCGGTGGTGTGGGCGATCTGGTCACGGCCATGTGCGAATCAACCCCATTTTGACGACTCGAAGACACCCTCTAGCAACTTGTCGACCTCGGTCGCGACGCCGCGGGATGTCTCGGTTCCCAGGATCTGCAACGCGGCCCGGATCTCTTGCAGGTTGCGAAGTTGCGAAAACAGCTGAACGTCCGACAGAACCTGTCCGCCCAGCAGAATGCCCCGAATGACCTGAAGCTCGGCCAGCACGCCGTCCAGATCCGCCGCGGCCACGCCCGCGCGCCGATCCCCGGGATGATCACGGTGATGACTTTCCAGGATCGGTCCCACGATGTCGTCCAGAATCGGAATCTGATCGGGGCTGTTCCACACATGGCGCAGAATGAAAAAATCGCCATCGTTCACGGTCGGTCGCCCATCGATGAGCGCACTCGACGCAAACAACTTCAGCAGTTTCACCACGCGGCGATCCGACAGCGAGATTCCTTCCGATCGGATCTGAAAAATGAAGCCCTTGTAACGGGCCATCCAGTCCTCGGGGAAGGCCAGGAACTGCCCCATCCGGGCCTGCACGCTCCGAATTTCCGCCAGGGACACCAAAGGCTTCTGCAGATCGTCGGCGCCTGTCAGTTCGGCGATCTCGCCGCGAATGCCCCGGTCGATCAATCCGTGAAAATGAAAACTGTCCAGGTTCTCGGACATCGTCCGCACCAGGAACCGATCGAATATGGCCCCCAGCGCCTCATCGTTCGGGATTTCGTTGGTGGCCCCATACAGCGAGCACAGCGGCACCTTCAGCGACTGGCTGCCGGTGAAAAACCGGCGTTCGTTCAAAATGCTGAGCAGCGCGTTCAGGATCGCCGAATTCGACTTGAAGATCTCGTCGAGAAACACGATCTCCGAATCGGGCAACATGGCCTCGATGCGCCGCACGAACGTCCCCTCGCGGAACGCCTTGATGTCCACCGGCCCGAACAACTCGTTCGGTTCGGAAAAACGTGTGAGCAGGTACTCGAAATAGCGGGCGTCGACCAGGCGGGCCAGGTGGCGCACCAACGCGGATTTCGCGGTGCCGGGCGGCCCGACGACCAACATATGTTCACCGGCCAGCAACGTCACCAGAAGCAGGCGGACCAGTTCGGCCTTGTCCAAGAACCGCGCGTCCAGGGCACGGCCGACGTCGCGCAGCCGCTGTCCCAGGCTAAGCACGTCGGCGTCTATGGGGCCCATCCGGCCTCGGGAAATGCTGTCGCTGACCGTCATCCTGTTGTCGGTTCTTTATACCGCATCGCCGGTCCGCGGGCCGAACGCGTCGTCGACCGCCAACGCCCCAAGCTCAAGCGCGGCCGGCCAGCGGGGACTTCGCGTGACGTCATGGCGTTCGATCAGCCGGTCGATGTGCCGCGCGAAGCCCCGACCCAAGTCGGATGCGCGTGACACGTCCGCAGGCCAAATCAGCGCCGGCTGGATCTCCGACGCGGCCGCAAGAACCACCGCCAGATCCCGCCCCGATGAATCACCAGTCGCCCTGCCGACACGTGAGGTTGCGCGTGCCCGCAACGAAGCACCGACGCCCCCCACGCTTGTCGGGTTCGGATCGAACAGGTGGTCCAGCCACGTGATGTGCGCCAAAAAAGCCAGCGCGAAGGCGACCGCCTGCGGCGACGCCGGCACGGGTCCGGCTGTGTCCTGAAGGGAGGAAAAGCGATAGAGAGCGTCCGCCAGTGCGTCGCCCACCTTGCCGACACCGATCTCGACCGATCGCCCCGCCACCAATCGGCACAGCACCGGAAATTTCAGCACCGACAACAACCGTCCCCACGACGGAGGCGGATCCAACCGCAAGGGATCCAGCGCCTCGCCAAGTGGGCTGGCTTCCATCAAGGCGATGAACGCGGGGCGTGCGGCCGTGTGGACCCCGACGTCACGCAACCAGCCCCGACGCACGGTATCGATCTTCACCCCGCGCAGCCGGGGCAGGGCCAGAATCCGTGCCGGCGGACGGCGCCCCACGAAGGTCCTTCGACCCAACCAGAATCGAACCGTGTGATCCCGCCGGTGCACCTCCGAGATGCGCCCGACGACGGAATGTCGGGCCAGCGTTTCGGTCAACGTCGACGGCGGCCCCACACCCGCCAACACGGTCGCGGCGGCGGCGACCCGTTCGATGCGCGAATCGGCGCCGGGCCCCTCGGCGATTCGTGGATGCGCCAGCGCCAACAGGTTGTGAACGGCGGCACCCAAACGCCAGGTCGCCCGATCGATCGGCAACGGTGGAACCTTCGGAACCAGGGGCGCCAGTGCGTGCCGCCGCGCCAGCGTCAATGCCGCGGCCGCGTCGCGCTCACCGGGCGCCGGCCGATCGGCGTGGGCGCGGATCAGGGAATCGACGTCCCGCAGGGACAACGGACGCGCGACCTCGACGGTTCCGCCCCGAACCAGCGGCAGTAAGAACCTGGAGATAAACGGACGCGACACCTACGTCCACCCGGTCAGACCCAAGGAACACCAACGGGTCACGTCCGCGTCCACCAAAATTCGTCCTTCATCGACCCAGGCGCCACAGCGGCATTGGTCCCAAGGTTTGATTGTCGACTTCGATCTCCATCGGTTCCTCCCACGCCAACCGGGGACCGACTGCTTCCTCGACGCGCACATCCGTCAGGCGCGGATCGGCGAGAGCCCGCGCTTCCAGTGTCTCGACGGAGTCGGAGGCGATTCGGAACGGCGCCTCGCCAGGACCAGGAAACACAACCAGTGCGCCGCCCGTCGCCCCCATCCGGGCGGCCAACGCTTCGGGCGAAACGGCGGGACGCAGCTCCCATCCGAGTGGCACCAGCAACCCCGGCGCGGGAGCGTGCAGCAGTTCACCGAAGGGAAATCCATCCAGTACGTCCGGCGCGACCACCAGAAGGCCTCGCGGAAGCCGGGCCAATCGATAACCACGCAGCGCCGACGGCGGAAGCGCGTAACACAGCGACCGCAGCCATCCCAGACGTTCCCAGGGAACGATCGTGGCGACCGCACGCCCGGCACCCGCCGGCGCAGCTTCCAGGCGCAAAGGAACGATCAACTCGAGGTGACCCACCGGGCGGGCCGCTGCCAATGACGTCGCCGGTGTCGACAACGGATGCCCCGGCTCCAGTCGTACCAAATCGGCCAGCGGCGAGAATACCGGTGCGGGATCGATCACCGTGACACCAGCCGGCGCTGGACAAAACAGAAACAGACGATCGATCCCAAAGACCTGTTTGCACGATCCCAGGTGAACGGGGTGACGGTAGCCCACGGCAATCGCGACGTTGTCGGCAACGGGCGCCAGCAACGTCAGTCCCGGGGTCCCGGAAAGGACCCCTAGAAGGCGCGGCGGCAAATCCTCGATCCGCAGAATCCAGAACGCGGTTGCGCGATGAAATGTCCCGTCGGCGCGCGGCTCGCAAAGCGCGGCCGAAACGCGCAAGGTGGGATTCAGTCGCTCGGCCCGATGCAGATAGGCGATCACCAGCGGACCCAGGCCCCGCCGCACGGTCAGGAACAAGACCTCCCGTCGTGGCGCCAAACCCCCCGACTGACGTTGCAGGTCCAACCGTAAGAGCAGCTTGTCCAAAGCCAGATCCCCCAACACGGTGTACGTGAGGGTGTGGTCAGCTCCATACAAAACAAAGTCCGTCGCATCCTCGACGACATCCAGACCGGTCACGTCATAACCAAGCGGCGCGCGCGGATCGCGATACTGCACGAAGTGTTTTCCGGCACCCGTGAAACACTGCCCGCCCACCGTGCGCGCCACGCGCGCGGCGGTATCGCCGATCGACGGCGAGGTAAGGGTCAGCACGACCAGGGCCTCGCGCGTACCGGCCGCTGTCCGCACCTGGACCAATCGCATGCCCGGATGGAGATCGTCGAGGATCTGTTCCCCCGACCAAAGCCGCAAGAACGACACCAGGCGATCCAGTGCCGAGAATCGCAAGACCACCTGGCGCCCAAAAACCGCGCCACGATTGTCAACCGTAAGGCCCGGCACATTGAACCGGACCTGGCCCATCGCGACGCGCTGGAGCATGCGCTCAGCTTACAGCCGCGACAGGAAAGCAGCATCTCTTTCGGCGCGCCCGTGGCCTGGTGTTAGGATTCGTGCATGCCGGCGCCCGAGGACGACCGGGCTCTTTCCGTCGAGGAGATCAAAGCGGCGGCCGCAAGTGGACACCTGCCCGCGTTGGGTGAACGCCTGGCGCGTGAACGATGCTGGTTGGCGCTGGCTTCGCTGTTCGAACGGGTCTCTGGTCTGACGGTGCCGGTACCGCTACTGACCGAGACCGTACGCCGCTGTACGCTGGCGATGCGCGCGGCCCCTGAACGACGCCGCGATCGCGCGGGCGCCGCCGAGGAGGCCCGGACGGTCCGCCTGTTGGCCGGAGAAGCGCTGGTGGCACGCGTCCCCCGCCCGCCGATGACCGAGACCGATCGGGTGGCGCTGAAGGTGGCCGCCGCCGCCCTGGCCGACGCGGGAGATCTGCATCGAGCCGCGACGACCTTCGAGCAGGCGGGCGATTGGCCCCGGGCCGCCGAGGTGTGGGGACGTCTGGGCGAGTTGGACGAAATGGAGGCATGCCTTGGACGCGACGAAGACAAACGCCGCGCCGAGCGGGCCGCCATCGGAGCGGTCCGTGATATCGAAGCGCTGGCCGCTGCCGGTGAACGCGTGGCGGCCTTGCGCATGGCCGAGAGCATCCCGGAAGGGGTCCCCGAATCGGCGTCCGCGCGACAGATGGTGCTTGCCCTAGGTGCGCGTCTGGTGCGAGCGCGATTCGTGACCCTTCGGCTGCGAGACGGTCGGACGTCCGCGGCCTTTCGCTTCGCCGCGACGCCCGCGGTGCTGGGACGCGATCCCCAGGCGGATGTGTCGTTGCGCGATCCGGGCGTCTCCAGGCGACATGCCCTGATCGCGGTGGTCGGCGACGAAGCGTCCCTGACCGATGCCGGCTCCCGCGCGGGCACCTCGGTCGCGGGCGCGCGCCTTTCCACCGCGTTGCCGTTGCACGGACAAAGCGAGGTGTACCTGGGCGCCTCCTGCCGGCTGGAACTGCAACTTCCCGCGACGGGACGCGTGCTGGTGCGCGGCCTTTCGGGTCTGGACCGGGGCCTGCTGGCCTTGGTCGGAACGGGGGCGCTGCCGCTCGGTGAACTGATTCCAGAAGCCGCCGGCGCGTGGCTGGAGTTCGATCCGACCGGCGCCAGTCTGCGCCACCCGCCCGAACTGACCGTCCGCATCGCGGGCCAACTGGCATCAACGCGCGTCGACCTCCTGCACGGAGACACGCTGGAGATCGGCGCCGCACGAACCCGCTTCGAGGTCGAATGATCAACCGGGACCTGGTGCTGGAGGCGGAGCACGCGGCGACTCTTGGTGATCAATCGCTTGCGGCATCCAAACTTCGATCGCATCTGGCCCTTCACCCCGACGACGGCCCCGCGCGGCTGCAGCTTGGCCGTCTGTTGATCACGCTTGCCGAGCTGGTCTCGGCCAGACATGTCGTCAGGCCACTCGACCATTCCGAAAACGATCTCTGGGCGGCCGCGGCGAATCGTTTGTTGGCCACGCTCGATGAACGGGAGGGCGCGCTGACGTCCGCGCAAATTCGCTGGGAGCGCGCGCTCGGAGACGACATCGACGATGCCGAGGCCCGCGCGCATCTGCGGGCGCTGGCGCCCCAGCAACAGGAGGACGATCGGTGGCCTTCGAACCTGGCCCTGGCCACGCTGGCGTCGCCCGAGGGCGTGCGTCTGTCCCGGTTCAGATTGGTCCGGGAACTGGGGCGCGGCGCGACCGCTGCGGTATATCTGGTCCGCGACGAGCGTCTGGACCTTCCCCTGGCGCTGAAGGTCTTGCACCCGCAACTGGCGGCCGCGTCCCGCGCCGCCGCCCGCGAGAGATTTTTCGCGGAAGCACGGCTGGCGGCGCGCCTTCGTCACCCGGGTGTCGTGGCGATCTACAGCGTCGACGAAATCGCGCGTTGTCTGGCCATGGAGTATGTCGCAGGGGGCACGCTGCGCGATTGCTTGCGGTCGAGGCAAACGCCGGGAATCGATGCGGCCGAGGTCGTGGCCATCGCTCGATCGCTACTGGACGCGCTGGCCTACGTTCACGACGCGGGCATCATCCACGGCGATTTGAAACCCAGCAACATTCTGCTGCGAGGCCCGACCGAGATTGTCCTCTGTGACTTCGGCGTGGCCGAGTTCGCCGCGGCCGCGACGGCGGCGGACGATCGACCCGCCGGTACGCCGCTGTACCTGGCGCCCGAACAATTTCACGGAGCGCCGCCGTCACCCCGCACGGACCTGTACGCCGTGGGCGTGATTCTTTGGGAGTTGATCCGCGGGCAGCCAGCGCGCCGGCACAGCGATCTGCTGTCCGGTGCCCCCATGGAAGCCGCGCCGCTACCCGCCGATGCACTAGTGTCACTGGGCCAGGCTGGAGTCCGGCTGGCTTCGGTCATCGCGGCTTTGATGTCGACCGACTCCCCGGGGCGTCCGCCAAGCGCGCACGCCGCCCGCGCGGCCCTTGACTGACAGGTCAGCAGCCCACGCCGCCTAGTCCAGCTTCATCGCGATGTCCGTCTCGCGGGAGTACTCGTACCTGCCACACGTCAGGTCGCGGGCATCCCATTCCCCGTCTTCAAGCACCTCGGTCTGAACGGAGATTTCCGTCGCGTCCGATCGCAAGACAATC
>JANOJB010000347.1:0-36891 GCA_031407985.1 Pseudomonadota bacterium | reverse complement strand
GACATTGCCCGAGGGGGCGGAGATGGTGATGCCGGGGGACAACGTGAACTTGGAGATCGAACTGATCACGCCCATCGCGTGTGAAGAGGGACTGCGATTCGCGATTCGTGAAGGCGGCAAAACCGTCGGTGCTGGCGTCGTTACCAAGATTCTCGAGTAGGGCACAGAAACAACGGATAGGCTATGACACCCAAAATCAGAATTCGATTAAAGGCATACGACCACCGACTGTTGGATCAGTCGGCTGGTGAAATCGTTGATACGGCCAAACGGACCGGGGCCAATATCGCGGGACCGGTGCCGTTGCCGACGAAAATCAACAAGTTCACGGTTCTCCGATCGCCGCACGTCGATAAAAAATCGCGTGAGCAATTCGAGATCCGGACGCACAAGCGGTTGCTGGATATTCTGGACCCGACGCAACAGACATTGGACGCGCTGATGAAGTTGGACTTGTCGGCTGGCGTCGACGTCGAAATCAAGACCTGAGCCGCGAGACGACAACCATGCAGATCGACATCGTCAATATCGAAGGCAAGAAGGTGGGCACGATCGAGCTCGCTGACGCCGTCTTCGGCACCGAGGTAAAAGAACACTTGCTGTGGGAGGTGGTCAAGGCGCAGCGCGCCGCCCGGCGTGCCGGGACCCATTCCACGAAAACCCGCGCGAATGTGCGAGGCGGAGGCAAGAAGCCGTACAAACAGAAAGGAACCGGAAATGCCCGCCAGGGCTCGACCCGGGCTCCCAACTTCGTCGGTGGCGGTAAGGTGTTCGGTCCGCATCCCCGCGACTACTCGTTTACTGTGCCGAAGAAGGTACGCCGCGCCGCGCTGGCCTCTGCATTGTCTTTGCGGGCTCAGGAAAAGAAGCTCGTGGTTCTCGACAACCTTTCGTTTGACCTTCCCAAGACCAAGCGCTTGGTCGACATCTTGAAGGCCCTTGGGATTCCGTCGGCGGTGCTGGTCGATGGTAAGGAAAACGTTCAACTTTCAAAGTCGGCCCGGAACCTGCCGTCTTCAAAGTATTTGCCACCCGAGGGGTTGAATGTGTACGACATCCTCGATCACGCCGGCCTGATCATTACGGCGGGTGCGGTGAAAGCAATTGAGGCGCGCGTTCAGCCTGCGGCTGGCGGCAACCCGGAACAGGGAGCATAAGGCACCATGCGTTCACCAGAGTCAATCATCAAGCGCCCGCTTCTCACTGAGAAAGGGACCCGTCTCAAGGAGACGGGCGGACAACCGGGGGAAGAACTGGAGCCCGAAAGTATCAGCTCGCAGTTGTTGTTCGAGGTGGCGCGGGACGCGAACAAGGTGGAAATTCGGCACGCAGTCGAGAAACTTTGGAACGTCAGCGTTGTTTCCGTACGCACCTGTGTGGTGCGCGGTAAGGAGAAGCGGGTGGGGCGCTTCGTGGGCAAGACCGGACACTGGAAAAAGGCGATCGTTACGCTCGCCGCCGGCCAGAACGTTGAGTTCTTCGAAGGGGTTTAGCTTCCATGGGACTTCGTCAACACAATCCAATCACACCGGGCAGCCGCGGTCGCGTGGCACCGGACTTCTCCGATTTGACCCAAGGCAATAGGCCAGTTCGGGCGCTAACGGAAAAGACGAACAGCAGCGGCGGCCGGAATCACTATGGCCGCATCACGTCGCGCTTTCGGGGGGGCGGGCACAAACGCCGCTTTCGTATCGTGGATTTCAAACGCAACAAGATTGGCGTGCCCGCGAGGGTCGCTAGCATCGAATACGATCCGAACCGGACAGCGCGTCTCGCCCTGTTGCACTACGTCGACGGAGAGAAGCGTTACATCTTGGCCCCGGACGGATTGAAGGTCGGCGATCAGGTAACGGCATCCCGACACGCTGACATAAAGCCGGGCAACAACCTACCGTTACGATTCATGCCTCTTGCCACCACGATTCATAACATCGAGCTGAAGATCAACGGGGGCGCACAGCTTTGCCGCTCAGCGGGTGTGTATGCGCAGTTGATGGCCAAGGAAGGCGACTGGGGTCAGGTGAGACTGCCTTCCGGTGAAGTGCGACGTCTTCATCTGGACTGCCGCGCGACGGTTGGTCAGGTCGGAAATGCCGAGCATGGAAGCGTCCATATCGGGAAAGCCGGCCGAACACGTTGGTTGGGACGGCGTCCGCACAACCGGGGCGTTACCATGAACCCCGTCGACCACCCCATGGGCGGCGGTGAAGGTCGTTCGTCGGGAGGGCGCCATCCGTGTTCACCTTGGGGCCAACTGTCAAAGGGCCTCAAGACCCGCGAAAATAAGCGAACTGATCGCATGATTGTCAAACGACGCGGCAAGAAGTAACGGGCTTGTGCTCGTCTAAGGAAAGGCACTCGGTATGGCTCGCTCAGTAAAAAAGGGTCCCTTCGTGGATGGCCACCTCATGAAGAAGGTGGTGGAAACGCGGCGCACAAATTCCAAAAAGGTTCTGAAAACCTGGTCGCGCCGTTCGACCATCATCCCCGACATGGTCGGTGTGACCTTCGCGGTGCACAACGGTCGCAAGTTTGTTCCGGTCTTCGTGAACGAGAACATGGTTGGTCACAAGCTGGGCGAGTTTTCGCCTACGCGGACCTTCCATGGTCACTCAGGTGATCGGAAGGCTGCGACAGGTCCCGCGGCTGGCGCCGGTCCAAAGAAGTAGCGTAAGAAGCTAGCGAAGAGGGAAGGAAAAAGATTCATGGCACGCGCGGTTTTGCGAAGTTTCCGGGAGTCTCCCCGCAAGGTGCGGGTAGTCGCCGACATGATTCGGGGTCGTCCGGTCGCCGATGCCCTCACCATTTTGCGGACGCAACGACGAAAAGCTGCCGCGATGCTGTTTAAGGTCCTGGGCTCGGCAATCGCCAACGCGGCCGAGAACGACAAGGCCGACGCCGACAAGCTGGTGGTCACGGCGGTGGCCATCGACGGTGGCCCCGTACAAAAACGCTGGCTGGCCCGATCGATGGGTCGAGCCAACCGCATCATAAAGAGAACGTCGCACGTTACGGTCACGGTGGACATTCCGTCGGAATAAGGAAAAGGTTGAACGATGGGACAGAAAACACATCCGGTCGGTTTCCGCCTCGGGGTCATTCGTGGGTGGAGTTCAAAGTGGTACTCCGAGAAGGACTTCGCGAAGTGGCTTCATGAGGACGTCCGCCTGAAGAAGTTCGTCAAGAGCAAGCTGGGTCATGCGGGCGTGTCCGCGGTCGAGATCGAGCGGGCCGCGAACAAGTTGAAGATCAACATCTTTACAGCCCGGCCCGGTATTGTAATCGGCAAACGGGGCGCTGGCGTAGAGACGTTGAAGAAGGAAGTTCAGGCATTGACCTCCAGTGAGGTCTTCTTGAACATTCAAGAGGTTCGGAAAGCAGAAACCAACGCGCAGTTGGTCGCCGAAAATGTCGCGACGCAACTGGAACGCCGGGTTGCTTTCCGCCGCGCGATGAAGAAGGCCGTTCAGACCGCCATGAAGTTCGGGGCCAAGGGTATTCGTTTGGCCTGCGCGGGACGCCTTGGCGGCTCTGAAATGGCTCGTTACGAGTGGTACCACGAGGGGAGGGTCCCTTTGCACACCCTGCGCGCTGACATCGAGTATGGGACCACCGAGGCCCACACCACGTACGGTGCGATTGGCGTCAAATGCTGGATTTTCCGGGGTGAAGTCTTGCCCCAGCGCGGCGAGAGATTGGCCTAGGGGCCTTGGCCCCGTGCCTGCGCAGATGTTAGCGACTGAGAATTAGCGACAATGAAAGGTCGATAAGATGCTGGCTCCGAAAAAGGTTAAGTGGCGCAAGCAAATGAAGGGAAAGATGCGTGGTCAGGCCAAGGGCGCGACTACCGTCGATTTTGGTGAGTACGGCCTGCAGGCTTTGTCGTGCGGCTTTGTTACCTCGCGACAGATCGAAGCTGCGCGTATCGCGATCTCTCGACACGTAAAGCGGGGCGGCAAGCTCTACATCCGAATCTTCCCTGATAAACCGCTGTCGAAGAAGCCTGCCGAAACCCGGATGGGTAAGGGAAAGGGAAACCCGGAGGAATGGGTGGCAGTGGTCCGACCGGGACGTGTGATGTACGAACTGGAAGGTGTCGACGAGACTCTGGCGCGTCAGGCTTTCCATTTGGCCGAGCATAAGTTGTCGGTTCAGACGCGAATGATTGGCCGGGAGCAGATCCTATGAAAGGCATCACGGCAAAAGATCTTCGCGGCAATGAGCCGGATGAGCTCCAGCGCACCTTGCGAAAGCTCGAAGAGGATCTCTTCAAGCATCGAATGAAGAAGGTTACCAATCAGCTGGAGAACACCATGCTCATTCGCCGCGCCCGTCGTGACATTGCGCGCGTGAATACCGTACTTGGTGACAAGTCGCGCGCCGGAATTTCGGGGTCCAAGCGCGCAGAAACCGCAGCAGCCGGCAAGGAGACGTAATCGTGGCCGAGGAACAAAACAGCAAAGAGCAGACGTCTGGGCGCCCCAAGTCACGGCGCCGGGAGCTTGTCGGCGTTGTTACTAGCGACAAGATGACGAAAACCTGCGTCGTGTTGGTGGAGCGGCGTTTGTCGCATGCCAAGTACGGCAAGTTTATGACCAGCAGAAAAAAGTACAAAGCTCACGACGAGAAGAACGAATACAAACTAGGTGATCGCGTGCTGATCGTCGAAGCGCGACCGCTTTCCCGTGACAAGCGCTGGCGCGTGGAAAAACTGATCGAGCGCGCTCAGGAGGCGTGAGCGAATTTTCGAATTCGTGCTCACGGACGAACATGGTTCAGACGACGACGACTCTTGACGTGGCCGACAACTCGGGTGCCAAGAAATTGATGTGCATCCGCGTTCTGGGCGGCACCAAACGCAAGTACGCTTCATTGGGGGACGTGATCGTGGTGTCCATCAAGGAGGCCATTCCCAACGCGAAAGTGAAGAAGGGAGATGTGGCAAAGGCCGTGATTGTGCGAACCCGCAAGGAGGTCTCGCGCCAGGACGGATCCTATATCCGCTTCGATGCCAATTCGGCGGTGCTGGTGGACAAGGACAACGAGCCGATCGGGACGCGAATCTTCGGGCCTGTCGCGCGTGAACTCCGCGCGAAGAAGTTTATGAAGATCATCTCTCTGGCGCCGGAGGTTCTGTAATGCACGTTCGCAAGGGAGATCAAATCGTGGTTATCGCCGGCAAGGAGAAGGGGAAGCGGGGCCGCGTGCTTCGTTTGCTCACCTCGAAGAGTCGCGTGGTGGTCGAGCGAGTCAATATGGTGAAACGGCACACGAAACCGACCCAGCGCAGCCCCCGTGGAGGCATTGTAGAGAAAGAAGCGGGGCTTCCGGTTTCAAACGTTTCGCTTTGGTGTGGCAAATGTGTAGGAGCCCGCCGGGCCCGTGTGTCCGTGGCGGCTGGCGAAAAGAAACAGCGTGTGTGCACGAAGTGCAGCACGGCTTTCGAAACGGCCTAACCGGTACCAAATCCGCAAACTAGAACGGAACGACTGTCATGGCCGAACAAACTGAAAAGCCCAACAAACGACCCGCGCTCACTCCCGAGCAGGAAGCGGAAGCCGCCGCCAAGAAGGCCGCGCGTGCCGAAGGCAAGAAGACCGGCAAGCCGGGTGGTCGGGGAAAGGCCGCCGGCGCAACGCACGAGGTGGCCGCGGAGCGTGTCCGTCGGGATGGGATGCCCCGGCTTCGCAAGCTTTACGAGACCGAGGTTCGGGCAAAACTGCTTCAGGAGTTCGGGCTAAAGAACATCATGCAGGTCCCGCGGATCGAGAAAATTACGATCAACATGGGCCTAGGTGAGGCCGTCACGAGCCCAAAACTCTTGGATACCGCAGTGGAGGAACTGTCCGCGATAACCGGCCAGAAGCCGGTGGTGACGAAGGCCAAGAAGTCGATCGCGGTGTTCAAACTTCGGGCGGGCCAGAAGATTGGCGTCATGGTGACGCTGCGTCGCAGCCAGATGTATGAGTTCCTGGATCGACTGGTGAATTTCGCGCTTCCTCGGGTTCGCGACTTCAAGGGTGTCTCCCCGAAGGCATTCGATGGACGAGGGAACTACACGTTGGGAATTCGCGAGGACATCATCTTCCCGGAAATCAACTACGACCGTCTTGAGAAACCCAAGGGTATGAACATCACTTTTACAACGAACGCTCGCACGGACGAGCAGGGCCGCGCGCTTCTGCGCCACCTGGGAATGCCGTTTAGGATCTGACCATGGCAAAAACCGTCGACATGCATCGCAAGCCTCCGAAGTGGCAGGTTCGTCACCGGAACCGCTGCAAACAGTGTGGCCGGGCGCGCGCGTTCCTGCGCAAGTTCGAAATGTGCCGCATTTGCTTCCGAATGCTCGCCCTCAAGGGCGACATCCCGGGCGTCATCAAATCGAGCTGGTAGGTGAGGAAACATGACTGACCCGATCGCAGACTTTCTGGCCCGTATCCGCAACGCCATCATGGCGCGCCATACTGACGTGGTTTCGCCGTCGTCGAAACTCAAGATTCGCATCGCGAATCTCTTGAAGGACGAGGGCTACATATCCGCTTTCGATGTGCGTGAGACTGGGGTATTTCCCGAGTTGGTCGTTCGGCTGAGATGGGCTGATCAAAGAACCAACGCCATAACGGGATTGCGCCGACGTTCGCGCCCAGGGCAGCGAACGTACGTTGGGAAGGATGCGATTCCCAAAATTCGTTCGGGCTTGGGCATCGCCATTTTGTCGACCTCCCGCGGACTCATGACTGATAGAGCTGCTCGCAAAGCCGGCGTGGGCGGCGAGCTCCTTTGCGAGGTTTGGTAATGTCACGCATTGGACGCAAGCCGCTGGTGCTTCCCAAGGGGGTTTCGCTGTCGCAGAAGCCGGGGACTGTTGGCCTGAAGGGGCCCAAGGGTGAACTGATTCGGGCCGTCCCGCCCGGGGTTAGCTTGAAGGTAGAAGGGGACAAACTTCTGGTGCAGCGCGAGGATGACTCGCGTGAGAACCGATCGAAGCACGGACTGATGCGCGCCCACTTGGGCAATATGCTGAAGGGTGTCACGGAGGGATGGACCCGTGAGCTGGAGATCAACGGAGTCGGCTATCGTGCCGAGGTTACCGGTGACGCGGTCACGATGGCGCTCGGCTATTCGCATCCGATTGTGTTCAAGCTACCGAAGGGGGTTGCCGCCAAGGTTGAGAAGAACAAACTGACCCTCTCCAGTGTGGATCGTGACTTGGTGGGCCAAACGGCTGCCAAGGTGCGTGAGTTGCGGCCTCCCGAGCCCTACAAAGGCAAAGGGGTCAAATACGTTGAAGAAGTAATCAAGCGCAAGGTCGGTAAAGCCGGCGCCACCAGCGGCGGCTAGATCTTCCTTTGGGAGCATGGACATGTCCTTGAACAAGAGAGAAAGCCGGAAGAAGCGTCACCGCTCGTTGCGGAAACGCGTCAGCGGTACCGCCGAAAGACCGCGCTTGGCGGTTTTTCGAAGCACCCGTCACATATACGCTCAGGTCATCGACGACTTGGTGCAGAGGACGCTGGTTTCAGCGACGGATATCGAAGAGGCCCTGCGTGGTCTAAAGGCCCCGAAGAAGGATCGGGCCAAGCAGGTTGGCGCGGCCGTGGCCAAGAAGTGTCTGGAAAAAGGCATCGACAAGGTGGTCTTCGATCGCGCTGGATACAAGTATCACGGGCGGGTTTCTGCTCTCGCCGATGGGGCCCGCGAGGCGGGTCTGAAGTTCTAGCCCCAATCAAGGATTATCGATGGCAATCAATTTCGAAGAAGTCGGCGAACTTGTCGACAACGTTGTGTTCATCAACCGCGTCGCCAAGGTGGTGAAGGGCGGACGCCGCTTCTCGTTCTCGGCTCTCGTGGTGGTTGGGGACCAGCGTGGTTATGTGGGCGCGGGCTTGGGGAAGGCGAACGAAGTTCCCGAGGCCATTCGAAAGGGCACCGAGCAGGCAAAGAAGAACCTGTTCCGCATTCCCCTGCTCGGCGGGACGATTCCGCACGAGGTCCAGGGACATTTCGGCGCGGGCAGCGTGATTCTGCGACCGGCCAGCGCGGGGACGGGCGTCATCGCCGGTGGCGCCGTGCGGCCGGTCCTTGAAGTGGCTGGGGTTCAGGACATTCTGACCAAATGCATCGGGACTTCCAATCCCCACAACGTCATCCATGCGACGATCGATGCGCTCCAGCAACTCCGCAGCCCCGAGGATTTCGCGGGCATGCGTGGTAAACGCCTGGACGAAATCCGCGACTGATTCCTGGGGAGACAGACAATGGCCAAGAAACTGAAAGTCACGCTGGTCCGCAGCGGTATTAACCGTCCGGAACCACAGAAGAGAACGATTCGAGCGCTCGGGCTGAGAAAGATGTGGAAGAGCTCGGTTATCACCGACAATCCCTGCGTTCGTGGCATGATTCGCTCGGTTTCACATTTGGTCCGGGTCGAAGTCGCCAACTAATTTTTCACAACTTCAATCACGCGCCTAGGCGCGTCTCAAGCGAGAACGACAATGGGAACCACGCTGCACACTCTTAAAGGCCCGAAAGGGGCGACCCGAAACCGGAAACGAATCGGGCGTGGCCCTGGTTCGGGGACTGGCGAGCAGTCGGGTAAGGGCGTTAAAGGGCAAAAGGCCCGCACGGGTCATCACGGCGCGCGCCTCGGGTTCGAGGGCGGCCAGATGCCGATGCAGCGCCGCTTTCCCAAGAAGGGGTTCAAGAACCCGTTCCGCGATGCGCCTTTTGCGGTCAATGTCGGAGATCTGGAAGCGCGCTTCCCGGCCGGTACGGTGGATCTGGCGGTACTTCATGGAGCCGGCCTCGTCCCCCGCAGCCAGCGCGCCGTCAAAATTTTGGGCGAAGGCGAGCTGAACAAGAAGATGGTTGTCCGCGCGGCCGCGTTTTCAGCCACCGCGAAGGAGAAGATCGAGAAGGCAGGGGGCGCAGCTGAGGTTGTGGCGGTCTGATCATGGCGTCCGGTCTCAGCAACATCGGTAAGATTCCCGAACTTCGGAAGCGGATCTTCTATACGCTCGCACTCCTGGCCGTCTATCGGATCGGGGCGTTCGTGACCACGCCCGGCGTGAATCGCTCGATCATGGCGAAGATCGTCAATCAGGGATCGGGCAGTTTCCTGGGGCTCTTCAATATGTTCTCGGGGGGCGCCCTGGAACAGATGTCGATCTTCGCGCTCGGCATCATGCCGTACATCAGCGCGTCAATCATTTTGCAGTTGTTGACGGTGGTGGTCCCCAAGCTGGAGCAAATCCAGAAGGAGGGGGAAATGGGTCGGCGACGGCTCAACCAGTACACGCGGTACGGCTGTGTTATTTTGTCGATGATTCAGTCGTTCTTCATTGCGCGTTGGCTGGAGTCGAACAACGGTGCCTATGCACAGTTCGGTCAGGTCGTGATCGACCCCGGGTTGAGCTTCCGGTTGATGACGATGATTTCCCTTACGACCGGGACGGCGTTCATCATGTGGCTGGGGGAGCAGATTACGGAGCGGGGCATCGGAAACGGCATCTCGTTGATCATTTTCGCTGGCATCGTCTGCGACATGCCGGACGCGGCGGTGAAGCTGTTTTCGAAGGCTAGGACCGGGGATATCACAGCGTTCGACCTGGCCATCATCGGACTGGTGATTGTGATGGTCGTCGCCGCGATCATCTTCTTTGAACGTGGCCAACGGAAGATTCCGGTTCAGTACGCCAAGCGCGTGGTGGGACGGAAGATGTTCGGTGGACAGACGACACATCTGCCTCTGAAGGTGAACACGGCGGGGGTCATCCCTCCGATTTTCGCGTCGTCAATCCTGATGTTTCCTCAGCAGATCGCATCTTTCGTCCAGGCGCCGTGGATGAATCGCATCTCCGAGGCGCTTCATCCTGGTGATTGGCGCTACAACGTCATCTATGTGGGGCTGATCTTCTTCTTCTGCTACTTCTACACGGCTGTTACGTTCAACCCGGTGGACGTGGCGGACAATATGAAGAAGTACGGGGGCTTTATCCCTGGTATTCGACCTGGGAAGGCGACCGCCGCGTACATCGACAAAGTGCTGACACGAATCACTTTCGGTGGTGCCTGCTATATCGCCACCATTTGTGTGTTGCCGTCCCTGCTGAACGAGAAATTAAAAGTTCCCTTCTACTTCGGGGGGACCGGGTTGATGATCGTGGTGGGTGTCGCCCTGGACACAGTTCAACAGATCGAGTCGCACCTGATCACTCGCAACTACGAAGGCTTTAGTGGCCCACGGGGACCGCGGATTCGGGGTAGAGCGGGCGCTGTTACTTCGTGACCGCTCTAGAATTGGAAGCGAGGCGGGGTACGAGCTCCGCAGATGTGTTCAGCTGTGGCCGCCGCCCAGTGGCGGTGAGGGGGGGCAGGGGATCTAGTGTTCAGCGGCACCATGGGTTCGTCAGTTTTCGACCGGAGGTACTTTGCCAGCATCAATGCCCTTCCAGAGCGATCAACTTTTGCGTCAGATCCAGGCCTCGATCGCTCGGCGGTAGGGGCGCGCGGGGCGGGCACATGGGAATCCAGCTGAAAAATCGCTCGCAGATCGCCAAACTGCGGGAGGCGAATCTGGTGGTGGCGGACGTCCTGGATACGCTGGAAGCGGCAGCCAAACCGGGGTTGACGACCTGGGAGCTGAACGAGATCGCGGCGCACCGTCTAAAGCAGTTGAAGGCCGAATCGGCGTTTCTGGGCTACCACGACTATCCGGCCGTGTTGTGTACCTCCGTGAATCAGGTGGTTGTTCACGGCATCCCTCGAAAGGATGTGGTCCTCAAGGAAGGGGATCTTCTTTCGATCGATTTCGGTGCGTTCAAGGACGGCTGGTGCGGCGATGCGGCCCGTACCTTGCCGATGGGAGCAATTTCCCCGGAGGCACAGGCTTTGGTCGATGCGACGCGGACTTCCCTGGATCGAGCGATCGCCGAATGCGTGCCTGGTCGGCGTTTGGGTGACATCGGTCATGCGGTCCAGTCCTTCGTGGAGCCGCTGGGTTATTCGGTCGTCCGGCAGTTCGTCGGGCACGGAATTGGTCGCCGGATGCATGAGGATCCCCACGTTCCGAACTTTGGCGTGAAGGGCCGGGGCCTGCGGTTGTCGGAGGGGCTGGTGGTGGCGATAGAGCCCATGATAAACGCCGGGGGCGCCGAGGTTTTTATGGAAGAAGACGGCTGGACGGCCGTTACCAAGGATGGTAGCCTCTCGGCCCATTTTGAGCATTCCGTGGCCATCACAGAAAACGGGCCCGTGGTGCTATCAAGGCCGTAGGACTGCGTTATAAGCAGCCGTTGTTTTTTACATCGGGCAACTGCTTCTGCATATGTCCGTTTTGGAGCGAGATATGAAGGTAAGAGCATCGGTAAAGAAAGTTTGCGAGAAATGCAAAGTCATTCGCCGACGTGGCGTGTTGCGCGTGATCTGCGAGAACGCTCGCCACAAGCAGCGGCAGGGTTGAAGCGGTGGAGTTCCGCGGTGGTGAGGACGAGTCAATGAAAGGGTCCCATTAGATGGCACGTATCTCTGGTGTTGATCTTCCCCGCAACAAGCGGATGGAGATCGCTTTGACGTACCTTTACGGTGTCGGGAGAGTCCTTTCTCGACAGATACTGACCGCCGCCAACGTGCCGCTGGACAAGCGCACCGATGATCTCGACGACAATGAAGCCCGTCGCATTCGCGAGGCGATCGAACAGCGTGGCTTGAAGGTCGAGGGCGATTTGCGGCGTGATGTTGGTCTCAGCATCAAACGTCTGATGGATCTCGGCTGCTACCGGGGCCTGCGGCACCGCAAGGGGTTGCCGGCTCGCGGTCAGCGTACGCACACCAATGCGCGGACCCGCAAGGGGCCCCGCAAGGGCCAGGCGATCAAGCGTAAAGAGACCGCCGTCTAGTGAGAGCGGCGGGCTTGAACGCCTCCGACGCTGGACCAATAAACCAGTTTGCAGAAATCGTAAGCACTCAGCAGCAGTCATCGGACGAACAGGAACTACATGGCGACCACTCCCGAGAACAAGCCGAAGCCGAAATCGAAGAAGGTCAAAAAGAACATTCAAAGCGGCATCGCGCACATCACCGCATCCTTCAACAACACCATCGTGACCATCACAGATGTGTCCGGCAACGTGGTGTCGTGGTCGTCGTCCGGTGTCAAAGGGTTCAAGGGATCCCGCAAATCAACGCCGTTCGCGGCGCAACTGGCGGCCGAAGATGCGGCCCACAAAGCGATGGAGCATGGGATGCGGGCTTTGTCCGTATTTGTGCGGGGACCTGGATCGGGACGAGAGTCGGCCTTGCGGGCGCTGGCCGCGACGGGATTCAAGATTTCGTTGATTCGTGATCTCACGCCTATCCCCCACAACGGATGTCGGCCGCCGAAGCGGCGCCGCGTCTGACCAATAACTTGACCAAGGCATTGACCCGGACATCGATCGAGGACGTCACTCACCATGGCTAATTACTCTGGACCCGTTTGCCGCTTGTGTCGGCGCGAAGACATGAAGCTGTTCCTGAAAGGGGACCGTTGCTACACGGACAAGTGTGGTTACGAACGGCGCGCCTACGCCCCTGGTCAGCACGGCCAGGCACGCCGACGCAAGGTATCGAACTATGGCGCGCAGCTTCGCGAAAAGCAGAAGGTGAAGCGCATGTATGGTTTGGCCGAGCGTCAGTTTCGCGGCTACTACCACAAGGCTATCCGGATGAAGGGTGTGGCCGGTGAGAACCTGTTGCAGCTCTTGGAACGAAGACTGGACAACGTCGTATACCGTTTGGGATTTGCGTCTGACCATGCCGAAGCGCGGCAGTTGGTTCGCCACGGGCATTTCCGTATCAACGGTCAGAAGGTGAACATTCCCTCCTTCCTCTGTCGCGCCAACGACGCGGTGGAGGTCAAGGATACGTCCAAGAAGGTCACTCGCATTCTGGAAAGCCTGGGCTCCGTTGATCGCCGGGGTGTTCCGCGCTGGCTGGAGTTGGACAAGGAAGCGTTTAAAGGGCGTCTGACGTCCTTGCCCTCGCGGGAGGATCTGACCCTCCCGATCCGGGAGCAACTGATCGTCGAACTCTATTCGCGTTAGAGGTCGCCCGATTTGGGAATGTCTGGGTTCTCGGATTTTTGAGTTTTGCAGGACCGCATAGGAGAGACGATAAATGGGCACCGCCACAAGCATGACCGCAAGCCACCAGTCACAGAATCCGTATATCTCCCGCAACTGGCGGGATCTGATCCGGCCCCGCAAGTTGGAGGTCGATCCGGAGTCCCTGACACCGACCTACGGCAAGTTCACGTGCGAGCCGCTCGAGCGCGGGTTCGGCACGACGCTGGGCAACGGCCTGCGGCGTATCCTGCTGTCGTCGCTTCAGGGATCGGCCATCACGGCCTTGAAGATTGAAGGTGCGCTGCACGAGTTCACCTCGATTCCGAATGTCGTTGAGGATGTGACCGACATGGTCCTCAATTTGAAAGAGGTGTTGTTCAAGTGCGTGGATGCAAAGCCCCGGGTTTTGCGTCTTGAGAAGGACGGCGAAGGCAAGGTCACCGCTGGTGACATCTTGGTGACCGATGGGGTTGAGGTTCTGAATCCGGACCACGTCATTTGCACCTGCGCGAAGGGCGCGAAATTGCGCACCGAGTTGTATGTGGGGACGGGGCGAGGGTATGTCCATGCGGATCGAAACAAGACGGCGACGACGCCGGTGGGCGTGGTTCCGATCGACTCTTTGTTTTCGCCGATTCGGAAGGTGAACTTCCAGGTAACCAACGCGCGCGTTGGACAGCAGACGGACTACGATCGCTTGACGCTGGAAGTCTGGACCAATGGCGCCGTGCGCCCGGAAGACGCGGTGGCATTTGCCGCGAAGATTCTGAAGGATCAGTTGAGCATCTTCATCAACTTCGAGGAAGGTTCCGAGCCCGCACATGAGGTTCCAGTTTCGGAAGAGCAGCAGAAACTGAACGAGAATCTGTGGAAGTCGGTCGACGAGTTGGAGTTGTCAGTGCGCTCGGCCAACTGCCTTCAGAACGCAAACATTCGCCACATCGGTGAATTGGTTCAGAAGACGGAATCCGAGATGTTGAAGACGAAGAATTTCGGCCGGAAGTCCTTGAAAGAGATCAAGGAGATCCTGTCCGAGATGGGGCTGTCCCTGGGAATGAAACTGGAAGGGTGGCCGGGCGACGGTCCGCCCAAGAAGGCCTAGAGTTGACGGCCGCTGTCCGATAGAAATTAGAAGCCGATCCAAGACCCGAGAAAGCAAGAGTCGTCATGAGACATCGCAGAGCAGGGGTTCACCTTTCAAGGCCGACCGCGCACCGCAAGGCGCTGTTTTCGAATTTGGTCGCCGCGCTATTGACCAATGAACGCATCCGGACCACGGATGCCAAGGCCAAAGAGACCCGGCGTTTGGCAGAGCGGACGATCACTTGGGCACGCCGGTTGGGCGATATTTTGGTCAAGAAAGCGGACCGTCGAAGCCCGGACGAGTCTGCGCGCGTGGTTCACGCGGTTCGCATGGCGCGACGGATTGTCCGTGACCGTTCGGCCGTGTCCAAACTGTTCAACGAGATTGGACCCCGATTCCTGACACGCCAGGGTGGCTACACGCGTATCGTGAAGATCGGGCAGCGGCCCGGTGACGCTGCGCCGATGTCGCTGTTGGAACTGATTCCCGACGCTGCATCCCAGGCGGATACTCAGGCCACGTCCGACAGGGCGACCAAGTCAGAAAAGGGTACCGCGAAAGGGACGAAGGCCGACAAGGCGCAGGCAAGGAAGGCATCCCCGGCGTCAGGTGGCGCGAAGCAGACCTCGGCGGGCCGCGCGAAGCCATCCTCGGCGCCCAAGGGTCAAAAGGGCGAGGGCGCCAAGGCGCCACCCGCCAAGAAGTCTCGCTCTAAGTAGGACGCTCGCGCGTCCCGGGGCGCCGTCGGGTTGGGCGCGGAGGGATACGCTCGCACGCTGCAACGAGTTTCGGAGGAACTGGTGATGTAGGGGGGCGAGTCATGCTCTCAATCCGCGACCTCCCCGGACGTGTGCGTGTGTGTGGGCCGAGAGTGCGATTCGTGCGGTGGGTGACCGTAGAGGCTTGGCGTGTTTTTGTGGCGGTGACGGTGATGCGCGAGTCGCGTCAAGCTTCAGTTTTTTCGAGCACCCGTCGAGACTTCCTTGAGTCGAGGCCAGTCACGGTTTCGACAAGGAGAAGCTCATGAATCCAGGAGCCGGTGCCAAGATTCAGGTCGAGTCGCCCCAACAGAGGCAGGCCGAACGCCATGACGTCGAGATAGCGGTCGATCTGGAGAGCGATTCGAATTTCTATACCGGGTTGACCCAGAACATCAGCACTGGCGGTTTGTTCATTGCCACGCATCAAATCAAGCGCGTGGGAGATCATGTGCGTCTGAAGTTCACGCTGCCCGGATCGCCGCGTCCGCTCGAAGTCGACACCGAGGTGCGTTGGATCCGCGAGAATTCATCGCTGCATCGAACCGACGGTGCCTCGGGAATGGGTGTCCGATTCATCGATATGTCTCCCGAGGACGCGCAGGCGATTCAGACGTTCCTTGAAAATCGCGACTCGTTGTTTTACGACGACGAATGATAGGGGTTGGCACCCCGCCGGTGGTTGATCCGGTCCAGATAGCCAGCACCATCGCCTGACAATCCGTCGGATTTCCGCGGGTGGCGCCGTGGTGGTTGACTCCGCAGTAGGTCTTGGCGGATAACCGGCGCATGGACGGTGCTGGGCAACTGCCAGGACTGGGGGGATCACTAGCGGTTTCGTTGGTGTCGCTGGGGGTGGTCTGTTTGATCGCGTACGTGAGCCTTCGGTTTCTAAGTCGCCGGGGCCTGGGGCGGGTGAGCGGCGCCATCAAGGTCCTCGCGCGTTGTTCCCTGGAGCCGCGCAGGGCGTTGTACCTCGTTGAAACGGCCGGGCGTTGTTTCCTGGTCGGCGTCGGCGATGGGCCGATGACGATGCTTGCGGAGGTGGGTGCGGCCGAGGTGGCGGCGACGTTGCCGGCGCCTACCACGCCCGGCAATCGATTCTCAGACGTGCTGGGCCGCGCAATCGGGCGCCGCGCGGGATCCGAGCCCGAGTGAAGCCGATCGGGAAACCATGGATATGAGGCCCGCGCGTGTGGGATGCGTCGCGTTTGCCGTGACCATCCTGGTCCTGCTGCTGGCGCCTACGGTCGCGCAGGCTGCTCGTGCGGGTGCGGTGGCGGGCGACGCGATCTCGTCGCGCCCGTTGGTGATGGTCATGGTGATGGCGGCGCTGTCGCTGGTGCCATTCGCGTTGTTGATGACGACGTGCTTCGTGAAGATCGCGGTCGTTCTATCTATCCTGCGCAGCGCCATCGGTACGCCACAGGTGCCGCCCACGCAAGTTGTGACGGGACTGGCGCTGATTCTGACCCTGTATGTGATGGCCCCGACCGGCGAGCGGATGTACGACGCGGTCAAGCCGGTATTGGGGATGGGGGCGGGCGCGGATTTGGCGTCGGGTGAGACGATCGCGGCGCTGGGGCAGGCAAGTGCGCGCGCCAAGGAACCTCTACGGACTTTCCTTTTGAAACACGCCGATCGCCGCGATCGCGCCACGTTCCACGGCCTGGCGCTGCGTATGCGGACGGCGGAGGAGCGGGCTGGAATCAGCGACAGGGATTTGATGGTTATCGTTCCGGCTTTCGTGACGTCGGAACTGCGCCGCGCGTTTGAGATTGGGTTCTTGTTGTTCATCCCATTTCTGGTGCTGGACATGGTGATCGCGAATTTGTTGCTGGCGCTGGGGATGCACATGCTGACCCCGACGACGGTTTCGCTGCCGTTCAAACTCCTGCTGTTCGTGCTGGCCGATGGGTGGCACCTGGTCGCCCGCGGGTTGGTGCAGAGCTACCTGTAGACCCATGCTGCATTCATCGTCAGATCTGGTGCTGCGCGCGGTGCGCGAGGGTCTGCTGCTGGCCATCCTGGTGTCGGCGCCGCCTCTGCTGGCCAGTTTGTTGGTGGGTTTTGTCGTGGGGATCGTGCAGGCCGCGACGCAGATCCAGGACCAGACCCTGGCGTTCGTTCCCAAGTTGCTGGTCGTGGCACTGACGCTGCTGGCGCTGGGGCCGGTACTTGGGACGCAGTTGGTTCGCTTCACGCAGGCGCTGCTGTTCGCATTTCCAACGTTGCGATGAGGAAGTAGGAACTGCGTGCTGGGGGATCCGTGGGAGCGGGTGTTGTTGGCGGTGGGTTTGGGGGCGGCGCGGACCATTCCCATTACGTGGTTGGTACCGGCGATTGGAGGACCACGGGTGGCGCCCGAGGTCCGAATCGGCCTTGGGGTGTTGCTGGCGGTGTTGTGCCTGCCGGTGTTGCTGCCTTCGATTGCGGCGTCTGCCGCGTCGTCCGCTTCTGCCGTGCCGTCCGATGGATTACCGATTCTGGGAACGACGTTGGCAATGGGGCCGATCGGCTGGATCGTTCTGGTCGCACGCGAACTGCTGGTCGGTCTGACTGTCGGTCTTTGTGCCGGGGCGGCGTTTCGTGCGGCGGAGGCGGCGGGGCGCCTGGCTGACATCTTGCGAGGGGCGAATCTTGCCGAAGTGCTGTCGCCGACGTCCGATGAACGCACCAGTCCCACGGGCGATCTGTATCTGTTCGTGGTGGTCGTCTTGTTCCTGGAGATGGGGGGACTGGGTTTCCTGGTCAACGCCCTGGCGCGCAGCTACGAGGCGATTCCCATCGCTGCGACGACGTCGACGGCCGCGTTTCGTCCAGCGGCGGAACTGGTGACGTTGGCGACCGCCAAGTTGTTGGAAAGCGCAGTCGCGTTGGCTGCTCCGGTGCTGGTCGCGTTGTGGATCGCGGATGTGGCGCTGGGGGTCGTGGGCCGGGCGGCGCCCCAGATCCCCATCTATTTCGCGGCCATGCCGGCGAAGGCATTGCTGGGTTTGGGCGTGGTTTTGGTTGGAATCGGGGCTGTGGACGCCGCATGGACGGCGGGATTTCCCGCGTGGGCCGCGCTGGTGGAACGGGCATTCGCCGTCTGGCGCACCAAGTAGGGCGGCAGGCCGCCGAGCCCTCCGCGGAGATCCGGTGAGTTTCGCCGCGTCCGCTGACATTTGCCGACACGCGTCCTTCAGGTGTCGGTCATCTCCGACGAAAAGCAGATCGTGGTAGGTGGGGCAAATCGAACGATCGTGCGTGCGGGCGTCGCCGCAATGACGGTTGTGATGTTGCCCCTTTGGAGTTTCTCTGTGTTTGCGGCAGATCCTCCCTCGAAGGGTGGTTCGGACGACGGCCTTGATGATCCAAAACTGACGCGACAAACGCGCCCTTCAAAACCTGGGGTCGGGCAGGCGGTCTCGGTCCCCATTGGCACTCGCGTGGTAGCGCCGCCGTCGGTGGCGTCGTCGGTAGCGCCGCCGTCGGTGGCGTCGTCGGTAGCGCCGCCGTCGGTGGCGTCGTCGGTAGCGCCGCCGTCGGTGGCGTCGTCGGTGGCGTCGTCGGTCACGGCGTCGTCGATCGCGACGTCATTGGCGGCGCCCGCGTCGGTCACGCCGTCCCGTGCCGCGCCGTCGTCGGTGGCGTCGTCGTCGGTCGCGCCGGCCTTCGTGCCTCCGTTGTCGCTGGTCATACCGCGATCCGATCGGATCGCGGCGGATTCTCCGCCGTCGTCGACAGGCGTCGATGTGGTGGCAACCGATGTCGGCGCCCAGGGTCCGATCGGTAAAACCGATTCGGTGGGTGGCGCCGGTGGACCTTGGCCCCATGCACCTCGGATGAAATTTGGGTATCGACGATTTCCGTTCACGCGCGTCGGAACCGTGTCGGCGGGGACGCCCGCCACCTTGGGTCCGGGATCGCCGCAGTCGTTCGAAAGCGCGTCTTTGGATTTCTATCCCATCTCCTGGTTCTTACGGGTCGGGTTGTCGACGCAATTTGGCTGGGAAAGCGAGAAGTTCGACCGATCGGGCGATTATTTCATCGCCGAATCAGCCTCCGTTGGATTTCAGATTCCGGGGCGCTTGACGCCGTTCGTGGAAGGGTTGGCGGGAGCGGGCTACATGAGCCGAAAGCAATCCGACATGAATCTGCCGACGGCATACTGGCAACTGGGAATCGACGCCGGTGTCGAGATCTATGTCGCGAACCGCGCTTACATCAGTCTGGCGGCCGGGTATTTGCACCCCGCGAATCTCTTCCTGGTGCAGCAGAGCCTGATGTCCGTTCAGGTGGACACCTGGTCCTTGAAGGTCGGCGTCGGGATCTAGGGGCGACGACCCGTTCGGGCGGCTACTGGGTCATCAAAGTTCCGCGTCCAACGATCCACTCTTCGATGGGAAGGGTTGTTCGCGTACACTCGCGCGGACCCGATTTTTGGGCCACGGAGGCTTTGATGTCGTTCCGCCAGGTTGTGCTGTTCGCCGCGGTTTCTTCCCTTTCCTTCTCGCACCGAGGGGCGCGGGCGCAGGCGCCGCAGGGGATGGGACCATCAACACCGCTGCCGCTGGTGGTCGAGCTCAAGAGCGTGCCGGTCGGAAGTTGGTCCGAATACCGGATCGCCGATGGGAAAAATAACCTGGCCATCCGCATGGCGCTGGTCACGCGGTCGGCGCGGTCGGTCAACGTCGAGACCCGAATCCAGGGTGGGCCGGTCGCCGCATTGGGGGAGACGACCGTGCGTATGTCGCTCCCACTGGATGGCGCAGCGGTGCTGAAGCCGACCGAACAGGTCATTCAACTGGGCGGCAATCCTCCGATGTTCCTGCCGGTCGACCTGGGGGGCGCGACCGCCCAGTCGTTCAAGAAGTTGGATCCAAAAAAACGCCTTGGCGCGGACAACGTTGTCGTGGCCGCGGGGACTTTTCCGCGCGCCGATCACTATCAAGAGAAAGGGGCGGCGGGCGAGACCATTGATTTCTGGGTGAGCAAGAAGGTCTTGCCGTTTGGGCTGATCAAAGTTTCGTCAGCTCCGTCGGGGGGCGGCGCGGCGGTCACCATGGAACTGACTGCCCAGGGAGGTGGCGCGAAGCCGGCGATCACCAAGACGCCTCAACCGTTCGACGCGGCCACGATCATGAAACAGGCACAACCAGCGATGGCGGGTGATGCCGCAGCCGGCAAAGGCGGGCCACCCGCCCGTCCCATACCGTCTCCCCATCCGGGGATGCCACCAACCGTACCGGGATCGACGGCTGGGCCTGGCGCGGGTACCGGGGTTGGGCCTTCGCCGGCGAAAAACCCGGCGGGCGGCAAGGGTGCGAAGTCCGAGAAGTAGGAAGCATCGGAAACGGGGTGAACGGTCGTGTCGCGTCCTGACGGTGATCCCACCGAGGAACCAACCCCTCAGCGCCTGCTGAAGGCGCGGCAACGCGGTCAGGTCGCGGTTAGCCGGGAGCTGTCATCGGGACTGGGTTTCGTGGTGTTGGTGGTGGTGGTCCTGGCGTGCGCGCCGATGGGATTTGCTCGCATGCTTGGTTTTTTTCGCCGCGCGTTGGGTGCGGTGTCTGGTGCACCGACGGGTTTTGCCGCGTCCGGCGCCGCGGCGCTGGAGGTGCTGGTCCCGATGCTGGTTCTTCCCTTGGGGGCGGTACTGGTCGTGGGCGTGCTGGTCGGCGCCCTGCAAACAGGGGGGCTGTTTTCGTGGCAGGCGGCCAGGGTCGATCTGACGCGTTTGTCGCCGGTGGCCGGGTTGAAGCGCCTCTTCGGTATTCAAAGCTTGGTGGAGATCGGGAAGGGGCTGCTGAAGGTGACCGTCGTGTTGGCGGTTGCGACGGCCAGCCTGTGGGGTGCCGCGCGCGATTTACCCAGGCTGGCCGGGGCGCGACCAGCATCGGTGCTGGCCGCGCTGGGGATCTTCGCCGAACGGATCGGGATCCGGGTTGCGTTGGCGTTGGTGATTCTGGGAACCCTCGATTGGCTGCTGGTCCGGCGCCGCCACCGTCGTTCCTTGATGATGACGCGCGACGAGGTGAAGCGGGAATACAAGGACGCCGAGGGCGATCCACGACACCGATCGGAACGTCAGCGTCTACATCGTGAATTGAGCGAGCAACGAATGATCGAGGATGTCCGAAAAGCGGACTTCGTCGTGGTGAACCCCGATCACATCGCCGTGGCTGTGAAATACGATCGCGAGGCCGATGCCGCGCCCATGGTCGTGGCCAAGGGCGAGCGGTTGTTGGCGGAACGGATCAAGCAGGTGGCGCGCGAGGCCGGCGTGCCCATCTACAGGGAGGTGGGACTGGCGCGGGCGTTGAACGAACTGCCGGAGGGGGAAGAAATTCCCGAGGCGTTGTACGAGGCGGTCGCAGAACTGCTGCGTGTGTTGTGGGAGATGGAACAGCCGCGCGCCGCCGCCGCGAATGCGGTCACCCCGGAACCGGGGGAATCGTCCGGGGCGTCCAGGTCGTCGGGGTTGTCGGGGCCGCCCGGATCACCAACGCGGGGACCGATGTCGTCCACCTGGAAGAGGGTCTAGGGGCGCCGTACAATGCCCGCCAGGGAGATCCGATGAAACCTGTGCGTAAGGTCGCAATGCCCGTGGCCGGGGTGGGGACCCGGTTCTTGCCGGTCCTGTGCCACGCGCTCGGGCGCGCGGACATCGGTGCGGAAGTGCGGGCGGGCGTCGAAGCCCTGCCCCGTGAGTCGCGCGCGCTCACGTGATCGACACCGGAGGGGAGGGGCACACCGACGGCGAGGCGGGCGCTGACACCGGCGTCCACGCCAACGCCGCTTCCAGCCTTCTGGAGGTCGCCGTCGCACTGCCCGTTCCTGGAACCTTCACCTATCGCGATCCGCGTCCTGGGTCGGTGATTGTAGCGGGAACACAGGTGGTGGTGCCTTTCGGCGGACGCACCGTCACGGGCTTTGTCCTCGGGCCCGGGCGTCCCATGGGGGGGACGGTCAAACCACGCGATATCGAATCGGTGGTCGCGGGTGGTCCGGCATTCGACGAACCGATCTTGGAGTTGTGCCGCTGGGCCGCTGACTATTACCAGGCGCCTCTGGGCGAGATCCTGCGCGCCGGTTTGCCGCAGGGTGAGCGCGCCAACGCGGTTCGGTTGGTTCGGTTGACGCCCGCCGGCCAGCGCGCCGCGCGCGGCGAGAGTCCCGCGTCGCAGATCACCCTGGGAGGCATCGACGCAGGTGGAGGTGACATCAATCCGATCCTGCGCATGTTGCTGGACGCGGGTGGCGAGATGCAGTCACGCGCGATTGCGAGGCAGGCGGGGCCACAGGCCGCGCGGGTCGCCGGACAGATCGCCAAACTGGAAGCCGCCGGATTGGTGGAAGTGGGCGACGAGGTCCGCGACAGGCGATCTCCTCCGTCGGTGCAGATCGTATTGGCGGCCGCAATGAACAAGAGCCTGGAAACGAAGGCGCTGCCGGCAAGGGCGCAGGTGCGGCGTCTGGTGCTGGAAAAAATTCGCGCCGTCACCGACGGTATCGTGTTGAGCGCGCTGTCGCAGCCCGAGCGCGCCCACGTTCGAGCGCTGGCGAGCGCCGGACTGGTTCACGTTCAACGCCGCCCGGTATCGCCGGCCGGGGAGCAGGCGCGACCGCGCGTCGCCGGACCTCCACCGACGCCGACATCCGCGCAGGCCAACGCGATCGCGGCCCTGTCGGCGGCGCTTGGCGCTGGGTATGCGTGTTTCTTGCTTCAGGGCGTTACCGGTTCGGGAAAAACCGAGGTTTACCTGCGCGTGATCGCCGAGGCGCGCGCCGCCGGCCGCGGGGCGCTGGTGTTGGTTCCCGAGATCGCGCTGACCCCACAGCTGGCGGGGCGTTTTCGCGCGCGCTTCGGTGATGACGTGGCGGTGTTGCACAGCGCGCTGCCGCCGCGGGAACGGCTGGCGGCGTGGCGCCGACTGCGCGCCGGTGAAGTAGGCATCGCGCTGGGGGCGCGATCGGCGGTGTTCGCGCCGGTGCGCGATCTGGGGGTCGTCGTTGTCGACGAGGAACACGATTCGTCCTTCAAACAGGAAGAAGGCGTGCGGTATCACGGTCGCGATCTGGCCGTGGTGCGCGCCCAGCGGGCGGGGGCCATAGCGATCTTGGGCTCCGCGACGCCGTCGCTGGAAAGCAAACGCAACGTTCATCTGGGACGGTTTCGCCAGTTGCTGCTGCCCGAACGCGCGACGCCAAGACCGCTGCCGCCGGTGGAAATCGTCGACTTGCGGCGCCACCCGCCGGGGCCCGGTGGCCTGCTGTCGATACCCCTGGCCGAGGCGGTGGCGGGCAATCTGGCGGCGGGGCAACAGACGATCCTGTTTCTGAACCGACGTGGTTTTTCAACGGTGGTGTTGTGCCGCGCCTGCGGGCATGTCGTTCGCTGCGCGCATTGCGCGGTGTCGATGACGTACCACCGTGGACGCGACCGGTTGATCTGTCACTACTGTGGAACGCAGGAATCCGTGCCCGCGGTCTGCCCGGCATGTCGGGTGCCGAAACTGGAACGCCTGGGCATGGGGACCGAGCGCGTCGAGGCGCTGGTCAAGGAGCAGTTCCCCGGCGCCCGCGTCGCCCGCTTGGATCGCGACACCGCGGGCTCCGGCACCGGGCGCGCGGACGGTGCTGGCCGCCTGGAGGAGGTCCTGCGGGCCATGAACGCCGGCGAGATCGATATCCTGGTCGGCACGCAGATGGTCACCAAGGGACATGACTTCGGGGGTGTCACCCTGGTCGGTGTGTTGCAACCCGATCAGGCGATGCATCTGCCCGATTTTCGCGCCGCCGAGCGCGTGTTTCAGTTGCTGGAACAGGTCGCGGGTCGCGCGGGGCGGGGAGACAGGCCGGGGCGCGTGATCGTGCAAACGTACAACCCTGAACATGCGGCCGTCGTCTGCGTTCGCAATCACGACTACGAAGGATTCGTACGCGGCGAAATGGCGGCGCGCGCCGAAACCGGATACCCGCCGTTCACCCGAATGGTTGTGTTGCGGTTGGACGGTCCCGACGAACGGCGCGTGCGGGCCGACGCGCGGGCCGTGGCGGACGCCGCGCAGGCCGCGGGTGGGGAGCGGGTGCATCTGCGCGGACCGGCGGAGGCGCCGATCCCCCGCGTGCGCGGGCGGTCACGATTTCAGGTCTGGTTGGCGGCGACCGAACGCGCGCCGCTGTCCGCCGCGGCGCGCGCGGGTGCCGCCGTGAAGCTGGGCCCCGACGTGCGGTTGGTCCTGGACGTTGATCCCCAGTCGACGTTGTGATCGCCGACGTGCCGTTGTCGCGGCTGACGGTATAGTCCGCTCCGCCACGGATGGAAGCCGCGATTCACATAGAGGGCCTGGTCAAGACGTTCGGCGACGTCGTCGCTGTGGCCGGGCTGGATCTCGATATTCGTCGTGGCGAGTGTTTCGGCCTGCTGGGACCTAACGGAGCCGGAAAGACCACCACCGTGGAAATCATGGAGGGCTTGCTGGCGCCCACGGCCGGGAAGGTCGAGGTTTTGGGCCTACGTTGGGATCAAAACGAGAACGAGTTGCGCGCCCGTATCGGCGTGACGCTGCAAGAGACCAAGCTGTTCGAGAAGCTGACCGTCGAGGAAACGCTGCGCCTTTTTCGCACTTTCTACGACCCCACGCGCGCTCGGGACATCGAGTCGCTTTTGTCCGAGATGCAACTTCAAGAGAAACGTTCCGCCTGGGTCGGTAAATTGTCCGGAGGGCAGCGACAGCGCCTGGCGGTGGCGCTGGGCCTGATCGGCGATCCCGAGGTGCTGTTTCTGGACGAGCCGACGACGGGCCTGGACCCACAGTCGCGGCGCGCGTTGTGGGACACGATTTCGACGGCGCGACAGCGGGGCAAGACCGTCGTGTTGACCACGCACTACATGGACGAGGCCGAACGCCTGTGTGATCGGGTGGCCATCATTGATCACGGCAAGCTGATCTCCGTCGGCACCCCGGACGAGCTGATCGATGGAATCGGTGGTCACAGGTTGGTCGAGTTGGCGACGGATCCACCATTGCCCCCCGAGGCGCTGGTGGACGTCCGCGGCGTGCGCGGCGTCCGTGTTCAGGGCGATGGATTGTCCCTGTCGATCGACGAGCCGCATGTGGCGTTGCCCGCGTTGGTGGCTCGCTTGACCGAGCGCGCGGTGCGGGCGACCCGCTTGGTTTCGCGCACCGCCACTCTGGACGATGTCTTCTTATCTCTGACAGGACGCACGCTTCGTGAGGACTGACCCATGACCTTCCTGTCCCGCCTGACACCTCTGGGAGCGTTGAGCATGGCGCGCATCAGGGAATTTTTCCGCGAGCCGGGCGCCATGTTCTGGACCTTCGGGTTTCCGCTGCTGATCACCGTCGCGCTGGGTATCGCGTTTCGAAATGAAGGACCACCGCGGATTGTGATCGCGGTGGTTGAGCAACCGGCTGCTGGACCGGGGGTGCACCCGGGCGCTGGATTGCCCCCGGTGGCGCGCGCACCGACGGGCCCCGCGGGGTTGGCCGCGGTTCTCTCCAGGGATCCGGCGTTGACGGTCCGCGTGCTCGATGCGGCGGACGCCGCGCGGCGCTTGCGCACCGGCGAGGTGGTGCTGATCGTCGAGCCGGGATCGCGGGCGGCGGACGGCGTCGTCTACCGGTTCGATCCGTCGCATCCCGACGCGCTCGGTGCCCGCCGGTTGGTCGACGATCTGCTTCAGCGTGCCGCCGGCCGGTCCGATGCCATGACCACGCGGACCGAAACCGCGGTCGCGCGTGGTGCCCGCTACGTGGATTGGCTGGTGCCGGGATTGTTGGGCATGCAGCTTCTGAGTGGAGCGCTATGGGGGACGGCCTGGAACATAGTGACGGCCCGTCAGCGCAAACTGCTGAAGCGGCTGACCGCGACCCCGATGCGCCGGGGCCATTACCTGCTTTCGTTTCGTGTCGCCGGCCTCCTGTTTGTTCCCTTGCAGGTGGCCATTCTGTTTGTCTTCGCGCGTTTGACGTTCGGCGTGACGGTGCAGGGGTCATTCCTGGGAGTTTTGGCTTTGTCGCTGTTCGGATCCTGGTCGTTCGCGGGGCTGGGTGTGCTGTGCGCGTCGCGCGCCCAGAACAGCGAGACCGCCAACGGACTGGTCAACCTGGTCACGTTGCCCATGTTCGTTCTGTCGGGCGTTTTCTTCTCTTCCGGGCGCTTTCCGGACGTGCTTCAACCCGTGATTCGGTGGCTGCCGCTGAGCGCGTTCAACGACGCCCTGAGGCACATCGTCAACGACGGCGCGCCTCTGTTCGCGCAGGGATCCCAGTTGCTGGTACTGCTGGTGTGGGGAGTGGTCTCGTCCGCGCTGGCGTTGCGGTTGTTTCGCTGGGCCTGAAGCGCGGGCGAAGAACACCGGATGGCCGCCCGTTGCAACAGGATGGCCACTCTCGGATTTGATACTAGAATTCGCCCATGATGCGAACCGCGAATCCCGCCCTCGGCTCCAAGTCCTTCGGCGGCTTCGTCGGCTCCCGGCCGACATCCGACAGCATGACCATTCAGGGGACCGTCAACCGGACCGGGATTCTGTTGATTCTGGCGATAGGGGCCGCGGTGTGGCCGTGGCGGTTGTTCTTTGGTTCCGGCGAGCCGCAGTCGGTGCTTCCGTGGATGATGGTCGGATTGATTGGCGGGGTGGTGGCCGCCATCGCGACCATCATCAAGAAGTCGTGGGCGCCGGTGACCGCGCCGGTTTACGCCCTGTGCGAAGGATTGGCGCTGGGTGGAATCTCGGCTTTGTTCGAGGTGCGTTTTCCCGGCATCGTGTTCCAGGCGGTCGCGTTGACCTTTGGCACCCTGTTCGCGTTGCTGCTGGCCTACAAGGCGCGCCTGATCAGGGCCACGGAGAACTTCAAACTGGGCGTCTTCGCCGCGACCGGTGCGATCGCGTTGGTCTATCTGGCTTCGTTCGTGTTGGGGATGTTCGGCGTCCAGATGGGGTTCATCCATTCATCGGGTTGGATCGGGATCGGATTTTCCCTGGTGGTCGTGGTCGTGGCGGCACTGAACCTGGTCATGGATTTCGACTTCATCGAACACGGGGCCGAGCGCGGGGCACCCAAGTACATGGAATGGTACGGGGCCTTCGGGTTGCTGGTCACGCTGGTGTGGCTGTACCTGGAGATGTTGCGGTTGCTTTCCAAGCTACAAAGCCGCCGGGATTGAAGGAAAATGACCCCCCCCAAATCGACGACCGATTGAGATAGTTTGACGGACTTGGGGTACTATGCCCCCGTTTTGCTGGACAAGGTTTCTTGCCATTCGCGTTTCGGCCGGATTGGGCATGCCCTGCTGGTCGCAGTCGCATGTGTGTTCTTGACGCCGGCGGCGGCGTGGGGCGCCAAGAAAATCGCCGTCGTTCCAGCGGAAGACGCGGGACCCGCCGACGCGGCCATCCAGGCCAAGATCGCGAAGATTCTGAAAAAACAGAAGATTCAGGTCGTTGGCGCGGCGCAGGTCAAGAAGGCGACCAAGAAAGGCGGGCTGCCGGCCGAAGACCAGGATTGGGTGAAGCTGGCGCGCAAGCTGAAGGTCGATGGGTTCGTCGAAATGACGCTGTCCCAGACCGGCTTGAAGCGAAGGGCCGAGGTCCGGGTTCGAAACGGCGAGGATGGTGCCGTGTCCGTGCGAGAGAATTTCGCCGCGAAGGGCGCCCCCAAGAAACTGGCGGGTGTGGTGGCGGCGGGATTCTGGAAGAAGTTGGGAGCGGCCATCAAGGGGACGGCGGCTCCGAAGAAGGGGGACGGGGGCGGCGGCCTCGCGGCTCGCGATCTGCCCCCAGGCGAAGAATCCGAATCGGGCGCCGGTAAATCCGAGGGCAGCGGCGAGAAAGCCGCCGCGGAACCCGAGCGCGCGGAGAAGGTCGCCGCGGGCGACGAGGACAAGGACGCGAAGGACAAGCCCGAATCCGATGAAAAGTCCGCGGCCAAGGAAGACGGTGCCAAGGAAGACGGCAAGGAAGACGGCAAAGAGGACGGCGAGGACGGCGAGAAGAAGGACGACGAGGATGAGGCGAAGCCCGTACGCCGCCGCGTCGCCAAGGGGGACGGCGACGACGAAAAGGGCAAGGATTCGGGCGCGGCGGGGCTTCGGGCGCTGGAGGTCGAGATTGACGGCCGTGTACTGAAGCGCCTGCTTCAGTACGTTCCATCGTCGGCCGCTCCCTACTACCTTTTGAATTTCGTGCCCCTGATCGGTGGGCGCGCCGCGTATTTTCCGATCACGTACGTGGGTGTGTTCGTCCAGGGCGAGTACACGGCGGCGCTGAAGACAGCAATCTATCCGACCGCGACCAGGGAGTTTGTCGTCGGAGGGGCGGTTCGAATCCCTTTCTCGATGGGGCAGATTGGCGCCAGCGGCGGGTTCTTCCAGCACCTGTTTCACATCATTGACACCGCCGCCGTGGGTGATGCGGCGCGATCCACTCTCAAGGTTCCAAATACAACCTATATGGGTGGGCGTTTCGCGATCAACGGACGCCTGCGCTTGGGAGACATGGTCATTGTGGGCGCAGAGGGCGCCTACCGTCTGGTCACCAATCCTGGCAGTCCAGCAGAGGGCGTGGATCAGGTCAGGGCGGCTAACTACTTCCCGAACGGCGTCGTGACCGCGGCGTTCGATGGCTCGGCGTTCGTCGGCATCGGTGTGATGCGCTGGTTGGAGATCCGCGTGGGCGTAGACTACCGCCGGTATGTCCTGGGCCAACTTCAGGGAAGCCCATCGGTCCCGACCGCGCAATCGGCCGTGGATGACTACCTGGGGTTCTCCCTGGGGGCGGTCGGCGTGTTTGGGGGCAAGTAGTTCGTTCGGTTGCGACCGACTGGCGGCCTATGGCCAGTCGTCATAAGTTCCGCGTTCAAGTAGTTCCACCCACCAGAAATCAAGGAGATTCCATGACCACGATCCGCGTCGTTTCGTCATCCGTTCTTTTGGCCGCCTGTTCGTTCGCGGCGACCGCCGTCGCGCAGGCGCCGGCCGCACCGAAACCGGCGGCTCCGATGGCTGCTCCGCCCGCAGCCCCGAAGCCCATGGCAGCTCCAGCGGCCAAGCCAGCCGCGCCCGCAGCCCCTGTCGCCGCGCCCGCGAAAGCTGCTCCTGCCGCTCCTGCCACTGGTGCTCCCGCCGCTGCTCCCGTCGCCGCAGCGCCCCCCATGCCCACGCCGTCGAAAGAGCTTGAGGCGTTCATGAAGGGATTCGAGGGCAACTGGAAGTGCGAGACGAAGTTCGCGGCCGGCTCGATGGGCCCTGGATCGCCCGAGATGACCGCGAAGACGTCGGTGAAGATCAAGAAGGAGTTTGGCGGCATGTCGTGGCACGGCGAGTACACCATGGCGAAATCCAAGACCATGCCGGCGATGTCGGGCGTGTTCCAGCTAGGATTCGATCCGGGTACGAACCAGTCCACCATCGTTGCCTACGACAGCATGGGAACGGCCGCGATGGGTGCCGGTCCGATCACGGGCGACACCGTCGTGTACACCGAGGATGCCGTTATGATGGGCATGAAGACGAAACTCCGGGAGACGATGACCAAGAAGGGTCCCAAGGAGCTGTTTCACAAGTACGAGGTCGACATGGGCAAGGGCTTTCAGGCCATGGGTGAGGACACCTGCAAGAAGTAGCCAGTCGCGTTCGCAGGAACGCCGGCACATCGTAAGAGACTCATAGAACGGAAGCAGCCCGAGCGGAGTCGCGGAACTCTGCTCGGGTTGTTGTATTTTCGGGGACAACAATGCCGTGAATCGGTCGGGCGGTCCGCCTTTTGGTAGATTGAGGGTCGGTGAAGCTGCTGATTGTCGCTGGGCCTTATGAGGCGGATAAAATCCGCCGGGCCGCCGTATCGGCGGGGTTCGAGGCGGTCGCCGTCGAGCCCGGGGAGAGTCTGACGGGGTGGATCACGGCGACACGTCCGGACGTGATCATCCTGGCCCCGCAGATTGTCAGCAGCGATCCCGCGGCAGCCTTGTCCAAGGTGCGGGCCGTTCCCCGGGGTCGGGTTCCCATCTTCTTGGTTGGTGACGCGGAGGAGGAGGCGCTGCTCCGCCCGTTGGCCGACGGATTCTTCGTTCGCCCGGTTGCCCCTGAGGATCTCCTGGCACGCGCCCGAGAAGCGATCCAGCGAGCTGCCTCCCGTTCCGTGGAAGATCCTGGGTCGGGGCCGCACGGGGCGCGCCCTTCGCCGGTCGTTCCCACGGGTACGGAGGACTCGGCCAAGACGGGACCGGTGGCGACGGGCGGTAAGCCCGCGCTGGTGTCCAGGACCCCAACCCTAAGACCTCTGGTCGCGAAGCGCGAGGCCGATACCGCCCCATCCGGGATGGTGGCCCATGAGGCGCGGGAGGGGTCGGCGCGAATAGCGGTGCCGGTGCCGGACGTTCATGCGCCGCATCGTTCAGGGACGCCGCGGATCCCACGGCGCGCGGCGACCATGTTCGATGCCCTGGTCGGGAACATCGACGCCGATTTCGACGCCGAAATTCTGGATGTCGTGCGCGACGTGGGGGCGATGCGGCAGGCCAAGATCGCGGCGCCATCACCCACCAGCCACGGTGAATCCGATGAGGACCCGTCACTGGAAGATCTGAGTGACGAAAGCAGCCAGAAGACGTTGGAAGTTCCACCCAGCATCAGCGCCGCGCTGGTCGACGGTGATCGACATGCGCCGGGCGGGGCGTCGCGGCCCCGTGTGGCGCGAACCGCGGGGGGCGACGAAATCGACCTGGACCTGCCTTCTCTGCTGGCGCGCATGTATCTGTCGCGCCTTTCGGGCCGACTGACATTGAGACACGGCGGGGTCAAGAAGTTCATCGTGTTCGAGCGGGGCCATCCGGTGTTGGCGGGATCAACGCGCGCCGAGGATCGCATGGGCGAGATGCTGGTTCGGCAGGGGCGTTTCACCGCGGAACAGATGTCGTCGTGTGGCACGGAGATGGCGACTTCCGGCCGGCGACTGGGCGTTGTCCTGGTGGATCGGGGTTTAGTGAAGGCCACGGAATTGTCCGCGCTGGTTCGGCGTCACTACGAGGAGATCATTCATTCGTTGTTCGCCTGGGATCGGGGTTCGTGGAATCTGGGGACCGACAACAGCGCCGCCGCCGAGAAAATTCTGTTGTCGCAACATCCATCCGCGCTGATCCTGGAAGGCATCCGGCGCAAATACAGCGCCGAGCGTGCACTGACGGGCCTGGGCGGAGGCGATCGCGTGCTGCGCCTGCGGTTGACGACGGGCGCGTCCGAGTTGCTGGAAAAGATGTCCATCAGCCCCGAGGAGAGAAATCTGGTCCTGCTGTTCGATGGGGTGCGCAGCCTGGACGAGATCCGCGCCCTGACCGGGGCGCCGGCCGAAAGGTTGTACGGCGTGGCCTGGGCGCTATTTGTACTGGAACGCCTGGATTCCGTGGAAGCAACGGGGCGCGACACGTCCGCCATTTCCAATGGCCACGGTCCCGTGCCGCCGGCCTTCGGGCGGGACGAGGCGATCGATCGGGCGCTGGTTCAATCGCGGCACGCGCTGGTGGTCGACGGCGACTACTTCCAAATTCTGGGCGTAACCCGGGACGCCACGGCGCAAGAGATCCGCCGCGCCCACGAGGTTCTGATGGCCGAGATGGCGCCCGAGGTGCTTCATCCGACGGTGATGACCCAACTGGAGACCGAGCTGGGCGAGATTCGTTCCGTGCTGGGCGAGGCGGCGCGTCTGATGACGGACGATCGTTTGCGCCGCCAGTACCGGGAACACCTGCCAGGGACCCCGGCAGCGGCAGCAACCGAAGGAACGGTTCCGTGAATCCGTCAGCAGGCGCGCGGCCGCGAACCGTGTTCTTTGGATCGCCCGCGTTCGCCGTGCCGTCGTTGGAGCGCATCGCCGTCGATGTCGATCTTGTCGCGGTGGTTTGCCAACCGGATCGCCCGGCGGGGCGTGGACAAGTACTGGCCGAGCCGGCGGTGAAGCAGGCGGTAGGGCGCATCGCCGCGGAGGCGCACATCCTTCAGCCCGAGAAAATTCGAACGGGTGCTTTCGAGGCCGAGCTGCGAGAGCTGCGGCCTGAGTTGTTCGTGGTGGTCGCGTACGGTCGGATTTTGCCGCAGTCGATTCTGGATCTGCCGCGCCTGGGACCCTGGAACGTGCATGCGTCGTTGTTACCGCGCCTGCGGGGTGCTGCGCCGATCCAGTGGGCGGTGATCAACGGGGATGCGCAGGCGGGCGTTTCGATCATGCGGATGAAGGCTGGTCTGGACACGGGGCCGGTCGCGGCGGTGGCGACGACGGACATCGCCGATGACGACACGGGCGGGACCCTGGCCGAACGCCTGGCGATCCTGGGCGCGGATTTGTTGGGGGCGATACTGCCCCGAATCGTCGATGGGTCGGTGCTGACCACGCCGCAAGACGAAACGCGCGCGACGCTGGCGCCGATCTTGCGGAAGGAGGACGGACGTTTGGATTTCTCGCGGCCGGCGCGCGTCGTCTCGGCGCGCGCGCGTGGTGTCGATCCCTGGCCGGGGGCAACCGCGATGCTGGACGGCCAGCCGATCAAACTGTTTGGCGCGCGTCTTTCTGATCCCGCCGCCGGATCGGCACCGGTGGGAGCCGTGCCCGGAACCGTCACCGCGATCGACGACCGTGGCGTGCACATCGCCTGCGGCGAGGGGGAGATACTGTTCACGGAGGTTCAGTTGCCCGGACGCAAACGTCTATTCGCCGCCGCCGCCGCCGCGGGCCGCGCCATTTCATCGGGGGCCAAGCTTGGCTGAAAAACGACGTGGGAAGGTCTCAGCCCCGGGAGGCGGCGCGGTGTCATCGTCCGGGCTGCCGCGAACCGGCCGCGATCTGGCGCGCCAGGTTCTGCTGCGCGTGGAACAACACGGTGCCTTCGCCAACCGCGCGCTGTCGGCGGCACTGGATCGTGCCGGCGATCTCGCGCCCCCCGAGCGAGGCCTGGCGACCGAATTGGTCTATGGCGTGCTTCGACGCAGGGCGCGCCTGGATCGCGCGCTGGAGGCAGTAGCGGAGCGCGGAATCACGTCGCTGGATCCGGCGATGCGCATTCTCCTGCGTGTTGGGGCCTATCAGCTGCTGTTCCTGGATCGCGTACCCGCCTACGCGGCGGTCAATGACACGGTCGAGACCGCCAAGCGGGCGCACGGACCACGCCTGGGAGGACTGGCGAATGCACTTCTGCGCCGTGTGGCCGAGCGGGGCGAGCCGCCGCTGCCGGATCCCGCGCGCGATCCGTTGGGACATCTGGTCGAGTGTTGTGGGTTTCCCCCGTGGCTGGCGCGTCTGGCCGTGCGCGATCTGGGCACCGATACCGCCGTGGCGCTGGGGGCCGAGATGGGGGCGCCGGCGCCGTTGTCGCTGCGAGCCAACAGCGGCGCCGGCTTTACGGCGGACGCGTTGGCGGCGTTGCTCGTGGCGGAACGCGCCGACGCCACACTGGCCCCATCCGCCGTGGCACCGGACGCGTTGTTGGCGCGCGGGCTGGACGCCCCGGCGCGTACGACCGCGTTCACCGACGGTGCTTTCGCGATTCAGGATGTCGGCGCGCAACTGGTGGCCGCGTTGTGTGGCGCCGCGCCGGGTGAAAGAATCCTGGACGCCTGCGCGGGTCTGGGGGGCAAGACCTCCCATCTGGCGTCGCTGGGCGCGAACCAGGCGCGCATCGACGCGCTGGATTTGTCGGCGGCCAAACTGGATCAGGCGGCCATCGAAGCCCGGCGCCTGGGCGCCCAAGGCATCAGCACGCGCGTCGCGGATCTGACGAAAGACCTGCCGTCCGACGCGGGCCCGTACGATCGCGTGTTGCTGGACGCCCCATGCGCGGGGCTTGGCGTCCTGCGCCGTCACCCCGAAGCGCTGTTGCGCCGCACCGAGGCCGATCTGACGCTGCTGGCGGCCACCCAGCGGCGGATGTTGGACGTGGTGGCGCCGCGCGTGGCCCCGGGTGGCCTGCTGGTCTACGCGGTCTGTACGTTCGACCGCGTGGAAGGGGAAGATGTGATCCGCGCTTTTTTGACGACCCACCCCCAGTTCAGCCTTGAACGTCCGGAGGTTCTTGCTGGCGGTGTTCCGTGGGACCGGCTAATCGACGCCGCGGGATTCATGCGATCGTGGCCCCACCGCGACGACGCCGACGCCTTCTTCGGTGCCCGGCTCCGGCGCGCAGGCGCCGGCGGGCCGCGCTAGGATAGGATCATGCTCCGCCCTCTCCTCGTGGCTCCGTCGATTCTGGCCGCCGATTTCGGTCGTCTGGCCGATGAGGTGCGCGCGGTCGAAGCGGCCGGCGCTGATTACGTCCACGTCGACGTCATGGACGGGCGCTTTGTCCCCAACATCACGATTGGTCCGGTCGTGGTGGCTGCGATCCGCGCGGCGACCCGTTTGCCGCTCGACGTTCACCTGATGATTGTCGAGCCGGAACGTTACGTGGAGGCCTTCGCGCAGGCCGGCGCGGACATCATCACGGTCCACCTGGAAGCGTCGCCGCATCTGCATCGAACCGTGCAGCAGATTCGATCACTGGGGAAGAAGGCGTCGGTGTCGTTGAATCCCCACACGTCATTGGATGGTCTGCAGACCGTGTTGCCCGATCTGTCGATGGTGCTTCTGATGACCGTCAACCCGGGTTTCGGCGGACAGAAATTCATCGACGCGGTCGTCCCGAAGGTCCGCGAGCTGCGCGCGCAGATCGAACGCCGCAACCTGGACGTCGACATCGAGATCGACGGCGGAATCACTTCCGAGACCGCGCGCACCGTGGTCGACGCCGGCGGCAACGTGCTGGTCGCGGGCTCGGCGGTGTTCGGGCGCCCGGACTACAAGAAAGCGATCGCGGATCTACGCGTCGGGTGAATCCAGCGGGACGTTTTGATCGATAGAAATTGGTCCTACTGCGGAAAGGCCTGGGCCCAGTCGGCCGCCGTCCGGCACGTGTAGATGCTGACGCCCACGTAGTCCGAGCGCGGTACGCAGATGCACCACCCGGCCTTCGCGGTCCCGGTGTCGTCGCGAAACGCGGGGTCGCTGGCGGATCCACACGGCTGGCAGACCGGCGACGTGCAGACACCGCCGGATGTCGGCAGTCCCTTGCCGGAAGGATCGCCGGGATCGCGTGGACAAGCCACGGCGTTCGTCGTCCTGTAACAATCGGGGGATCCGGGTACCGCGGTGGTGCCGCCGGCCGCGCTGGAAGCGGTTTCCTTGCCGCCACGCGAGCACGCGGGGGAAGACAGGCACCATGCCAGCAGAGCAGCCGTTCCCAATGTCGTGACAAGTCGGTGGGTCATCGCAGTCCTCGATTTCTGACTTGGTTGTTCGTCCGTGGGCCGAGCACGCAGAGGATATGCCCGTCGCCGCCAAGACGGAAAGCGGCGGGCTGCGCGGCGCGGGCCAGTCGGGTTCGTGGCGCAAGGTGGCAGCAAGGTGGCAGCAAGGTGGCAGCAAGATGGTAGCAAGGTGGCAGCAAGATGGCTGAAAACGGCCAATTGGTTCTATTGCCTTGACGTCCTTCGTGCGCGCGCCTAGCGTCGACGCGTCGACGAGTCTTTCGCATGTGCGAAAGGGGCCTTGTTGGATCGACATTGAAATGGGCTGACAGTAGGAGGACGAGATGCGCGCAGCGAAAAGTTTGGGAGCCTGCCTTGTGGGTCTGGTCGCCGTTGGGTGCGGACAGGTCGAGCCGGGGATGCAGACCGCGCGAAGCGGGGCCCTGTCCGCGATTTGCCCGCCAGCCGTCCCACCCGCATTGGTGGTTCCCGACGGCAACCGCGTCGCGTTCGATCTGATTGGGCAGGGCGTGCAAATCTACCAGTGTCAGTCGGGCCCGTCCGCCTTCGCATGGGTGTTCCAGGCGCCCGAGGCCAATCTCCTGAACCCGGGTGGTCAGGTCGCCGGGACGCACTATGCCGGGCCCACGTGGGAAGCAAACGGCGGCAGCACGGTCGTGGGCGCGCGGGTTGCCGGCGCGACGGTGACCGCCACTGCGATACCTTGGCTGCTGTTGCGCGCGACGACCAACACCGGGGCGGGCCGCATGGCCAAAATCACGTACATCCAGCGCGTGAACACGCAAGCTGGCCTGGCCCCCGCGACGGGATGCGACGCCGCGCACGTCGGTGAAACCGCGCGGATCGACTACACCACGGTCTACTACTTCTACGAGGCGCGGAACGGAAACGGACCAAATCCTCCCTGCTGACACGATCCGGGGTATCCGCTTCAAGAAATCCTGGCCGTCTCTCAACCCACGGACACGCCCAGGATTCGCCCGATCACGGCGGTGACCGCCATCGCAAGGCCCCCTCCCACCGCGACCCGCAACGACGCGCGACCTAGGCGCGCGCCGCCGAGATGACCGCCAATCGCGCCGAGGACGGCCAAGCTGGCGATGGACACCCCCGCGATGGTCGGAATGCGCATCGTCACGGGCGCGGCCAGCAAGGCGGCAATCGGAACCATCGCGAAGGTCGCGAAGCTGGCGGCTGATATCCACGCCGCTTGCAGCGGGCGCGCCAGAGATTCGCGATCGATTCCCAGTTCATCCCGCATGTGCGCGCCAAGCCGATCATGGGCGCTCAGCTGTTCGGCAACCCGTGCCGCCAACTCCTTGTCGAGTCCGCGCTTCTCATAGATCAGCGCCAGTTCTTGTTGCTCGGCTTGCGGTTGGTCGCCGAGTTCCCGTTTTTCTTGCTCGATGTCGGCCTTTTCGGCGTCTCGCTGCGAGCTGACGGATACGTATTCGTTCACGGCCATGGACATCGTTTCCGCGATCAGGCCGGCGACGTTCGCCACGACAATCGCGTCTTGCGACGCGGAGGACGCAGCGACACCGATCATCAGGCTGGATGTCGACACGATGGCGTCATCCGACCCGAGCACCGCGGCGCGCAGCCAGGCGGTGCGGTCGCTGCGGTGCGACTCCCCATG
>JANOJB010000313.1:0-5638 GCA_031407985.1 Pseudomonadota bacterium | reverse complement strand
CCAGCGCTGATTGGACCCAGTCTGGCGGATTTCGACAAGTTGGAAGCCAGCATCGACATCGACATCGACATCGACCGTAACCAGTCCCAAGGAGTGTGAGAGCCATGGCCAACATCCGTATTCCAACGCCCCTTCGCAAGCTGACCAGCGGCAAGGAAGAGGTCACCGCGACCGGCGGCACGATCGGCGCGCTAATCGCCAATTTGGAGACGCAATATCCGGGCATCAAGGAACGCATCTGCGACGACAGCGGGCAGGTGCGCCGCTTCGTGAACATCTTCGCCAACGACGAAGACATCCGGTTTCTGCAGAACCTGGAAACGCCGGTCAAGGACAGCGACGACATCTCGATCGTTCCTGCGATCGCCGGTGGCAGGTAGTCCCTGACCCCCGAGGCAATCAACCGAGCGGCGCGACAGATCGCGCTGCCGCAGATTGGCCTGGACGGCCAGCGGCGGATCGCCGCCGCGACGGTCGTCGTGGCCGGCGATGATCTGACCTGCGAGATTGTGGCGCGCGCATTGTCCGCCGCTGGCGTGGGCCGTATTCGGCTGGTTCGTCGATCGGGCGCAACCGCGGGCGTGGCGGCTGACGCGGGTGTGGCCGTGGGGGCCTTGCCGCCCGCGATCGCAGCGGCGCTGGCTGCGTCGAACCCAGACGTTCATCTCGAAATCCGCGCGTGGCCGGCGGGACAGCCGGCCGACGCGGGCGCGGCCTGGCTGGATGCCGTGACCGGCGCCGCCGTCGTCGTCCGATCGGGATTCGACGACGATTCGATGTTGCGCGCCGCGGTCCGTCTCGCCATCCCGGTCATCGTGACGCGCGGACGCGATGAGAGCGTCGAGGTGGTTTCCTTTCGCCGCCACGGGCCCTGCCCGCACGCACCGCTGGATGTGCCCGAACAGACCGCGCTGCCGCCCGAAGACGGCCCGGGTGCCGTGATCGCCGGCAACATCGCCGCCGCCGAAGCGCTGATGTTGATCGCGCGTGCCACAACGGGCGAAGCGCGGGCGCGTCACATCAGTCTTCCGATGACCGGTGTTGGCGACCACGTCGTGCGCGCAACCGATATTCCCTGGACGCCCGAGTGTTTCGCCTGCGGCGGTTCGGGTTCCGAGATGAGCTTTTCGTGAGAACCGCCGCCGAGATCATTCGTTCCGCCGCCGACGAACTGGCCCATATGGAGCAGATGCGACGCGCCCGGCTGCGCGTCGCCGAGAAGATCACAGATCTAATCGGCGACACGCCGATCGTCCGCCTGCGCACGTTCGAACGCGATGTGCCCGGCGTCGAGATCTGGGCCAAGTGCGAATTTTTCAACCCGGGCGGTTCGGTCAAGGATCGCGCCGCCTATCAGATGATTCGCGACGCGATCCGCACCAAGGCGCTGGTCCCCGGCAAGACCATCATCGATTCCACCAGCGGCAACACCGGGGTGGCGTATTCGCTGATCGGCGGAGCGCTCGACTACCCGGTGACGCTGGTGATGCCCGCCAACGTGTCCTGGGCGCGGCAACAAATCACCCGCGCGTTCGGGACAAAACTGATTTTTTCCGACGCGATGGACGGCAGCGACGGTGCCATCTATCTGTGTCGCAAGATGGTCGCCGAAAATCCGGACGCCTATTTTTACCCGGACCAGTATTCGAACCTGTCGAACCCGCTGGCGCACTACCTTGGGACGGGCCGCGAGATCTGGGAACAGACCGAGGGCCGCGTTACGCATTTTGTTGCCGGCATCGGCACCAGCGGCACGGTGATGGGCACGGGTCGCCGCCTGAAGGATTACCGGCGCGAGATCGAAGTCTGGGCGGTGGAACCCGACGATGCGCTGCACGGACTGGAGGGCATGAAACACATGGCCAGCTCGCTGGTCCCGCCGATTTATCATCCTGGCGAACTGGACGGTGTGATCGCGATGCCGACCGACGAAGCCTGGGACGTGTCCGACCGCCTGGCGAAGGAGGAAGGCCTGCTGGTCGGCCATTCGTCGGGGGCGTCGTTGGCGGGTGGCATGCGCCTGGCGCATAAACTGGCGGCGGCCGGGCGGCCGGGTGTGGTCGTGACGCTGTTTCCAGATCGAGCGGATCGGTATTTCGAGGCGCCGGTGCAAAAGCAGAAGCCGCCGTACGCCGAAAAACCGGCGGGTTGATTCGCAGGTGCCGCGCGCATCGGCATCCGAGACGTCATGAGCATCGGGCACGCCGTCTTCCTCTTCGCGGCCAGTGTGTTGGCTGGCGCCGTGAACTCCGTAGCGGGCGGCGGCACGTTGTTGTCCTTCCCGGCTGCGATCGCGGCCGGTCTGCCCCCCATCGTCGCGAACGCCACCAACGCGGTCGCGATGGTCCCGGGATCTCTGGCGGCGGCCTGGACCTACCGTCGACACCTGGCGGGCCTGGAGCGGCTGACGGCGTTGCTGTTCGTGCCGGCCATCCTGGGTGCGCTGATCGGCGCGCGCATCTTGCGCTTCACGCCGCAGCGCCTGTTCGACGGCGTGGTGCCGTGGCTGGTGTTGGGCGCGACGTTGATCATCCTACTTCAGGGGATCATCGTGCGCGACGCGGGCAGTGCCCCGCGGACCCCGCGGGCCCCGACCGGCGCACGAGGCGCTCTGGCTTTGGTCCTTGTCCTTCAGTTCGTGGTCAGCATCTACGGCGGCTACTTCGGCGCAGCGATGGGGATCGTGATGCTGGCGTTCCTGGGCCACGTCTCGTCGGCGCAGGCGCGCGGTCCGTTGGACCTTCACCAGACGAACGCGATCAAAAACGTGCTGGCCGTGGTGATCAACGGCGCCGCGTCGGTCGACTTCATCGCGCACGGGCTGGTGCAGCCAGGGCCCGCGCTGCTGATGGCTGCCGGCGCGATCAGCGGCGGTGTGGCGGGCGCCCGCCTCGGCCGTCGCGCGCGGCCAGACCAGGTTCGTCGCATTGTCGTCGCGATTGGTTTCGCGATGGCCGCGCTGCTGGCGTGGCGGAAATACGGGGCGTAGACGGTTGGCCTGACGCGCGCTAGGAACGGGCGACCTGGATCATCGACCCCGTGGAAGAGACCCTGACCATCGATCGATGGTCTCCCGAGGGGTACATCGAGGTCCTTGTGGCCGAGCGGAGCGAGCGGGTCTCGGCCGAGCCCTTCGGCGCGATCGAGTTTCCTGTCGGAGTGCTTTTCGGGGACGACGAGTAGGGATCCGATCAGGCGCCCCTGATCATCTCCCCGTTCCGGCGATCTGTCGCGTTCCCTCCATGTGCCAGTCCCCGGTGCGAAGCTGTTCGTGAAGGCAGGCCCCGCACACATCAATCTGAATACGCCCCGGCAGGGTCCAGACCGCCGTGATGGGGCCAGATGTTGCGGCCAGGCATGCGCCCGTCCGCACGGTGCACTCGCCGAACATCACGACGCCGGATGCCTCCACTGTCTGTGGAATTGGTTTCGATGGTGGTTGAATGGGGGTGGTTGTCACTGTCGTTTCTCCCGGCTGATCTGTAACCATTTCAACACCCTTTCACTGGCACTCTCGACGAGCTCCTCGCGATCCTGGGGCCCGATCGCTTCGATGAAGCTCGCGTGAAGGCTCGTCTCGGCCTCATCCAGCAGTACGTGTGGTAACACCCCGGGCCGCGCGAAGCCCAGTATGTGCCGTTCGGCGTGCGCCAACTCGTGAGCGAGACACGCCATCATCGACATCCTCGCAGTTGCGAACACGGCGCCAACTTTCGGAAACACATTTGCGCCCAAGTATACCGTTTGGGTCGCCTCGCGGTATGCGGTCAAGGAACAACTCCGGGCAGCCCGGCTGGTATCCAAGGGGACAGCAGGCCTCGTGGCCGTGAGGATCGCCCAAGCCGCGCGGCAGAATTCGATCTGCCGGTTGCTGAGTCCATCTTGGTTTCTTCCCTCGATCATGGGTGGCCCGATGTTGGAGACGGCCTGCCGACATTGACGACTGCGGCGTTCGTTGCGGTCTCATCGGTAGGACCGGGGAATCGTTGCCTCCTGGATGGTCAGCTGCCGGACCGCTGCGGTAGGGTCCTGACCCAGGTTGGGTACGCCGCCCAGGGACGCCTCCAGCGGGCGCGATTGAACTGGAGGTTGGCAACCTGGGCGTCCCGGTACCGATCGAAGGTTCGGACGTTCGAGGCAATAGAGGAATCGGTGGCGGGGTTTCTGGCGGGGATTGCCCGTGAATTTCGTCAAATCGCAGGCGTGTTGCTCCGAGTCGGGTCCCTACCGGTCCGGTCCGTCCAACGGACGGACGCGGCGGCGAACGAATGTCCCGCAGACTTGATCGATTCCCGCATCCGTTGGGGAAGTAGTCGAAACTCCAAGGCGGCCGATTGACGTACCTGCTGAGCAATCAGAGGTGCGGCCCAGCGTCGGCGCATCGCCTCAAGGGCGATATCTACGACGTCCGAGAATGGGATGGTCTCAACGTCGGTGGTCGCCGACGCCTTGAAGGTCTTTGCGGCAACCACAGCGGCTTCCCCGATGGTCTCGAACCTTGGCTACCCGAACCGAATTGACAGTTCCCGGCATCACCCGATCAGAAGATTGCCGCGACTATTTTGGGGGGCATTGTCCTCCTGGTTCTTGGCGTCATCGCGAGCGTGGTCTTGCGCCACTGACCCGGGCTATTGATGCCGTGACGGAATTGACGGCAGCGGTGTGGCGGACCCAGCGGGGCCAACTGGCGCGACGGGCGCCGACGGTGACGCCGTGGGCGCCGCGGGCGGCGCATCGGGTTGTGGCGCCGCGGCAGCGGGTACGTCCGGCGCCAGTTGGGCTCGCAGAGGTTCGATGCTGAGACCGGCGGCCGCCGCGACACGGGCGTCCTGGCATTTGTTCTGGACAACGCCCCCGTAGATCGCCGAGCCGAGATACAAGCCGGTCACCGCGGTACCGCCCGCGACAAGGTCCCCATCACCATCGTCCATCGCGCTCACCAGAAATAGTCCGCCCACCACCCCCAGCAGAATGTCCGTTACCAGAGCCCCGGATGGTGTGCCGCATTCCGGGTAGCTGCCCCGATCCACACGGGCCGGCGCGGGTTTGGCCAGAACGACCGAACAGCCCGCCGAAGCGACGATTGCGACCAAAGCGAAACGAATCGCGATATTTGGTGACACCAGCGTCGCCTTCATGGCGGTCCCGCCGGAGCAATTGTCGCGGGCGGTGCCGCCGGAGCGGGCGGCGCGGCAGGCGCGTCCGGCGCAGGCGACACGCGCGGCGCCTCCGCGGAAGACAACGAGCAGTCATCCCCCAGGGTCACCAACTGCGGTACGCCCTGGATGTAGCCAAGGCGAACACCCTGCGGGAACCGTGCGAACTTCGCCGCGTCGGGGAACGTACCGTGAAAGTCATGGTGGCCCGCGCCGCTGGTCATCGCGGCGGTACCAGTCATGGTCATCATCCAGATCGGCGCGCTGAACACCAGGAAAAGCCCATGGCTGATCGTAGAGACAATTCCCAACGCGCCGTAGCCGCTGATGGGTGCGGACGAGGCCTCGAAAACGGCAACCCGCAGCGAGGTCACGCAACGCGTGGGCAGCCGATGAAGCCGCGGGTGCGCGCCCAGGTACACGGCAGCGTCGCCGACGGCGATCAGTTCGCCGGAGATCATCTGGCCCGTTCGCAGCGTGAC
>JANOJB010000270.1:0-18779 GCA_031407985.1 Pseudomonadota bacterium | reverse complement strand
GAGAGGCCGTTCATGGTGGAGAGGCCGTTGATGGCGCGGAGGCCGTTGATGGCGCGGAGGCCGTTGATGGCGCGGAGGCCGTTGATGGCGCGGAGGCCGTTGATGGCGCGGAGGCCGTTGATGGCGGAGAGGCCGTTGATGGCGGAGAGGCCGTTGACGGAGTTGAGGCCGTTGACGGAGTTGAGGCCGTTGACGGAATTGAGACCGTTGACGGAGTTGAGGCCCGCGTGCGCCGTTGGGGCCGAAGCAGAGACCACCGCGACGGTGAGGACCGAGAAGGCAACGAACTTAAGGGAGAGAGCGGTGATTTTCATCTTGTTTCCTGTGGTTTGAGTGTCGGACGGATGAATACCTATGCACCCACTGTGCCACATCATAAGTAATCTAAATTATTGAACTAATGCGATATGTCGGGCGTCTGGTCATATGCCTGCACCTTGGCATAGTCATATCGCCCGGTCGCTGAACCTATGACTTCACCGCCGTCAGGCGGCGGGCCATCGGCGGGCCCGCCACCTTGCTGGGCCTGGTCGACGGCGTTACCCTGCGCGTGCGGGGGCTACTGGATGAACGACACATCATCGCCAGGTTCCCGCCCACCGAGCGAGCCGGACTCGCAGGTGACACTGGAACGATACCGGTTGGCCTTGCGCGCGGCCCAGGTCGGTCTGTTCGACTGGGATCTACGCACGAACCAGGTCTTCTATTCGCCCGAGTGGAAGCGGCAGATCGGTTTCGACGATGACGAGATCACGAACAGCTTCGCCGAATGGGAGAGCCGCTTGCACCCGGACGATCTGTCCCACGTGCTGCGTACGGTACGGGCGTTCGTGGCCAAGCCGTGGCCGGACTATCAGGTGGAGTTTCGTTTTCGCCACAAGGACGGTTCGTATCGTTGGGTGCTCACGCAGGCGTCGATGCAGGTCGATGCAGGTGGGCAACCTGTTCGGATGCTTGGCTTGCACGTCGACATCACCGAACGAAAATGCGCGGAACTGTCTTTGCGCAAAAGCGAGGAGGCGTACCGGACGCTGGTCGAGACGTCGCACGATTTGATCTGGTCCGTCGACGCCGAGGGGCGTTGGACGTTCGTGAATCCGGCGGCCCGCGCCATCTATGGCTATGACCCGGCCGAGATGTTGGGCCGACCGTTCATGGATTTTCAAAGCCCGGAGCAGGCGCGGAAAGACCTGGAGGTGTTCGCTCTCATCAAGGCCGGAGCTCCCCGTTTCAAATACGAGACCGTCCACATCCGCAAGGACGGTACGCCCGTGTGGCTGACCTTCAACGCCGTCGTGCTGCGCGACGAGCAGGGCAAGGTGCTGGGCACCACCGGTACCGCGCAAGACACGACCGAGCGAAGATTGGCCGAGGAGGCACTGCGCGCGCGCGAACGCGAGCTCCGGCTGATCACGAACCACCTGCCTGGGCCGATTTCTCATGTCAGTCGCGACCTTCGCTACCTGTTCGTCAACGACCACTACGAACGAATTTTTGGCAAAGCGCGCGCGGAGGTCCTGGGCCGCACGATGGCCGAGGTTATCGGCGCCGAACTCTTCCAACGCGTGGAACCCCAGGTGCGGCGCGTGCTGGCCGGGGAACAGGTTTCGTTCGAGAGCCAGGTCCGGACCGCGGCGGGGGTTTTGGACCACGCGCTGGTCACGTTCGTGCCGGATCTGGATCCGGAAGGAAACGCGGTTGGGTTTTTCGTGATTGCGTTCGACATCTCGGCGCGCAAACACCTGGAGGAACAGCTGCGTCAGGCCCAGAAGATGGAGGCGGTCGGGCAACTGGCCGGCGGCGTGGCGCACGATTTCAACAACGTGCTCACCGTGATTCAGGGGCACACCGCGATGCTTGAACTGGATTCCGATTTACCGGCAATCACCCGCGAATCCCTGGGGGAGATCAAGCAGGCGGCGGATCGCGCGGCGAACCTTACGCGCCAGTTGCTGACATTCAGCCGTCGCCAGGCCCGCCGCCCCAGTCACCTGAATTTCAACGCTGTGGTGACCAACATGGCGCGCCTGCTGGGACGTGTTCTTGGCGAGGACGTCGCCCTGGATTTGCACCTTTCGAACCAAGACCTGGTCGTGCTGGCCGACGCCGGCATGATGGAACAGGTGTTGTTGAACCTTGCGGTGAACTCACGCGATGCCATGCCGCGTGGTGGACGTCTGGGGATCGAAACGTCGTCGGCCGATTTCGACGCCACGATCATCACCCGCATGCCGCAGGCGCGCGCCGGTGTTTTTGTTTGCCTGGCAATCAGCGACACCGGAACGGGCATCCCGGTCGATGTGTTGCCGCGCATTTTCGAGCCGTTTTTCACGACCAAGGAAGTGGGCAAGGGGACCGGTCTGGGTCTGGCGACGGTGTACGGTATCGTTCAGCAACACGAGGGTTGGATCACTGTCGAAAGCGACCCGGGGCGTGGGACGACGTTTCGGGTCTACCTGCCTTGGCAAATCGGCGCGAAGGTCGAGCCGCCGACCAGGCGCGAGACGGAAGCGACCAGGGGCGGGCACGAGACCATCCTGTTGGTGGAAGACGAACCGGCGTTGCGCGGCCTGGTTGGCAATCTGCTGGAACGTGCCGGCTACCGCGTCTTTTCCGCGGCCAACGGCCCGCAGGCATTGGCCCAGTGGCGTGCGCATCCGAAGGAAGTAGACCTTCTGCTCACCGATCTGGTCATGCCTGATGGTATGAGCGGATTCGACCTGGGTGCGCTGCTTACGCATGATGACCCGCGGCTGCGTGTGGTCTACACCAGCGGTTACAGCCCCGAGATCGCGGGACGCGGCCAGGAACTGATCCCCGGCGTGAACTTCCTGGCGAAGCCCTTCGTCGCGGACGGGCTGTTGGAAATCGTCCGCGCCGCGCTTGACCGGGCTTGATTGTCCCAGCGCTGCTCAGCCTTTTAACGCCGCCAGATCCACGAACCGCCCCGGGACCCCCAGCACGGTTGACCCCGACGGGACGTTCTGTGCCAGCACCGTGTTGGCTCCGATCAGACTGTCGTCGCCGACCTCGATGTCACCCACGATGCAGGCCCCGGGTCCGATCTCCACGCGACTGCCGATCTTCGGCGCCCTCCGTTCGGTCATGCGCTTGAGGCCGATCGTCACGGCATGACGGATGAAGACGTCGTCACCGATTTCGCGAGAGCCGACGAACACCGCGCCGTGGTGACCGATGCGGAACCGCCGGCCGATTTTCGCGTTGTACGGCAGGTCGATTCCCCACAAGGTGATTGCGCCCCAGTGCGCGCCCCGATACGCGGCGGTCAACGGCGCCCGCAACGGTTTGGACCTGATCCCCATGCGCCAGTTGCCCAGACGATGAACCGCCAATGCCCAGAAACCGGGAGAAAGCAGGCTGGCCCCGTGGGTGCGAAAATCCTCGGCCAGCAAGGGCAGCAGTCCGATGCCGGCGGGATTCGCGTTCACGTCGCCGAGCGGAAGCGGCTGAGCGTCGGTCTCCTGGCCGCTCATGTCGGCACGGTGCGCGCGGGTACGCCGAGAACCGTGGCGTGTGGGGCGACGTTCTTCAGCACAACGGAATTCGCGCCGACGACCGCGTCGTGACCGACACGCACCGAGCCGAGCACACACACGCCCGACCCGATATCCGCGCGATCTTCGATCACGGGCAGGTTTTCGGGTCCCGCGTCGGTGCCGCGCAGCGGACCGAATGTGGTGTCGTGGCGGATCTGGACATCATTCCCGATCGATCGCGCGGTTAACAGGACACAGCCGTTGTGCCAGATGCGAACCCGGCGGCCCAGTTCCACCGATCGCGGCAGATTGATTCCCCAGACCCAGTCGATGCCCGTGAACATCACCTTGTAGACAGCCTCCGCCGCCATGCGTGCCGGAAGCGCCTGGATCGTGGAGGCCCGCGTGCCGAGGCGATGCGCCGCCACGGCCCACAGTCCGGGCTGAAACACGCTGCGATCGTAGGTGGCGAAATCCTCGGCAAGAAGTTCGAATGTGCCGAGATCCTTCGGGGCACGGACATCGGCGGATGAAGAAGGTGCCCCGGCGTCGGGGTTGCCCGCACCGTCCGTGGACGCGCGGAGCACGTCGGTGGGGCCGGGCGTCTTGGGACTGACCAGCATCGTAAGGGTGTTGCGTACGAAATCGCGCAGCATGTGGGGAGGACTGCTCCGGGGCCTTCGGAGTAACGAGGTTTTGGCCGTCAGGATAACGAAGCCGGCCACCCAACATCCATCACAAAACAACGTGTACGGACGTCCGTGGTGTTTCTGAAGGTAGCGATGACGCGATTCGAACCAATACCGCGGTATCGGTCGTGATTGGTCGTTCATCCCGGTCGACACCGATCCCAGGTGGGTCACCTTGGCGGCCGGCAGACAGTACGAACGCCAGCCCGCGCGGCGGGCGCGCCGGCAAAAATCGATCTCCTCGAAATACAGGAAAAATCCCTCGTCGAAAAATCCAATTTGGTCTACGACCTCGCGGCGAATCATCAAACAGGTGCCCGAAATCCATTCGACCTCGGTTGGCTGGTCGGGCAGCGGGATGGAAACCGTCGACTGCCCCATCAGACGCGCGACGATGGCGGTTTTTGCCGTGTCGTTGAATTCGCTGGCGGCGGTCGGAAAACGGAACGCGGAGCCCTGGTTGATCCCATCGACTCCGTGGATATCGGCGCCACACAGCCCCGCGTCGGGATGGCGGTCCATGAAATCCAGCATCGTTCCGACCGCTCCCGGATCGGCGAACGCGTCGGAGTTCAGCACAAAGTAATACGCGGGTGGGGTGGGGCAGGTGCGCGCCAGATCGATCGCCACGTTGATTCCGTAGCCGTAGCCGCCGTTTTGGGGCGCGGCGACGACTGTCACCCGGGATCCCCAACCGTCGGCCACGGCGCTGGCGCGCAGGCGTTCGACCGAGCCGTCCCCCGAGCAGTTGTCGACGACGTAGACGTGAAAATCACCAAGCGGGGCCAGTTCGGGCAGCAGCGCGGTGGTCACCCGCGCGGTCAGATCCGGTGTCCGGTAGTTGATGATGATGGCCGCTAGCTTCATGCCAGCGGGATTCTGAAATGGTACGCGCGGATGTCCAGGCGTTCGCGCAGATAAAAACGATGGGCCCCGTGGCGTTGCACACCCGAGTCCAGGTGCAGGGCCGCGCAATCTTCCGAACGGGCCTGGTCCTTCAGCCAGTCCAGCAGAAGTTTGCCGTGGCCGTGCGAGCGTTCCTGATCGGTGGTGACCAGATCGTCGACGTAAAGGTACCGGCCACTGGCAAGATTCTCGGTGATGCGGTATCCGGCCACCGCCACGACATCGGAGCCGACGAGGACGGCCGCCAAGCGGAATCCGGACGACATCAGGCGCGTGATCGTCGCGAAGAAGTCGGCAGCGAGCAGGTCCGGCCGCAGCTGACGCATGATCGGAAAGGTTGCTTCGATGTCGGCGCGGGTCGACATCAATCGGACGTCGGGTGGCGATGTCGATGCCATGGTTAACGGCGGACGATATCAGGTACGACCGGAGCCGTCCCGGCCAGCGATCATGCCAACTGCCTTGGCGATGCTGAAGGCGCCTCTGACCACGAACCTGCCCCACCGGAGGGGCCAGATCGCTGTCGGCCTAGATCAGCAGCGGGCGCCCGGGCCGATGTTCCATCGCCGCCGAACGCGGTGGTACACTTTCAAACGCGAGGGCATCCATGGCTAGCAGCAGCACCGCGCAGATCCATCAACTCGAGGAACGCGTCGAGGTTCTGGAAAAGGAACTCCAGGATCTCCGCCAGGTCCTTGCGCCGGGCCTCCGACTGCGGGAGGCGGTCACCCGCATGTGGAAGCAGACCAAGGTGAAGGACCCTCGCGTACTTGATCGGGCCATTGCCGCGGCTCGCCGACAGGCCGAACGTGAGCACCGGCGCGCCCGTTAGGGCGGTCCTTGACGCCAACGTTCTTGTTCGCTTCTTCCTGACGCCACAGGGCGGAAACGCGAAGCTGCTGGACGCGATTCTGGCGGACGCCTTCACGTTGGTCACTTCGGACTTCATTCTTGCGGAGGTGGCCGACGTACTTGGGCGCCCCTCATGTGCAGAAATTTGGCCCGTATCCGCCCGCGTTCATTGCGGGGGCAATCGCTGGGTTGCGGGCCAAGGCGCACGTCGTCGAGGGCACCTTCGAGGTCTTTGCCGTCGCCAAGGACCCGAAGGACAACCCCGTTCTTGCTTGTGCCGTCGAAGGCCACGCGGACTTTCTTGTGACTGATGACCGCAAGCACCTGATCCCATTGAAGGAGTACCAGAGTGTAAGAATCGTCAACCCGCCCTTCTTTCTGCGCGAGGTGCTCGGGGTTCGCTGACCTAAGGGCCGGTGGCTTTGGCCACCCGCGTGGCCGATCCCAGATTCATGGCCTGGATGCTGCCCGCGGGCTCTGCCGTCGATGGGGCCAGGCGTCGCAAGGTGACCCGCTTGCGATCGCCGGGGCGGACGTGAAAATAGTTGTCGTCGGTGGTGAAGCCCGGGAGGTTGACCGCGATGGCCTGGGCGAAGCGGCGGGTGCTCACCTGCAAGGTGAAGGCGTCGTCGGTCGCTGGTTGAATGGTTGCTTCCAGTCCCAGATCCTGCTCGGGCGTCGACGGACGACCAACCGGGAAATGGAACGCCTCGCTCTCGACGGTGTCCGGGTCCGAATCCGAGACCAGGCTGACCGTCACCAGATCGTGCCCAGGCGGTCCGAACCGGTACGCGTACGTTGTGTCCCAGAAGCCGCCCAGAAGTTCGGCGGCCGACAATTCCAGACTGCCACGGGCGGGAATCGTCACCTTCCGGTCGGCGGCGCCCACCTGGGTTTCGCGATTCTGATACAGCCGCAGCCGCAACTGCCCCTGCCACGGTGTCGCGCGTTCGTTGACGGCGTGGACGACGACGCCGTTCAGGCCTTCGTCCGAGAAGAACACCGCGACGGGGCGCAGGATCCTGCGCAGGTAGTGATACGCCGCCTTGGGACGTCCGTTCACATCAAGGACACCCCAGCCCGCGCCCGGCACCAGATCGCGCAGAAACCAGATCAGCGCGCCCCGGCAGGGGGAACGGCCGCGTCGCCATTCGGCGAAGGCGGACTCCATGACCTCGCCGGTCGTGATGCGGCCCAGTGCCAGGTAACGGTCCGGATCCCTCGAACGCAAGGCGACAGGATCGACACCGAACAGCAGACCCAGGTAGTGATCGCGCACGTCGTCGAAATCCCAACCCGCGCCCAGATCGCGTGGAACGCCGGACTTCCACGCGGGCGTGTGGACCCGGGCGGCGCCTCCGCCCACGATCGCGGCCAACGCCGTGTCCTCGGGGATGTTGGCGAAGGCGAGACATTCCGAGGCAAAGCGCAAGTCCGAACGGCGCGCATCGTCCAGCGGCCGCAGGTAGGCGCCGACGCCGTAGTACGACGTCGATCCGGCGCTCGCTTGATGCGGGAACGCGCCGCCGCTGGCGCTGGACGGCCAGTACGGAACGTCGGGGCACAGTTGTCCGCACAAGGCGGGCAGCACCTCGCGAAACAGGGGGCGGTGCCAGGCGGACGCGGGCGCTCCCCACATGGCCGCCTGTTGTTCGCCCTCGCTGTCGCCGCAAATCAGGGCCAGCGACGGTCGTCCCTGCCACCGGCCCAACGCCTGTCGGACCTCGGTGTGTACGTTGGCGACGAATCCCGCGTCTTCGGGATAGTCCATGTTGGCGAACATCAAATCCTGCCACACCAGAATGCCGTGCTGATCGCACAGGTCGTGAAACAGATGACTCTCGTAAACCATGGGACCGCAGACGCGGAGCATGTTCATGCCCGCGTCGCGAACCGCCTGTATCGTCCGCCGGTAGTCGTCCGGCGATCCCGTCAACGTCGCCGCGTCAGGTGGTGTCCAGCAGGCGCCCCGGCAGAAAATCGGAACGCCGTTGATCGAGATGGAAAAAGTCCCGTCGGTCGTCGACAGGGCGACGGTGCGAAAACCGACGCGGCCGATGTCGATGGTCTGTTCGGCGCCATCGACGGTCAGGACGGCGCGCACGTCGTAAAGCGGTTGTTCGCCGTGCGTGTGCGGCCACCACGGCGCCGCCGAACCCACGCGCGCGGCGCCGGTCAGGTGTCCCGTGTCGGGGGCTGACGTGTCGTCCTTGATTGCGAACGGCGCCTGCCACGATTGCCCCGAGACATCGGAGACAACCAGGCGGGCATCCGTCAGCCGGCGGCCCGCGAGGCCTCGCATCGTCAGGGTCGCCGTGACGATCCCATCCGCGCCCTGAAACGTAGCGCTCACGTCCTTGGTTTCGACTTCAGGGCCCGCCCGTCGTTGCAGATGAACCCGACGCCACGGCCCAACCGGGGGCAGGGCGGGCGACCACCCGGGGGTGCGGCCGAGCAGCGTCGTGCGGAACCAGCGCAACTGTTGGTGTTCGATCATCGGCGCGCGCCAGCGCGGGCGTGGCCGCCGGGTCGCCAGCAGCGCATCCAGCGCGACGAAACGGATGACCAGTTGATTGTCCTTCACCAGGCGGTCTGTGACGTCAACCGCGTGGGCGACGAACATGTTCTCGGCGCGCAGCAGAGGCTGGTCGTTCAACCAGACGTCCGCCACGGTGGCCAGGCCGTCCAGGCACAACACCAGCCGCTCACCCGCGGCGGCCGGTCGCGCCGTGAAGGTGCAGCGGTACCACCAGTCGACGCCGTCCAGACGCGGTGGTGCGGGCCGATTTGATGCGGTGTTTGCGCGCAGCGCCGCCGCCGCCGTGCCCGGGACGCCGGCCGGCAGCCATTCCACCGTCAGCGCCTCAATTCCCGTTGGATCCGTCGCGGCGCCCGGGGCCGTCCACGTCAACGACCACTCGCCCGTCAGGGGACCATCTCCCTCCGTATCGACCTCCGTATCGATCTTCCGCGTGGCGCTCACGTGCGTGATCGGCGGCTGGACTCAGCGCCCGGCCGTCAGTTCCTCGATGGCGGCGCTGATGGCGGAGATGCTCTCGAAGACACTTCGCCGCAACATCGCGTCGGGGAATTCGATATCGAACGCGCCCTCCAGCGCCAACATCAGGTTGACGCTGGCATGGGACGTCATGCCTGCCTGATACAGATCCGCGTCGTCGGCAAGCGATGCGACGTCTTTCGCCAGACGACCGTGCTCGGCCAAAATCACCCGTATCTTGCTGGTTGTTTGTTCGGACATGTTCTTCTATCGATTGGTTAAGGGGGCGGTCATCGCGGCGACCACGGCGGTCGCGTAGTCACCTTCGTGGCTCAGGCTGACCGACCAGCTCAACCAGCCGGCGACTTCCGCCAGCTGGCGCGCGCGGCCGGAAAGTTCGATCTCGGTCCAGCCGCCCGGCATCTGCTTCACCTCGATGGTGCGCAGATCCACGCCCTGGTCGTCGAGCCGCAGCGCCTTCAACGTCGCCTCCTTGGCGGCGAATCGGGCGGCGAAACGCGACGGAGCCATGATGGGGTTCGTCGAGCAGTAGGCGATCTCGGCGGCGGTGTAGATACGTGTCATGTACACGTCGCCGAGGCGATCCAGCGACGACGCCACCTGGCTGACCTGCACCAGATCAACTCCAACCACCACACGGGGAATCTGGCCGTTTCCGTTGGTCATGAGAACGGCGGCAGCATCGGGGTTCAGCGTATCGGCTGTCAAGGCGAACGCCTTTTCGCCCACGCATCCAATAGGTCGGTTCCGCGTTCCCAACCCGAGGCGGCGGCCGCCAGCATCGGCCCAAACTCGGTTGGCCTTTTTGCATTGACGGCGCGCGCGCCCTTTAGGATCAGCGTTTTGGCTGACGTCGAGATACCGGCGAAAGCGTCGGCGGCGTCCGCCAGATCCCGATCGCCCGCCGGGTCCAGCCATCGCAGGTACAGCGACGCCAATTCGAACGCTGCGCCCAGTTGGCGGATCGTCGCGAACGCGTAGGCGTGATAGCGGGCCAGACCCTGGTCTTGCAGCTGCGTGATGTCGTTCGCGAAGGTTTGCGCGAACAGCGCGACGGGATTGTGGGCTGGTCGCCGGCGCAGGTGACGCGCCAGCAGCGCCGCCGATCGGGAACGCAGTTCGTCGGGGGTCAGGTGCCACGCGCGGTCGACGCGGATGATCTCCGCGTAAAGCGGCATGAACGCCGGGTCCGGGGCGGCGTCCAATTGAAACAGGCCCGCGAAGTCATCCCCGTGCAGCGTGTGGTAGCCGGCGTTGTGGAAGTACCCCAGGCGCCGATGTTCGACGTCGATGGTCTTGATCACGATCGTGGTCTTCGTGTGCTGCGACCGGTAGTCGGTCCCCTGCGTGTCGGGCAGGAAGAACGCATCGGCCTCGGTGCTGATCAACCTACCGGCGGCGGTATGCAGCACAACGTGGTCCAGCAACGCTCGCCACACGGTCAACTCTTGGACGTCGACACCGTACAGGTCCCACAACTCGCCGTGCGGCGGCTTGAAAAACGTCCACTGGTCGCCCTCGAAATCCACGGCCAGGGTGAACGGCAACATCGCCATGGGATCCAACCCCTGCGCGTGCAGCACCTCGATCCAGATGTCGATGTAACAGTTCTTCTCGACCCAGTCGCGTCCTTCGTCGTGCAACGCGTGGCGCTGGTAGGTCGCCGGATCGATAGCAGACATGGCGGCAGACGTGGCAGCGGGCATGGCGGCTGCGGTTACCCCGGCCACAGGCGATCGCGAACGTCCTGCGCCCAGGTTTTCGGATCGCAGCCGTGGTGTCGAAACAGCGCCATCACGCAGCGTTCAAGCCCGAACCCCAGACACGCGGTGTGGGCGGTCGCCCCGTCCTCCGTCTTGATCTCGAAGGTGTGGCCGAAATGGTCCTGGTGGTAGTTGAACGAACAAACGGCGGTGGGTTTGTCCGCCGAGATCACCGGGACCAACACCTCGAACTTCAGCTTCTGGTCCTTCTGGCTGACCGCCAACATGCGCCCACCGCGGCCGAAAAAGGGATCCGAGGCCACGTCGGGGGTGGCGGGCAACCCCAGGGACGTCAGGATCTCGACACCGCGCTTGACCCATGTGTCGCGCCAGGCGACCACCATCTCGGGTGTTCCCACGCGAACGAATTCCCGCACGCGAAAGGCCTGCATGCGTGTCGGCTCGGCGGAAGGTTCGTGGCGATACACCCAGTTTTGCATGTCGACCAGCCGTCCCTGCCTGGGCACGGTTCCCGTGAAGCTGGGATAGACCGGGTAACAGGCCGCCGGATTCAGCACCACGGACGTCATGCCCTGCAGGTCTTCCCAGGGCTCGCCAGCATGGACCTTCGCGCTCAGTTCCTTGTGCTGTTTTTCGTTTCCGAAAAAGCTGAACACGGTCCCCGCCAGCTGGGGGAACGAATCCAGGAAATCGCTGCGTTCCAGAACCTCGCGGGCGATCACCGGCGGAAACAGCATCACCTCGGCGCCATCGTCCGCGGCCACGCGCGTGATAAGGGCGTTGAACCGCGCCAGCACGTCCTCGAAAACCGGACCGCGGCCAAACGCACCGGGAACGCCCACGGGGATAATCAGGCGGTGCTTGACCAGATCGTCGTAGAACTTCCCTGAATCGTATTCTTCGGCCGCCACGGATCCTCCTTAGTCGTCCTTGTATACAAGCAACATCGAGGCGCTTTTGGCCAGGATGCGATCGTTGCCGATCATCAACGCCGCGGAAAGCGAGTCGCGCACGTGGCGGCCCAGGCTGAATTTGGTGTCGTTCTTGTAGGCCATGATGCCGCAGATGCCGAGCGCCTTGTGAACGATCTGGGCCACCATTTCGGATGAAGAAATCTTGAGACTGTTCATCTTCAACGCGAATCCCAGGCCTAGCAGCGCCTGGTTGCCATCGGGGGACGAAAGCAAGCGATCGCAGTCGGTCGCCACGGCGTGAACGTTGGTGCGCATGACCTGCAGCAACGTCGACAGCTCGGCCAAACGAAGCGCGGTTGGTGGAATGGTACCGGGCCTTTTGCGCGCGTCGGCACGGACAAATGCGCTGGCACGCGCAACGGCGTCGGTCGCGATTCCCAGCCACACGGCGGACCAAAGAATGTGAGAGAACGGAACCATGGTTTCGGCCGACGAATCGGCGAATGACCCCGGTACGATCTGCTGATCGGACCCCGCCGACACCAGCTTGAACCCGGGGCTGCAAGTCCCACGCATTCCCATCGTGTCCCAGTTTGACGTGCGGGTCAGGGTGAAGTCCGCCTTGCGCAGCAGTACCAAAACCTGATCGCTGCCGGCCGCGTCGGGCACGCGTCGGGTCGTGACCAACAGATCGTCGGCCTGCTCGCCGTAGGAAATCGTGGTGGCGTCCTTGTTCAACTGAAAACGCCCGGCGCCGTCACGTTCGACCGCGCAGATGCTGGTGCGCGTGTCGCCGCCCACGCCGACCTCGGACGTGACCGAAGCCACCAGCAATTGCCGTTCGCACAGCTCGGCCAAATATCCGCGAAAAAATTCAGACGGCAGCCCATGCCGCACCAGGCAGGCTACCTGAATGTGGTGCATGGCGACCACCATGCCCGTGGCCGCGCAGCTCTGCGCCAGCGCCGTGCACATGCCGGCAAGATCGGACATCCCGTAGCCCAGGCCGCCCAGTTCCTTCGGCACGAAGGCCCCCAGCAGTTTTTCTTTTCTCAACTCGTCGATGGCCTCGCGTGGAAACCGCGCGTTGCGATCAACATCGTCGGCGTGAAGAACCGCAACCTCGGTACCAATGCGTTTGGCCTTCGCGAGGCCGATATCTGGAGTGTCCATCAAGTTAGGGTCGGGCACTATAATCGGCTCATAGGTCAGGTGCCACCGGGTTCGTCCTCCCCGCGTGGAGGCGAATGAACTTCTTCAGTTCGCGCAGGACGGGCAGCGGGATTTCGTGCCCGCCGTCGAAAGGCCACCAGGCGACGTCCGCGCCGGCCGTCGCCAAATCGTCACGCAGCGCCAACGCCGCCGAAAACGAAAGCTGGCGATCTTGGCGGCCGTGACTTTGGAAAACGGGCACTCCGCGCGCCCGCGACAGCAGGGGTGCCAGTGTCGCCCCGTTGACGCGACCTCCCGACAGCAGCACCAGCCCCGCCGGGCGGCGGTTGGCGCGCAACACCATGTCCAACGACAAGATCGCCCCCTGGGAAAACCCGCCGATGAACAGCGGCCTGTGGGGCCAGGCCCGTAAAACCGATGTGACCAGCTCAACCAGGCGCCCGCGCGCGGCGTCCAGCCCGGCGGGTGATTCCCCGGAAAGATCGCGATCGTCGTCGCGGGCGATCGCCGCGTCGCGCGCCGCGACGTCGATCAACCACCAGGCCCGGCCGGGCAGGCCGACGGGCGCCAGATCGATCGGCCCCTCGGGAAACAGGAATACGGCGGGCAGTCCCATCGACGCACCGAAGGGCGCCAGATCATCGGCGGACATGGAAAAGCCGTGCAGCAGGAGGACAATCGGAACGTTTGCCGGATCGCCGGGATCGTCGACCACGCGCAGGTCGAAACCCGCCAGGTTGATCGTTCGCAATGGCATCGCGTCAGTATGCGATCAAAGCCTCCACACCGATCGATACTTCTCGGCTGGAACGGCTGGCCGCGCCCAGGGTCCCGCGCCGCCCCACTCCCTCGACGAAAGCCGCCAGGCCGAGGGACCGGTTCCAAGGATGGACGCCCAGCGTGGCCAGCGCGAACAAACGATCGTCCGTTAAATCCTTCAGGCCCGCGTCCAGCGGAGAATCAACCCGACTGTACTGGTCAAACGAGGAGAAATGGTGGGCTTTCACCTCAACGGACACCGTCCACCACGACAGATTCAGTCGGGCGCGCGTGAAGCCCGTGGCACCGTAGCCGTAGTAGTACCCCTGCGCGCGAAGCACCCCCGTCAACGGCAGCGTTGGATCGGCCGGCCGGTCCGAACCCAGGGCGTGGCTGTCGACCATCGCGAAGTCGGCGTAGCCCGCGATCTCGAATCGGAAGGACAGATCCCCCCGGTACAACGTCAGATCCATCTGTGGTCCGAACACACCGACGACGCAAAGACGATCGTTTTCGCCCGCCAGCGTCCGGGTCTGATACTCGAAGCCGCTGCCGCCCCCCCACAACAGTCCGTGGCCGTACCGGGATCTTCCGGTAGCGCCGTCGGGACCAATGTCCTGTCGGTAGTGACCGACCAGTGTGGTTTGCGTACGAAAGATGGTGCCCACCCAGCGCGCGCCTTGGCCGAACGTGAACGAGGTCGCCATGCGGCTGAACTCGGCGGCGCGGATCCAGCCGGCCCAGCGCCCGGGACGGCCGTATTCATGCTGCATCATCACCTCCATGTCGATCCCCAGCGTTACGTCGTTTCGCGCCGCCCCGGGGCCGAAATTCACGGTTCGTCCGTTGACGAACGCCTTGAACTGATGGCCGCGCTCGACGGAGAAACCCATTGCATCCGTCTGGTCGTCTCCCGGCCAGGGCCGATCGTCCAACCACGCGGTCAGCTCCTCGAACGGCGAGAACACGGCGGCCAGCGTTCGGTTGATCAGGGTCGGGCGGCCCCGTCGAAAGAAGCGGCCCACCTGCAACAGCGGCTCCCCGACGGCCGGCCCCGACATGCTGTTGATCACCAGATCGTTCAGCGAGACCAGTTCCTTGAACTCGATCAGGTACTCCCAGGCCAGCGTCGCGGCGATGTCCATCGCGAAGGATTCCCTGATGCCCAGACCGTTGGCCCGCCCAACCAGGTAATAGGCAACCCCGGCGCGCGAGTGATCCTGGCCGTTGGTCGTGAAGTCGTTGGTGTCGAAGCGGATGGCATCGGTCGTGAACAACTTCTTTCGCCAGCTGGGACCATCCCACTTGAGATCCCAGTCCTGCGAATTGAACTCCAGCGAGCGCCAGTACCAGACCAGACCGCCCAACAGGCCGATCGTGTTGTGTATGACGGCACGTCCCAGGCGCCGGTTGATGACGAAGCGATCGTCGGGAGGAGGCGTGGGCCACCCGTCGGGCGAGAGGGCGGACAGTTGAAGCGCGGGAGGCGGAACAAGGGGAGGCGTTAATGTCGGTGTTTGTGCCGGTGTTTGTGCCGGTGTTTGTGCGGGTGTTTGTGTCGGTGTTTCTGCGGGTGTTTGTGTCGGTGTTTCTGCCGGTGGTGCTCTCGGTGTTGCTAGCGGGTTTGCCGCCGGTGGGAGCGGCGAATGTGGCTCGGACTCGACGGTCGAGCCGGCTTCGGGCGTGGGTTGGGATTGGGCGGAGGATTGCCCGGTCATGAATATCCCCAGACTGAACGCGACGGTTGAAGCGACATGGCTGTACCGATGGAGTCGTCCCAAAGCGGGGTACAGGACAGCAGCGTTCATGCCACCACGTTCGTCTGACAGAAGATGGATTTTATTGGGTTTCCGATAGCCATTGTCACCGTGGACCGCGGCAAGGTCGGCAGGAATTGCGGCAAGCACGCACGCGTTGCGTTTCGTCGTGAACCGATTTCGCGCGAGATAGCCAGCGGCCCGGTACGCGACCGAGTCCGGATCAAGATGTCGCGCTCTCTCGGATTTCGCGGGCATCCTGCCGGACTTCCCTTGAAAAGGGTTAACCTTCCGTCCGACAGCCGCACGCTGGCGGCGGCACGAAGGTTGCTGGCCTTGGACGGTTTCGTTCATTCTGGATACCAAGGAGGAGCCCATGCGTCACCCATCCATTATCAACAGGAACAGGTTCGCGGCGCGAAGACTCGTGTGGGTCGTCGGCGCGATTGGCCTGGGGATCTGTGGCCTGGTCGCGCTGCGCGGGGAAGCGCGGGCGTGCGGGGGGCTGTTCTGCAACGCGCGCCCGCCCGATCCGTTCGCGCCGCTGCCCGTGGCCCAGAACGGCGAGAACGTCGTGTTCTCGATAACTCCCGATCCCGCGGGCGGGGCGCCGACGCTGACCGCGCACATTCAGATCCTGTACACGGGAGACGCGGCGAAATTTTCCTGGGTGGTTCCGGTCGACGCGGTACCGACGTTGGGCGTGGGAACCGATCGCCTGTTTTCCGCGCTGGCCGGCGTGACGCAACCTCGTTTTCAGACCACGCAGGTGATTGACGGTACGTGCTTCGTGCCGCCGGTTTCGGGGTCGGGAGGGGCGGTGGGATCAACGGGCAGCGGCGGCTCGGCCACGGGGGGCGCCACCGGAGCCGGAGGCGCCACAGCCACACCGGGCGTCATGGTCAGCTTTCAGGGCGCTGTCGGTCCTTTCGATGCCGCCGTGATCATGTCCGACGATCCGATTGCGCTGAAGATGTGGCTGACGATCAACGGCTACATCATCAGCGACGCCGCGGCGGGCCTGATCGATGTCTACGTGCGCGAGCGAAAATACTTCGTCGCGTTGAAATTGTTGAACGGGGTCGGCGTGCGATCGATCCAGCCGATTGTCCTGACGTTCAGGGGCACCGAACCGTGTGTGCCCCTGCGCCTGACCGCCATCGCCGCCAACCCGGATATGCCCGTGATGCTGTGGGTGCTCGGGGATCGGCGTGTGGTGCCCAAGGGTTTCTTCGAGATCAAGATCGACGAGGCGCGGGTTGACTGGACCAACGGCGGGGCCAACTACTTCGGGCCCAAGGGTTTGGTCAGCCTGGCGGCCAACGAGGCGGGCGGCAACGCGTTCGTGGCCGAGTACGCGGGACCATCCAGCATCGCCCGCACGTCGGTCTACACCAACGGTCAATTCAATCCGACGGCTTTGCAGGCCGCGATGACACCGCCTGTCTATGTGCAACAGCTGATCGCCATGGGCCTGACCAGCGATCCGCAGATGCTGCCGTTGCTGGCCAAGTACATTCCGATGCCCCAGGCGGTCAAGGACATGGGCATCACCGAATCGCAGTTTTACGGCAACCTGGGCACGTACTGGGCGCAGTTCGCTTTCCCCCCATACGACCTTCCGATGCTGACCAACGCCATTTCCACGACCATCATCAAGCCGCGGATGGACGCGCAGATGATGATCGACGGACATCCGTACCTGACGCGGTTGAACACGTTCATTTCGCCCGAGGAGATGAACAAGGATCCGCTGTTCTTCGTGAACCGCGATCTGCCCGACGTGTCGAACGTGCACACGGCCACGTTTCGAACCATGTGCGGCAACATGGAGTTCATGGCGTGCAACGCGCCGGTGCGTCTGGAACTGGCCGACGGGCGCAAGGCCTGGGTGCGCGCCGGATCGTCATCCACCACGTGCCAGTTTCGGCCCTTCGATGTCAGCCGGCTGATGACGCTGCCCGCGACCGAGTTCGCCTGGGATCGGGAGGTGACCGGCGAGGGGACGCGCGTCATGGACAACACCACCATGATCCAGACGGGAATCGCCGCCAACAACAACGCTTTCCCGGCCGAACAGGCCAGATTTCCGATCGTCACGACGGGCGTGGGCGGCGGCACGGGAACGGGAACGGGCGGTGGGACGGGGACGGGCGGAGGCCCCGGGGCGGGGACGGGCGGCACGGGGACGGGGACGGGCGGGTCTGGGCCTTTGATCGGAACGGGCGGTGGTTCCGCGGCGGGAGCGGGCGGTGGTGTCGCGACGGGAACGGGTGGGACCGTAGGCACGGGCACCGCCGGATCGACGGGAAGCGGCGGCAAATTCACATCGGTCGCGCCAGGATCGGGCGGGGGAGGTTGCTCTTGCAGCGTCGGGGGCGAGGGGAACGGATGGGGCGCGGGAATCGGCGTGGGCCTGACGTTGCTGCTGGCGCGTCGTCGTCGGCGTGGGTCGGCGGCGGACAGACGGTTGCGTGCTAAGGCGGCCGGTCAGACAGCCGCGGATCGCGAATAGCCGCGCGCCGGTCCGGAAAGCGTCAGGCGGGACGAGATCACCCGCCGGGCGCGCTCGCAACGTCGGAACCCCTCGCATTCCAGGGTGTACCGGTTGGCCTTCTTGTCGATCAATTCCAGATAGGGACGCCCGGTCTCCATGCCCGCGACGACGTCGTGCAGATCCTCGAACCGCCACGTCATCAGGCCCCAGGGGCCGCGCACGATGAGGCCGTTGGCCGTCACCACCATCACCTGACGTTTGGCGGTGGCCTGATCATCAACCACCGTCGTGGGCATCGCGTGCACAATGGTGATCGCGGCACCCAGGACCAGCAGGGTGATGGGGGCAAGCCCGGCCTTCCCCAGGGCGCAGGCCAGAGCCACGGCACCAAGACCCATCAGGGACGCGAGCACGATCTGTCCGGGTGGAATGCGGCGAGATTCCTCGTCCATGAAGAACGCGACCGTGTCGGGGGGCGTTCGCCCGGCGTCCACGCTTAGCAGGGTCTCGATGTCGGTCATCCACAACGTACATCGTCAGGTCGTGGCGCCGCTTGACCGGGCGGGTTTGGGGAGGCCTGACTAGGACTTGGGCGGGTCGTTGACGGTGATTTCCGTCTTGACCGATTGCGCGATGAAACACTGCTCGTGCGCGTCGTGGTGCAGACGCGCCAGGTCATCGGCCGAAGGGGTTTTGTCGCCGCCGTAAACGATGCGTGGGTTCAGTGCCACGGTGCTGATAAAGGGGACGCCCTTCTCGTTCTTGGTCATCTCGCCCACCGCGGCATCGTCGTAGCTGACGACTTGAAATCCCGCCTTTCGCGCCAGGTGCAGGAAGGTCAGCATGTGGCAGCTGGAAATCGAAGCGACGAACGCCTCTTCCGGATCGACGGCCGCGGGATCCGACAGCGGGGGCCGAACGACGGCGGGTGACGCCGACGCGGGCACGCTGAGGCCGCCGTCGAACGCCCAGGTGTGCGCGCGGGAGAAACG
>JANOJB010000235.1:0-19529 GCA_031407985.1 Pseudomonadota bacterium | reverse complement strand
CCCATGAAATACCCGGGGACCATCGTCAAAATGTCGACCAGGTCGCGGGCACCCGTGCTGCGGATGTCTTCGCCGCTGATGACGGTGACCACTGCGGGGCTGTCCTTGAGTTGGGTGACCGCAAAGGACGCGACCTGGCTCGCGGCGCGAGATTCGTCGTCTTCCCCCGCCGGGGTACTGTCGGCCGATGGCGTCGCGTTTGTGTTGTCCGTTGCGGGATTTGGGATCTCGATCAACGGAGCGCCCGTTGTTGAACCTTCAGAGGGAGATCCGTCGGTGGGCGGGGCGCCATCTCCCTGAGCGCGGGCTGTCGCCGTCGACAGGAGCACCAGGCAAAACAGCATCCACAACGGCGATCGACAAAGTCGGGGCATCATCATTGCTCTTTCGCTACCAGGGAGGTGTCGGTTAGAGAACGGTTTCCTGTGAACGCAGCTGCACGTCTGTCGTCAGCCCTGGTTTCACGACGATTGTCGCTGACCGCTTCTGGATGCCGTTGACGCGCACCTCGACTTTCGTCTTGCCGACCGGAAGGTCGCGAATCACAAGCGGCGGGTAGCCGCGCGGGCGGCCGTTGACCCAGACCACGCCGTACAGGCCCGGGGAAGAGATATCAAGCGTTCCCGTGCCGGTCCCCGCGGAGGGACCCGAGGCAGGGGAGGGTGTGGGCGTCCGGATTGTCGATGTTGGGGCGGGTGTCGTCGTGGTTCGCGGCCCGTCGTTCCTTGCCGCGACGGGATCAGCAGACGTCGTCGCTGCGACCGGTGCCACCGCGCGCGGTGCTTCGGGCGCCGGCTCGGGTGGAAAATCCTTCAGCAATGTGGCGGTCGCGCCTTCCCTCACGTCCACGGTGGTTTCGTAGACCTTCCTATCTCCGTCCAGCAGGGTGACACGATGGGAGCCGGGCCTGACCTTGGTTCGCATCGGTGTCAGGTCGACGCCGACGTCGTCCACCTGGACCAACAGACCACGGGGAGTGGTTGTGACGATCAGCAGGCCCGACGCGGGTGGAGCTTGCACCTGATTGCTATCGGTTGCCGCCGGTTCGTCTCTGACGGCCAAGCGGCGCTCGGATGTCGCACGGGCCCTCGGTCGTGGTGCGACCGGTTCACGAACGGGAGGCGGTTCGCGCAATTTTCCAACAGCCTTACCGCTCTTGCGCAGGTCATTCGTCACCCGCAGCAACTCACCCACGTTGGCCTTGTCGCCCAGCAGCGCGCGTGCCTCGGTGAAGTTGATCAGCGCGCTGTCGTAGTTCCCGGCCTCCAGCGCCGCCAGTCCCGCGGCGCGACGTGCGATGGCGATCGCCTTCTTTTCAGCTTCCTCGTTCTTGGCGGGGATTTGATCCAATTGTCGGCTGCCCGGCGCGACTCCCCCCCCAGGAACCGTTGGTGGCGGCGACGCACCCGTTCGGGAGGCCGCGGGAATGGGATTGGACGGTGTACGTGTCCTGGTGAAAATCACGTAACCGACGACATTCAAAAGCAGCGCGATTATGGGGATCCAGACGAGGAGTTTGCGCTTGTTCATGTTTTCCGGCTCACGGTTGGGGAGGGCATTGTACGGTCCCGGGTCCCAACCGACACAACGGTTTCATCCTAGAAAAGCAGAAACCAAAACAACGCGGATCCAACCAGGCACGCGCCCACGATCGCCAGGACCAACCGTGCCGAACCGCCCGCGTCTGGTGGGACGACCCTGGGCCCGGGGGTCACCTGCTCTAGACTCTGGTGGGGATCGACCGGACTGGGCCGAGCGCTGTCGGTGACCGACGTCCCCAAAGCGGGCATTCCCCCCTCCTCGGGAAACAGGGTTCGGACGACCACGCGCAGGTGGTTGGCGCCCCCCGAAAACGAAGGTGATTCCCGCAAGGCTTCAAGGTCGGCCGCCAAAGCCGCAGCCGTCTGGTAGCGGGTTTTCAGGTCCCGTTCCAGCAGCCTCATGACGATGTGATCCAGCCGGGGATCAAGGTCGGAGACCACCGTCTTGGGACGCGGGATGGGAGCGTCCATGACCCGAGAGGCGGTAGCCGCAGGAGAATCGGCGCGAAACAGGCGCTTGCCGGTGACGACCTCGTAAAGAACGATCCCCAACGAGAAAAGGTCCGAACGCTGATCAACCGACGCGCCGCTGACCTGCTCGGGCGACATATAGGCCCACTTGCCGTTCACCACGCCCACGACCGTCGCGGTCATGGACGTCTTGACCACGCCAAAGTCAGCCAGTTTGACGGCACCGTCACGCGAAACCAGCACGTTGCCGGGTGAAATGTCTCTATGCACAAGGTCCAGCGCCTTGCCGTCGGGAGTTGCCAGATCGTGCGCATAGGCCAGGGCATGCGCGATGTTCGTGCCGATCTCGACGGCGAAACGGGATCCAAGCGCCGTTCCCCGTCTTCGATTCGCGCGCATGATCTGCGACAGCGAGGCACCGGCCACGTATTCCATGACCAGGTAGTAGTTGCCGTTTTCGATCTCGAAATCGAACACATGAACGATGTTCGGATGATCGAGCAGGGCAGCGACCTTGGCCTCGATGACGAAAAGGTTCGCGAACTGGGGATCCCCGGACAACTCCGGAAGGATCCGCTTGATCACGTACGGCTTCGCGAAGCCCTCGGGTCCGTCACGCGACGCCAGGAAGACCTGCGCCATGCCGCCAACCCCCACGCCGCGGATGATCCGGTATTTTCCGACAACTTGGCCGGCGGGCATTTCCCGGCGCTGGCCTGATGGTGTTTGTTCGTTTGGGGGATGCCCAGGGTTCGTTCTCACGGTCGGGTACCTGTTGGCGTTATCTCTATCTTTCCCCAGGCCAGGTCGCAACTTCGCTGTCAGCGGCAATTTCGTTACGGCCGGGTGTCCAGTTCAGTTCCCCGTACGTGGGCAATATTCAATCGGACCTTCGCGAAAACCTTGCCGCACGACCGCCGACCCGGCTAGAGTCGCGTACTCGCGTTTCGCATGCTCCCCCTTCGCAAGCTTTCCGTTATTTCTCCCGACTGCACGACCTTCCCGTGCCAAGAGGAGTGTTGCAGCGCCGGTTGCGACGTGTGGCCGCACGAGCGTGCCGCGCTTGTCGACAAGGGGTTGGCGCGTCTGTCCGATTTCGAGGGGCCCTACCAGGACGACGACGGCGACTGGTTGTACCGGACGGCGCTTGGTTCCCGCGGCTGTACCTTCCTGGGGGAAAAGCGTGGCTGCCGGTTGCACGACACCGGCCTGAAGCCGGAGGTGTGCAGCGCGGTTCCCCGTGATGCCGCCGAGGTCGACGAGATGACCGCCGACGGCATGTTGCCCTGCTGCGCTTGAGGGCGGCGGGCGTCCCCGCGGCAACTCTACCGCTGCCGATCAGCAGGTTCGACGCCGAGTCCGCGGGCGATTCCGGACGTGCGGGTAAGTGTCCTGCCGGCGCCGAGCGCGAACAGATCGGGATCGCCGATGACAACCACGCCGCGGCGGGCGCGGCTCAGCGCCGTGTAGAGAATTTCGCGCGATAGGAGGGGAACGTCGGTCTCCGGCAGGACCAGCGCGACGCGATCGTATTCCGAGCCCTGGGCCTTGTGCACGGTCAGCGCGAAGGCCAGGGCAACGTTGCCGTCCAGATCGTCGAGCGCGTGAACCACGATGAGGTCTTGTCGTGGAAACGCGACACCCAAGACTTCGCCGCGCGCGACGCGTACGCGCAGCACGACGCCCAGATCGCCGTTCGACAGCTCGCGCGCGTGGTCGTTGCGCAGGACGATGACGGGCTCGCCCGGGATGAAGGGGGCGGTTGTCACGCCTTCGCCGGCGCCTCGGGCCAGGGCCGCCGCGGCCACGCGCACGTGCAGCAGGCGGTTGATCGCGTCGGCCGAGGTGTTGCGTCCCGCGGTTCGGGTCAGACACAGGATGCGGGCGGCGGCATGTGTCGCCAGCAGCGCCTTGACCGTGGTGGCGTCCCGGCCGATCTGGTCGGGAAGCATCTTCTTGTCGTCCACCACGCACAGGTGGTCCAGCGCGGCCGCCATTTCGTCGTCGGCGCGCAGGATCTCGCGGTGCCATCGGTCCAGAAATGTGCCCAGCTTGTTCGCGGCCAGCCGTTCGAATCCCAGCAGGTGCAGGTCGGTTGCCCGTTCGTGAACCGGCGCATCGTCGGTGACGGGCGCGCCCGCGTTCACGGACATGGCGACGCGCAGGATCGCGGCGCCGGCCGGATCCTGGGGACTCATGCGGTGGCTGCGCGCCAGGCGTCGCGTGGCGGTGGGGGCACCCGCGACCAGTTCGCGCAGGACGGCGCCCACCTGGACCGAAGGCAACTGGTCGGCGTCGCCCAGCAGAATCAGACGCGCGTCGTCCGGCACGGCCGCCGCCAGTTGTTCCATCAACAGCAGATCGATCATGGACGCCTCGTCGACCACAACGACCTTGTGGGGCAAGCGCCAGTCGGAGAAATACGTGGGAGCGTCGGCCTCGAGCCCCCGCAGGCGGCCCGATCGGATCCCGAGCAGACGGTGCAGGGTCGTGGCACCGGTGAAGTCGCGCGCCAGGTCGACATCGGGTTGGGCGGGATTCTCCAGGCGGGCCAGGGCGGCGCTAACGGATTCCTTGATGCGTTGGGCGGCGCGGCCGGTGGGGGCCGCCAGCGCGATTCGATCCATGGGAACGCCCATGCGGGCCAGCGCGCGCAAAAGGGCGACGACGATCGAGGTTTTCCCCGATCCCGGACCACCCGCGATGACGGTCAGCGGATTCACCAGCGCGGCGCGAAGAGCGGCCACCTGCTCGTCAACAAGTGGTGTCGCCCCTTTCGTGCCGCCGACCGCGGCCAGGGCATCGTCGACGGAGCCCTGTAGCGGTGGGACCCTGGTTGTCAAACGTGCGCGCAACAACGCGATCAGGTGGGTCTCGGCGGCCCACAGACGTTCGGGATAAAGCGCGCCGTCGGCCAGAATGAACGGGCGGCGCGCGTTAGGAGGTCCGAACAGCGCGGCGATGGACGGTGACGCCGTGCCCGCGACCAGATGATCGGCCAGGGTGCGGGTTGCTTTGCGATCGGCTTCGGGAAGCCCCAGACGGATCAACGCCGTTCCAAGCGCATCGGTTCGAATCCGCGCCGGCGACATCGGCGATGCCAGCGTCAAGTAGGTTCCCCCCGCATCGATCGCCTCCAACAGCGCAACCACCAGGCAGCCAAGCGCGCGGCGTTCCGACACAGACGCGGCGCTTGCCCAGCGCGTCGCCTCCCACGCGTGCAACAGGGTTTCGTCGCTGACGTCGTGGGCGCGCAGGGGATCGCCGACTTCGCGCAGGAATGTCTGGTCGGAATCGGCGGCTTCAGTCCCCAGAAATAATCCCCGCGCGGTGCCGGTGGGCACCAGGGACGGCGCGCGTTTGTAGGGCGTTCCTGTCACGATTCCCCCACCGTTCCGTAGGCCGGCATCGTCGCCAGCTTGCGCTCCCAGGCCAGGACATCGTCGTAGGGGGGTCTGGACACGTGGATGCCGTCGCCCGAACCGATCGGCGACCGCGCAAGGCCTCGCAGGAACAGATACAGACAACCCGCGAAGCGGTCCTGGTAGTCGGATTGATTCCGGATGCCGAGCATCCGGACCAGCGCCAGCGTGTACAGTTGGACCTGCAGTTCGTAGTTGGCGGCTACGTGGGCCGCAAGCGCGGCGCTGGTGAACGAGGGGAGGACGTCGCTTTTCCAGTCGGCGAAACCGACGCGGCCGTTGTGCTCGAAGACCACGTCCAGAAAGCCACGGACGAAGCCCCGATCGTGTCTCAGACGGTCTTCCGGTGTGGTGGTGGGTGAGAACGCCGGGTTCGGCAGCGGAAACAGGAAATCGACCTCGCGGCGCACGCGCGAGGCACGCGAGATTCCCGGCAGCAGCGATCCATCGGGCTGTGGCATGGGTACCTGGACGGTCAATGCCGCGTGAACCAGGCGCGCCGCAGCGTCGAAGTGGCGCGGCTCGCGATCCCAACGGCGCAGCTCGGTCTCGATCAGGTGGCGCACCGCGGGTTGTTTTTGCCATGTCGCCAGCGGCGGCAGTTCGCCCAGGCCGACCTTCTCGAGGACGCCGTGCAGAAACAGACCCGACGCGGCGCCGCCGGGAAGCGCGTCGGTGGGATCCCCGGTCGTTTCCCCTGCGTCGAGGGTCTCCACCGGATCCAGAATGGGAGCGGCGTCGTCGGACACCAGGGTGGTGCCGTCACCGGCGGGCGCCTGATAGCCGCCTTGATGTTCCTTCATGCGTGAATAGGAGGTGATGCTGAAGCCGCGGCGGCGCAGGCGAAGGGCGGCCAGGGTGTCGGTGTCGATAGCCGGGGACGCAACACTCCCCGGAGCTGGGATCCACCGCGACAGATCGTAAAGCGCAGAGTCGTCGTCGGGTCGTGGCGCTTTGGTCGTCGGCACCAATCTGGTGCGGAACAGAGACCGCTTTTCGGGATCCTGATCGATTGCGCGCAACCTTTGGTTCACGTGACGGTAAGGGCCCGAGACCTTCTTGAAGAAGTCGAAGGCGCTACCCTCGTCGGTCTTGAGATCGGATTCGCCGGCATCGACGTTCGGGAAGAACGGCAGATACAGATGTTTGCGTGCCCGGGTCATGGCGACATAAAGCAGACGCTGATCCTCCTCGTTGCCGGCGTCGTCGATGTATCCGATGGTCTCCTGACGCCGCGGCTTTCCGGCGCACAACAATCGCTCCGTGCCGCGGTGAAAGGTTTGAATTCCGGTCCGCCAGGATCTTCTGGCCGTGAATCCGCCGCAGATGAAGACGTAGTCGGCCTCCAGGCCCTTAGCCGCATGAATTGTCATGATCCGTACGGCATCGGTCTCGGTTTCCAGACGCTGGGCGTCCTCGTCGTTCGCGGTCTTGCGACTGCCGTTCGCGAACGCGGCCAGCGTCGCGGCCAGATCGGCCAACGTCGACGGGCGCGCCCCCACCTCGGCGTGCAACACGTCGAACAGGTGCCGGTAGTTCGTCAGGCGGCGCAGTCCCGACGGCGACAACCGCAAACGGCGTGTGACTCCACTGTCGTCCAAAATGCGAGCCCACAGGTCGTCATAGGCACGTGTTTCGCCCAGCGCCTTCCAGGTGAACAGGCACGCCATCAACGGATGATCGGCGGGCGGATCGGCGGCGTCCGCCAGCGCTTCCAGTCGCAGATCGAAAAACGGCGTCAACCACGCGTGCAATCTGGCGGTGCGATCGGTGGGATCCGCGATCGCCAGCAGCAGCGCACGAACGTGGGCGACCTCGGGACTTTTGAACAGGTAGTCCGGCTTGAACTGAAGATTGGGAATCCCCGCCTCGTGCAACCGGGCCGACATCTGGGCGGCGTCCGCGTTGGTGCGCCCGACCACGTAGATGCTGGACAAGGCCCCAGTTGGCGTGGCGGACCTCAAGTTGATGATCTCGTCGGTGATGGCGTCGCGCAGCGCCTGGCGGAGAGTACCGATGTGCATCGCAGCCGTGCCATCACCGGGCGCTTCGAACCGCAGCAGTGTGACGCCCGGACCGTCCCCCGCCGCCGCGTGAAAGGGGACGACGGGGTTGTCGTAGGGGATGCTTTGGTCGCTGAAGTAGGGCGCCGCCGCCCTGTGATCGAGGATAGCGTTGTACGCGGCGATGACCTCGGGGGTGGAGCGATAGTTGCGCCGCAGGGGCAGCACCGTGCCGCCTCGCGCGCGAATATCGTCCCGTGCCTCGACATAGGTATGAACGTCGGCCCCGCGAAATCCGTAGATGGCCTGTTTGGGATCGCCGATCAGCGCCACCGGATTCGATTGCCCACTGTCCAGGAACAGGCGGCGGAAGATGCGCCACTGGGCGGGCTCGGTGTCCTGCGCCTCGTCCACCAGCGCGAACTTGAAACGCCGCCGCAGTTTGGCGATCAGATCGGGCCCGGCGGCACCGTCCAGGGTTTCGTCCACGGCGCGAATCATGTCGTCGTAGTCGTACAGTCCGTCGGTCAGCTTGCGGGTGCCCAGTTCGGCTTGCACCAGTGGGGTGAAGCGCTGGGCGATGGCTTCCTCCAGCGCGGGTGCGGAGTCGAGTAGCATGGACGCCAACGTGCGCAGGGATGCCAGGTCAGATTCGGATGTTACCTCTAGTTTATTAAAGTATTCGTTGAGCTTGTCGGCGCTGGTCAGCCAGGCGAGGAAAGTGCCCCATCGGCGTACCGGGAGACAGAGCCGGGCCTGGGTCACGGCGTTTCCCAGGTGCTCCAGGACCGAGGTGACTTTGCTGCCCTTCAAGGCAGAAAGAGACGTGCGCAGCAGCGGTGAGGTCACGTCGATCGCGGACAGTGCGGCCATTGCCTCTTCAAGGCGATCCTCGTTGAAGGCGGTCGCCCAGGTGCCGCGTGCCGTGGCCGTCCGGTAGAGGTGCTCTTCGAGATCCTGCGTACGGCGCCCCGTGGCCAGGTACGCGTCCAGATACCCGCGGTGGGATTCGTCGGTGGCCAAGGTCCGGCGCAACACATCACGAAACGCCTCGCCGAAGGCCTGACGCCCGTCGACCTGTGACTGCGCCAGCAGGCGGCGCGTAGCGAATGGTTCCTCCGTCAGGATGCGCTGGCAGAATGAGTGAATGGTGGCGATGACAGCTTGATCGAACGACTGGCGCGCTTCGGTCAGCCTGGCGCGGGCGCCGTCGTCGATCGTCCAGCCGACCACATCCGACCGAGCGGACGCCGCCAGCGCCTGATCGATCTTGCGGCGAATGCGGGTCACCAACTCGGCGGTGGCCCGCTCGGTGAAGGTGACGACCAGAATTTCGTCCAGGCGCGACCGCCCGGAGATCACCAGATCCAGGACCAAGTGTTCCAGAAGATAGGTTTTGCCGGTGCCAGCGGATGCCTCGATGACGGCGCTGCGACCCATGCCCAGGTGGTCGAGCTCGGCGGGCCGCTCAAGCGGAGCGCGATGCGTAGGGACCGGCACCTTCATGTTTTGCCCTTGCCCTTTCGGTTGGCTTCGGGCGCCGCCGACGCAAGGCGCATGTCGAAGAACAGGTCGAAGCGCCGGCTGGCCATCTGGTCGGCTTCCCCCGCATCGGGAATTCGGTATTCGAAGGGTTCGGGTACGGGACCCCACCTTGAGCTGGAGTGTTCGCGAAGGAAGGAATCGGACTGAACCTGTCTGATGCGCAGGGCCAGTGACATTTCCTTGCGCCGGGCGAAGAAGACGGCGTCGCAGGGCAGAAGGTAAGCGTGCACACGCGTCAGCAACTCGCCCGCCAATTCGGCCAGATAGGCGCGTGCCCGGTCGCGTTCGAGGGGGCGAAATGAAACCGCGAGCGCGGGCGGCGCGGTGCCGTCCTTGGAGGGGCGACAGACCGCCCCGGAAAAACCGGCGGGTGCCTCGTTTGCGGGGGCCGACGCCGCCAGCGCGACGTAGTCGATGAACGCGCGCAAGCTGTCCTTGTCGTTCTTTTCTTTGTTGTCCGACGCGGCCAGGACCAACGATCCGTGTTGGTCGTCGAAGGTCAGTTGCGGCTCTGTCGTGCCGTGGATCTCGACGGTGCGTGGGTCGTGCCCGGGCACGTCGACGACCAGGGTGATGGGATCGCGGCGGTCGGCCGCGGGCGCGAACGGTTGTGGGCGACCGAAACACACGCGGCGCATGGGGCCGACGGGTGGCGGTTGCCCGGCGCGAAGGGAGACCGCCCACTGATCGAGGATGCGCAGATGCTGGCGCCGGGTATGCTCGCGAAACAGGCCCGAGGGGAGGATGCGCCCGGTCCGCTGCCGCGCGATCTCCGCGTCGTAGCACGCGGACAGCGTCGCCGTGTCGGGGCTGTCGGGCATGCTCCATGCGGCCGCGAATACGTCGCCCAGCAGACTCCGTTCCAAATAGCGGGGAACATCGAAGGGCTCGTCCGCGACCTCGCGCGCCTCGGTTTCGTCGGGCAGATCGCGCAATCCCAGGAACACGCGCGCGCTTCCTTGCAGCGGGCACTCCAGGAACCGCCGCAGATCGGTCAGGTGCAAGACGCGTGTTTCTGGTGAGCGGTCCGGCCCGCTCGATTCTGTGGGCACCGGGGGCGTAGTCGTGCGCAACAACGGTCCCAGCGTCCGGGCCGCTTCGGGCGATAGACCACGGACGATTGTCGTGGTGTCCAGGCCCGCCACACCCGAGACGTCCCGGCGCAACGTCTCGCCGACCGTACGTGCCTGGGCTTCAGCCGCTGCCACGGGGAAGACGTCTCGAACCTGGGGATCCTCGTCCCGGTGCAGGGGAACGCTGCGGGCCAATGTCGGTGGGTGCCCCCGTCGCCGCGCCAGCAGGGCCAGGAATTCCAGAACCACGGGGGATGGTTCACGCGGGTCACCGGTCACCGCATCGCGATCCAGGTACGACAGGACCAGTTTGTCGCGAGCCGCCAGCAGGGTTTCCACCATCAGATAGCGATCGTGTTGGCGCGGCGTTACGTCGCCAGGTCCGCGATTCTCGGCGTCGACATCCAGGGGGGAAGGGCGATCGGCCGCCGGAAAACGTTCGGGGCCCAGGCCCGCGACGAAGATCACCCGGAAGGGCAAACCCCGTAGCGCGGTCAACGTTCCAACGGCGACACCCGCGCCCAGGATCTGACCCCGACCGCCGCGCAGGCCGGTCAACGATTCGCGCAGCAGCTGATGCGCGACGCCCAACGTGACCCGCAGATCGGTGGGCGCATGCACGGCGATCTGATCCAGCTCGGCGAACAAGCGCAGGCGCGCGGCCTCGTCGTCCGGGGTCGTGGGAATCACATAGGCGGAACACAGCGCCCGTACGAAGCGCATCCATTCGGCCAGCGGCAAACGCGCGTTCTTGGCGTAACGCGCGTCGGCCAGCAGCGATCGCACCAGCAGCGCCAGCGCGTCGGCGTCGGCGCGCAGATCGGGTGCGACCTCGGCCGGCAGATAGGCGCCACCCGTATCCGCGTCCGTGGACGCCGGAAGCGTGATCGGCTGCTCGATGCCGCTGCGTGGCCCGCGCGCGAACACGCCCAGCGCCAGGCGTTTGCATCCCTGATCCCAGTTGAAGAGATCGGTCTCGACGTAGGTGCCGGCGAAAGCCCCGCGATCAGCGCCGTGGGCGATGGTCAGCGCCTCGCAGAGTTCCAGCCAGGTTCGGGGATCCGCCTCGGGAAATCGCGCGCGCACATTCGGATGCGTGATGACGTCCAGGACCTCGCGTCGGGTGAAAGGTCCAAGCGGCAGCGCCAGCAACGCCAGGACGCCTCCGACCAGGGCGCTGGACGCGCCGAGCGGTTGATCGACAATCGTATGCGGCAGGTGGCTGGCCTCCCGGAACACCGCGCGCGCCAGCGGCAGATAGGGCTCGTCGGGACCGGCGACAACGACCGCGATGTCGGAGAAACGCATGGGTAGATGTTCCGCGATCCCCGCGGCATCAGGTGGCGTGGCGGCATCCGCGCGGACCATCGCCCAGATCTCGGCGGCGATGGTCTCCAGTTCTCGACGGGGGTTGGGCGCACCCAGAACCACGATGGAATCGTCGACGTCCGTCTCCCAACCGCCGGTGTCGGTGCCCGGCGGTTGGCGGTTCAGCAGCTCCCGTTGCAGGCTTCTCAGCAAGGTGGGCCGTGCTTCGGAACCACCAACGGTGTTTGCGATCGGATCGACGAAGTGATCTTCGAAGTCACTGTTGGTCAGGTCGTTGATCAGGCGCGTGGCCTCGCGCCCTGCCTGTCCCCAGAGGCGGAGCAGCGGATTCTCCAGGTCAACGCCGCCGTCGTGCGCGGTGTCGTGCGTCGCGGTCGGGGCGGGCGCGGGGACGGCGACGGCAAGGCCCGCCAGTTCAAGCTGGTGGACGTTGCCCGTGTCCGGCCCGCGCTTTCGTCCGCGCCGCGCTGCCTTGATCGAGGCACTGGCGCCACCGGGGGTGGTGCGTGATCGCCGCCCGGTGCTCAGGTCTTCCCAGAACTCGCGGCAGGGATTGACCGCGTACAACGCCACATCGGTCCGGGCGCCCAGGCGCCCGAGCGCGATCTGCAGTCCGCGCGGAACCTGTGACAATCCAAACACGTGGATCGTCTTCGGTGGCCGCCAGGCTTCGTCCAGTTGCCCCGCAAAGACATCAGGCAACGTCAAATAGCGTCGATGTTCCGCCGCGCCTCGCCGCGCGAAGCGACCGTGGTTGCCGAACAGGGCGTTCCAAAGCGCGCGCTCCGCGTGCAGCAGGCGGTGGTTGGTTGGCGAATCCGTTCCCTCGCCGCGGGGATCACCCCAGGACGCGCGGATTTCGGGGCGCGTCAGCATCCAATCGCCGAACAACCCGCCCAGCTCACGCGCGATATCCACGCGCCTGCGATCGACAGCATCGGCGGCGGTGCCCGCCGCCCTCAGGTACGCGTGCACGGGCGCCAGCGCGGCGTTGGTCTCCATCGTCGGATCCGACAGCACGGCCAGAAGTTCTCCGATGATGTGACCGCGTTCGATCAGCACCACGTCCGGCAGCGCGTCGGCGCACAAGCGCGCGAAGGCGCCTTGCATCGACATGGTATCGACGTTCCCCGAGATGCCGCGGCGCCGCGCCAGCTCCGAATCGACGTACAACTCCAGCGGGCGGTTGGGAACGACCAGCCAGGGGCCCGCGAACATCGCATCCGCGTCGCCAGCCGGCGGAAGCGCATCCGCAAGCGCGCCGACCAGCCGTTCGATCCGGTTCGAATAGCAGACGCGAATCACTTCAACAGACTCTTCTGGACCTTGCCCATTGGGTTGCGCGGCAAGACCGGCAACACCCGCAGCGCTCGGGGCAGTTTGTAGGGCGCCAGGGCGTCCCGGGCGAAGGCACGCAGGTCGTCGACCGTCGGTGGCGTCGCGCCGTCGCGCGGGACCACGCAGGCCGTCACGCAATCACCCCATACGGGATCCGGCACGCCGATCACCGCCACATCCGCGATGGCCGGATGGCCACGCAGAACCTCCTCGATTTCCAGCGCGGACAGTTTGTAGCCGCCGCTTTTCAAGATGTCGACCGATGTTCTACCAAGCAATCGGATGTATCCGTCCGCGTCGCGCGTGGCCGTGTCGCCGGTGCGAAACCGCCCGGCCGGATCGTAGGATGCCGCCGTGCCGTCGGGATCTCCGTGGTATCCGACAAACAGTTGCGGCGATCGGACGCGCAGTTCACCCGGTTCACCGTCGGGCACGGGCAGTTCCCGTTCGTCGACGATGTCGATGGTGACCCCGGGCAACGGCAAACCCACCGAGCCGGGGATGCGCGGACCGTCGTACGGGTTCGAAAGCGCCATGCCGATCTCGGTCATCCCATAACGCTCCAGGATGGTCTGCCCGGTTGCCTCCGCGAACCGGGCCAACAGCGCGGCGGGCAGCGCCGCCGATCCGCTGGTGGCAAGCCTCAGCGCTCGCGCGTTCCGGGTCCAATCAGCGCGTTGTTCCGGAGCCGCGGCGGAAAAGGCGTCGCAAAGCCGAACGTACATGGTCGGCACCGCCATGAACACGGTGACTTCCCCGAAGGTGCCCCACACGTGGGCGGCATCGAACGGCACGAAACGAACGCCTGCCCCAGCCCACAGCGCACCCAGCAGCGCGACGATGAGGCCGTGCGTGTGATACAGCGGCAACGCGTGCAGCAAACGGTCATCGCGGCGCCACCGCCACGATTGGTGAAGGGATTCCAACGTGGCGGCGATCCCCGCGTGCGACAGGTTGACCCCTTTGGGTTTTCCAGTCGTCCCGGACGTGAACAGCATCAGGGCCATGTCGTCGTCGTTCAACCCTGGCAGTTCGTGTTCCGTCCCGGGAGCAAGATTGCCGGGCGTACCGGACCATTCAATGCGTCGGCCGAGGCGAGCCGGGTCGCGGTTTGCGCTCCATTCGTCCAGCCTGGCTGTCAGGTTTACGTCGACGATCGTGGCGTCGGGAGCCGCGGTGCTCAGGATGTGGTCCAGTTCGGGCGCTGTGTGCACCGCCGACAAAGGCACCGCAACGCCCCCGGCCCGCAGGATCCCCAGCAGCGTCTCCACGAAGGCAGCACCTGGCGGAAGCAGCAGCGCGACGCGCGCGCCGGCCAGCGATCGGCGCCCATTCAACAGCCCCCGAGCGACGCCGGCGGAGCGCGTTACCAACGCGCCATAGGTCGCGGCGCCCGTCGGTGCCGGAATCGCGGTGTCGGTCGCCAAGTGGTCCAGCAGACCATCCAGCAACCTGGTTCCGTATGTCCCCGCCATCGCGGCAGATGATGCGTCCATGGGCAGGGAACATCCAGCGCCGTTCAGGCCTAAATGGGCCTAAATGTTGCCTTGGGATCCGACGATGGGGTGCCCATGCGGCACGCGATGCGTTTGTTCATTTTTCCGCTTCTCTTGGGCGCCGGTCTCGTGGCTTCAATGGAAGACGCGCACGCAGGTCCCGGCGCGCCCGGCGCGAAACCCGCCGCCGTCGCGGCACCGGCCCGCGCCGAGCCGGTGATCGTCACGCAAGGCCCGGAAGGCGAGTATCTGCGCCGCACTCACGATCGCATTCACGGTGCTTGGCACGAGAACTTCATCAAGACGGTTGCGGCCACCTATCCCACGACGCACGCGATGAACAATCCGTCGCGACAAGTGATGCTGGAGGTGGTGATTCGTTGGGACGGGACGATTGCCGAGGTGGCGGTCAAGAAGTCCTCGGGCACACCCGCATTCGACCGCGCCGCGATGGATGTCGTTCGTAAGGCCGCGCCCTACGCGCTTCCTTCGGCGGACGTGGTCTCCGACGACACCTATGCCCATCTTGAATGGACCTTCTCGCGCGATCACCGCGCCTGCGCGGCGGGTGCGCGGGTCGTGCGTAAGGACGATCCGCTGGATGTGTCGCTGCCCCGTCTGATGCTGGCCAATCGCGTGGGCGAGGCGTTGCGGCGCGTGCGTGACGGGGCGAAGGAAGGTGGGACCGCGGGCCTGGATCGGTTTGCCCGGTTATTTCTTTCCCGGACCTCCCCCGATCCCGTATTGAACGTGGCCGCTTCGGTGGCTTTGGCCCAGGCCGGCGATCGTTCGCAGGTCGCGCGGCTGCGCACGGCGCTGGGGTCGCGCGCCACCGTGGACTTGGCGGCGCGCGGGCTGTTTTCGTTGGGGATCGACGTTTGTGATGCCGTCCGCACCTCCCTGGAGGGTGGCAAGGTGTCCGACCGCGAGTTGGCTTTGACGGCGTTGCACGCGGCCGCAGCGGCGGGTGCTGACGTCACCCCGTGCGCGGCATCGCTGGCAACCATTGTCGCGGATGTTCAGCAGCCAAAGGCGCTGCGTCTGTCGGCGATGAATTCGTTGCTGACGTTGGCGCCGGCGGCGGCGCGTTCCGTCGTGATCTCGACCATCGACGACAAGGATCCGGCACTGCGTGGCGCCGCGATACTTGCGTCTGTGCGCAAGGGTGCGGGGCGTTCCGAAATGTACCGGATGGCGCCGCTTCTTCGTGACAAGGCCGTCGAGGTCCGTGGCGCCGCTTCCGCGGGAATGGTCCGGGCCGGTGGCGATACGGCGCTGGACCAGCTTTACCTACTGGCACGCGAAACCGATCCGCGTCCGGGGCAGTTGGTGGCGGCCGAACTGGCGCAAATGTCGACGAAGGCCTCGGCCGCATTCCTGGGAACCATGGTGAAGAAGGACAACCCGCCGGTCCAGGTGTCGGCGGCGCGGGCACTGGCGGCACGAAAGGATGCGGCGGCGCGGGCTGAACTGGATGCTGTGAACGCCGACGCGCGTATGCCAACCGAAGTTCGGACCATCGTGGCGGGGCAGGGCAAAGCGCCAGCGCAGGCCAACCAGGCACCTGGAAAGGCGGACGCCCTGGCGGCGGCAGCCCCTTCGACTCCGCCGACGGAGTCGGTGCATCAGATGTTGAAGGAAAGTCGGAACCAGGAAGCCGCGGGCTGGATCGTCGAGAAGTTTGAGTCGCTCCCACCGCGTGACGCCATCGATGTCCTTGGAGCGTGGTTGCGCCGCGCGCCGGCCGCCGCGGCGGAGGTCAAACCGGCCACGCCCGCCGCGCGACCCCAGACCGCCGCTCCCGATCCGGCGGCTCCGACGACGACCAGCGCTCTGACGTTGTAGTCCCTCCGCCCGGCGGCCGGGGAATCCCCCCAGCGCCTACATTCCCCCACTCGATCAACGGTCCTTTCGAGGTTTCTGCGACGCCGCGGGATCAGAAGGGGCGTTGCCGGGAATCTCAATTCCGGAGTGGCAATCAGATCAATCACTCCTTCCTTCGGAAAACGAAAGCGGGGGTCCCGATGAGAACCCGATTGGTCACGACCTATGCGGCGGCGCTGGCTTTGGCGTCGCTCTCGGCGTGTGTCGCGAATGTCGACGGCGTTTCGCCAGGTTCAGGCAGTTCAGGGTCGGGCGGAAACTCTACGGGTTCTGGCGGTAGCCCGGGGGCTGGTCCGGGGGGGACCGGAACCCCGGGCACCGCGGGAACTGGGTCGGGCGCCGGAACCGGCGTGGGCGGCACTGGGGTCGTCGGTCCGGGGAACACAGGTGGCAGTGGCACGGGCAATGTCCCGGGTACGGCCGGCAGTGGCGGTGCAACCGTGACGGGCACGGGTGGCGCCGGTACGGGAACGCCCGGCACGATCGATCTGGCCGGCAGCCCGGTGTACTTCCGTTTCGTTCGCCTGACGAACTCCCAGTGGGCAGCCAGCGTTCGGGACAGCCTGGCCCTGCTCGCTCCCGTTGGCTTGGACAGCGGTTTTCAAACCGCCGTCGCGGGAACCACGGACTTTTCCAACAACGAACACGTCCTGGACGTCAATCAAAGATCGTGGGCCGATTTTCAGGCGGCGTCCGAAACACTGGCCACGCAGGTCACCGCCACCGACGCGGCGTTGGCCCGGGTGTACGCGGGTACGGACGCGGCGGGGTTCATATCGGCCTTCGGGCGCCGGGCGTACCGTAGGCCGCTGACCACCGCCGAGAAGACAACGTATATGACGTTGTTTAACTCGGGAGCAACGTTGGCCGGAACGCGAACCGCCTTCGCCAAGGGTGCCTCACTGGTCATTCGCGCGATGCTGCAATCGCCGTACTTCCTCTATCGCGCCGAAAGCGGAGCGAACGCAGCGCCGCTCAACGGCTATGAAATGGCCGCAAAACTCGCGCTGTGGTTGCGCGGCACGACCCCGAACGACGCGCTCCTCGATTCGGCCGCGGGGCCCGGCAGGTTGGATACCGTCGACGGGGCGGCGGCCCTGGCCGCGACCATGCTGGGCGAGCCGACGACCACGGCCACCATGAGGAATTTTTACGGCGAGCTCCTGCATTTCGATCGCTACGCGACCATCAGCAAGCTCAACGTTCCGACGTACAAGGAAGCACTGAACGCCGAGTACCAAGAAAGTTCGTATCTGTTTTTCGACAAGATCTTCACGCAAGGGCTGGGCGTCAGGGACGTCTTGACGGCGACCTGGGGCTTCGTGGGGCCGCAGACGGCCGCGCTGTACGAAGGCGGAATCGCCGCGCCCGCCAGCGGTTTCGCGGAGCGCAACCTGGGCGCCAAGCGCGTGGGTTACTTCTCGCAACTGCCGTTCCTGACCCTTTACGCCTTCAATGCCGAGCCCAGTTCCATTCACCGCGGCGTCAGCATCAACGTCGACGTTCTGTGCGCGCCGCTTGGCCCGCCCGCGGGTGTGATTCCGCCCGTTCCCGCGCTGATGGCGGGACAAACGAACCGCCAGCGCATCTCGACCTTGACCACCGGGTGCGGCGGCGCCTGTCACAATCAACTGATCAACCCGATCGGCTTCGCCTTCGAACACTTCGACGGGATGGGGAAATATGTGGACACGGAGAACGGCGGACTGGCCATCGACAGCAGCGGTTCGTACAACTTCATCGAGGGTGCGAAGACCTTCACGGGGGCGGCCGATCTGATGCCGCTTCTGGCCAACGGACAGCAGGCCCACCTGTGCTTCGCGAAGAAGATCGCCAGTTTTGCCCTGCAGCGCGACATGGTCGCGAAGGACATGCCGTTGCTCAGCACGTTGGCGGCGACCAGCATGGCCGCGGGCGGCTCCGTCAAACAAGTGATGCTGGACCTGGTCAAGAACAACGCATTCAGGACACGCGTCGGAGGTGCCCCGTGAAATCCAAGTCGGAAGCAATCAATGCCCCGATCGTCAATCGCACGGTCGTGAATCGACGGGCGTTTCTGCGTGGGGCGGGAACGGTTGCGATCGGGCTGCCTTTCTTGGAGGGACTTCCCGAGCGGTCGGCCTGGGCGGCGGAAGGCCAGCCCGTATTCAGCTTGTTTATCGTCGCCGCCTGCGGCGTGGTGGGCAGCAAGTTCTTCCCCAGCGCGACCGGCGCGCTGACGACGGCGTCGCTGATGGGCATGACGGACAAGGCCACCAGCGTGCTGGCGCCCCACGCGGCGAACCTGCTGTTCGTCAAGAACATCAACTTCCCCTCGCCGAGCGTCGGCGGCTGTGGTCACGCGCAGGGACTCTGCGAATCGCTGACGGCGGCACCGTCGGCGGGAAGCGGCTCTGCGGCCTATTCCGGTGGTATCTCGGCCGACATGGTGATAGCCCAAGCCGTGAACGCGAACGCTGCGGATCCCCTGACCCTGTACGCCGGCAACAAGAAGAACGGATACATCGCCGAGAGAATTTCCTTCAAGGGAGCGGGCGCCGGTCAGGTGCGGGCCGCCGACGATAACCCTTATACGCTTTACTCGAAGCTGGTCGGGTTGACGACGACGACCACCGGGGGAGGCACCACCACCGATCCCGTAGCCGCCGAGTTGGCCACCACGCGCAAGAGCGTCAACGATCTGGTGCGGGCCGAGCTGAACAGCCTGATGGGCATGTCGACCCTGAGCGCGGCCGACAAACAGCGCCTCAAGCAACACTTCGACTCCATCCGTGACACGGAGGTCGCGATCACCACCATGGGAGCGGCGTGTTCGAAGGACGGGCTGGCGACCACGCAACTGGACGCCTTGAAGAGTGGCCTTGCGTTCAAGACCAACGGCATGATCGAAGACGTTGCCAAGCTTCACCTGGAGCTGGTCGCGCTGGCATTCGCCTGCAACCTCAATCGGGTCGCAACCCTTCAGCACGGCGATGGCACCGACGCCACGAAATACGCCGTGCCGGCGAACGCCAGCCTGAACTGGCCATTCCATCACCTTAGCCACCGCGTGGCTTCTGATTCCGCCACCGGATCGAATGCGACGGCGGAACAGGCGCACGCCGAGATCGATGTCCTACGAATGAAGACGCTGCTGCACGGTCTGGATCAGTTCAAGGCGCGCGGGCTCTTCGACAAATCCTTCATCATGTGGACCAATCACGTCGCTGACGGACCCTCGCACAGCTTCAGGAATGTCCCGCATATCATCGCGGGCAACGGTGGTGGATATCTGAAACAGGGAGCGTACGTCGACGCGGGAAACGTCACGAACAACAAGGTATTCAATACGTTGATCACGGCCGCGATCCGGGACAAGAGCACGGCCGCCCCAAACTTCGGGACGGGCGGAGCCGGCGTACTTGCGGCCCTGATGGCCTAGGATGCT